>MEYT01000050.1 GCA_001774105.1 Candidatus Azambacteria bacterium RIFCSPLOWO2_01_FULL_46_26 | reverse complement strand
GCTTTTTTTCTTCGGCGAGCGCTTCTTCGCCTGCCTGCGCCGCGCTAAGCGCGGCCTGCGCGGGCGGAACCTCCTCCGCGGCTTTTTCTTTTTTGACGCGAACCGGTTTTATCGCTTTCGCTCCCACGAAATACTCTTTTACTTTATCAATCACTTCCTCGATCGGGTGCTGCGCCTTTACGAAATAATCGTCCGCGCCCATCTCAAGCGCTCTTTTAATTTCGGCGTCTCCGCCCAAATTGGAAAGCACGATAACCGGAATGAGTTTCCATTCGGGATTTTTTTTCAATTCCTCCAATACGTAAAACCCGTCCCTTCTGGGCATCAAAAGATCGAGAAGAATAATGTCCGGCCGTCGCTTTTTTATCCACTCCATGGCCTCATCGCCGTTGGTGGCGGTGTCCACCGCGAATCCCTCCGCCTCAAAAGTGTCTTTAAGAGCGGTTACCAAAAATGCTTCGTCTTCTACAATCAGTATCTTGCTCATATAGTTATTTTAGCAAAACGCTTGGGAACGCGCAAATAAAAAGTTGAGCCCTTGCCTTCTTCCGATTCAAACGAGACTTTTGCCCCGATCTTATCGGCAAGTATGGACGCGGTATAAAGACCCAGGCCCGTGCCGTCCGGCCTTATTTGTTTCGCGTTGGAGGCGCGATAAAACTTTTCAAAAATTCTTTCCTGTTCGTCCTTGGGAATCCCGATGCCGGAATCCTTTACGGAAAATGTCACCGCGTCCGCTTCTTCTTTGGCGTCGCAAGCGACTTCCTGTCCCGGCTGCGAGTAGCTGACGGCGTTCGCGACAAAACACTCAAGAATGCTTTGCAGCAAAGCGGCGTCGGTCTCAACCGCGATTGTTTTATAATTTTTCAAGGCGTTGCGGAATGTGATTTTTCCCTTTGCGACCGCGTCTTCCGTTTTGACGGAAATATTCTCGCCCAAATCCGAAACGGAGACCGTTTCTTTCTTGATTGTCGCGGTTCCGCTTTCAAGCCGCAAAACGTTTATCATGTCAAAGACAAGCTTGATCATTCGCTCGTTAGCCCTATAAATTTCGTCCATGTAATCCCGCTGTTTTTCGTTTAACGGTCCCAGCACGCCCCTCTTCATCGTTTCAATAAGCCATTTCGTTCCCGAAAGCGGCGTGCGCAACTGGTGGGAAGCGAGCGTTAAAAAATCCATCCGCAATTTTTCAAGCACTTTTTCTCTGGTCAAGTCGTGAAACACCTCCACGACGCCGATAATCTTCTGATCAATCGTTATGGAATTTATGACGCTGTTTACGGGCAATCTCGTCTTGTCTTTGCGGACAAAATAAAAGAAAGGCAATGAACCGGAGAAAAATTGCATGAGCATTCTTTCCTCAATATTAATTCTGTTGCCCTCCTCGTCTTCGCGGGGAATGATTTCCACCAGACGCTTCCCGACAACCTCGTCCTGCTTCCATCCAAGCATTTTTTCAAAAGCCCGGTTTACCGAAAGAATTACTCCTTCCATGTCCACCGCGATCATCCCCTCCCCTATGCTTGCCAAAAGCGCCTTGTAAAATTCACGGTCAAGTTTTTCCGCTTTTAAAATAGGTAATTTCATTTAACTTTCCGTTAAAACAAAATCTTGCCATCTCATCGGGCATATTAAAATTATACCACGCCCTCGCTCTCGGGACAATAACTCGAATAACGCCTAAGACGTTATTCCGTGGCACTTTTGCTTTTTCAATAACCAACCGCACGGATTTTCCTAATTCTAAGCCGTTTTCCAACTTGTGAACTTGCCGATTGGTCGGAATATTGAAAATGCCACGGGAGTCAAAAAACTTGACAAATACCACACTTCCATGCTATATTGTAATCAGTTTCGGTTCAATCAACCTTTTGAAAGGAGGCACCGAAATGGCTGAAAACCAGAAGACCGAGATCACTCACGACAAGCTTCAGGAAGAGGCCGAAAAGCTCGTTTCGCTCTTGAAAGATCGTGAGGTCGGGTTGTTCAGTTGGCACATGCTACTGAACGAACGCCTGAAGTCAATCCACGATCTTCTCTGCCCCCTCTTCGGCTCGAAGTAGCCCAAAAGTGCTGAGCGTCACTCTAAACCGCTCTTTTTTCTTTGCCAAAATTCACCCTCACGCCCCATGACATCTCTGTTTTTTTAATAACCAACCGCACGGATTTTCTTTATTTTAAAGCATTTCCCCGTCCTTCGCATTGCCGGATTTACAGATTTATAGAAAATGTCATGGGGAGCGTAAAACTTGACACACAATTCTTCTCATGCTTAACTACTAACAGTTCGCAAACCCATCAGGAGGTACACAATGCCAGAATTTACGGTTCATTGCATAGTAGTTTACCGTAGCAAGAAAGATCCAAGCAAGTACATGACTTCAAGCCATACACTGTCGGGAACTGACATTTCTGCCAGAATAGAAACCATATTTACCGTCGAAGCAAGAAGCTGGAGCGATGAGTGGGAATTAGTAACCTTTTCCCACGCTTTTCTGCCATTTGAAGTCGGATATCAAATCTAACCTTGCGTCAGGCCGCCGAGATAATTCGCGCGGCTTTTTCTTATCCTCATGACCCGTGACACTTTTTAAACTTCTTACCGCTGCCGCAGGGACAGGGATCGTTCCTGCCGACCGTTGGTCTGTCTTTGGCGGCGGTTTTCGGCGCGGCGCTTTCCGACTCGCCCCGCGAGAGAATCATTTGCGGAGCCGGCCGGGCGGCGGAGGCGGTCGGAGCAACCGAAACTCCTACTTTGAAAATCGCCCCGACGACGTCGGTTTGAAAAACTCCGAGCAATTTTTGAAAAATCCGGTGTCCTTCATTTTTATATTCAACCAAAGGATCGCGCCGTCAAAATTCATAGTAGCCGCTACATTATAACGCCGGTTTTTCTGCTTTTGGATATTTAAGATGTTAATTCGGCGACGCGCGAAGATGTCCTGAGAACTGTCAGGGATGTCGGTAAATTTCCGCCATTTATTTTTCCAGCCGAAAATCACGAATAACCCGAAACGCTTTCGCGACAAAGACAAATCCAAAATCAATTCCGCCAATTTTATTTTCAAGGAGATCGGCAAATTGACTTCGGATTTTTTAAACGCTTCCTCAATTGATGTGAGTAATTTTTGCATATTTATCGGTGTTTTCTTAAACCGCAGGGACAATTACGAACTCATAATAAATCCTCTGCGCCTAAAATATAAAATAAGGGTATATCTGTTTGACCGTCTCCGCGCTTTACAACGACACTGCACCCAAAAATTTTGGCATCCGTTTTTTTAATAACTTTAATGATATGCTTAATGCTCTTCCCCGTAGTTAAAACATCATCAACTATCCAAACTTTATCTCCTTTTTTTGGCATATAGCCGTCTATCCAAACATTCATGCCGTGTTCTTTTGGTTTCTCTCTGACTAAAACTAATTTCAAGCCGTATTTTCCTGAAACGGCCGCGGCAAGCGGTATACCGCCATAACCGGCGGCAGCCACGCAAGTTATGTTTTTATCTATTTGCTTCCAAATACACTTACCAATCATATCCAATATTTTTGGTTCACCGTACGCTTTCTTGATATCTACATAAAAATTTGAAATCCCGGCATGTTTTAAATTCACCCGCCGCTTTTTAACAACGCCGATTTCTTTCAATTTCTTGATCAGTTTTTCTTTAGTTTTACTCTCCATGCACTTTTATTTCTTCCGCCGAGAAAATATCAGACGGATTTAAACAGACTTATCGCAACCGAAACTTCTTCGGGAATTCCGGCGATGCAAGAATAGTTTTTTATTTCTTCTGTATTAACCCACGCATAATCAGCAAATCCGCCCGGCTCAGGACGGACTTCGCCATTTTTATATTTTGCCGCGAATTTTATTAAGACGCTGGGTGTTTCATCGGGCCTCACGAAAGCCACGCTGTTTAGATATTTCAAATTCCTGTCTATCTCAATGCCGGCCTCTTCTTTCGCTTCTCTGACCAGCAAATCCTCAACCGCGTTCTCGAAATCAAGAACATCGCCGTTCATCCGGGTCGGTTTTTCAACGTCAAACTGTTTCCACTCTAATTTTCCGCCGATCACTCCGTACTTTCCGGGATGAACTTTTTCTCTTTCGTCCCTTTTGAGAATAAGGCATCGCCCGTCGCTTTCGCGATAGACGACGACGTTCGCGACAAAGTAAAAAAGTTTATTCTCCTTCGCGTTTTTTAAACTAATTTTTTCCGCCGGCATATGATAATATTTTTAATTTTTAGCGTAAATCCGCGTGCTTGCCACAAGCAAGGAGCTTGACTGGACCTTGCCGCCTTTGCCGACATTAAACACAAAGCGACATCCGATCTCTCTTGCCGCGGCAAGTTCGGGAATGTTGCGGCGCGTTCTGTCGCCCCCGTTCGCGAAAACGCGCGGACGGATTTTTTTAAGTTCCGCGCGCACGCTCATGTCTTTTGGGTTCTTCGGATGCGAAGTAAGCACGACGCGGTCAACGCCCGCGATCGCTTTGATGATTTCTTCGCGCTCTTTTTCGGGCATAAACACGTATCCTTTTTTCTTGAACAGCCAGTTGTCGTTGTTCAGGATAACGACGAGTTCATCGCCCATTTTTTTTGCTTCTTGAAAAAGCCGAACATGCCCGATATGAATCGGGTCAAATCCGCCGCTCACGGCAACGATAATTTTTTTGTGTTTGATGACATTTCCCATACCGTTATTTTGAAGAAACATCACGCGGATTGTATATATTGATCAATTGGCACTTCCCGCAGGTCTGTCACAAGTAAATCCGCCGGGTAAGCTTGTTCCGTCTTATTTTTTATTAAACCGACGCATTGCATCCCCGCTCTTTTTGCCGCAATCATTCCGCTTACCCCGTCCTCAATAACGAGGCAATCTTCCGGCGCGACAGATAACCTCTTTGCGGCCAGTAAAAACAAATCCGGCTCCGGTTTGCCTTTTTTTACTTCTTCGGCGCTCGCAATTGCGTCAAATTTACGCCTAAGGCCCAATTCTGCCAACACCAACTCGATAAACGCGAGACGGGAAGCCGACCCCACGGCTAAAGGCAAGCTCAAGCTTTTTAATCGTTTGATAAATTCTGACGTACCCGGTATTTCTTTTACATTTCCTCTTACCAACTCGTCCATTATTTTCCACTTCTTTTCCACCAATTGCCCAATTTTGGGTAATTTTTGTCGCGCGTTGCTAAAAATTTCTCGAAACATCTCTTCATCTCCGACTCCCGCATACCGTCGCGTTATTTCATCAGGATGTATTTCTATGCCATAATCCTTTAATAATTCGGATTCTGTTTTAGCGTGAATAACTTGAGTGTCGGAAATAACGCCGTCCATGTCAAATATTATTGCTTTTATTGATTTCTTTCTTAGCATATTTCTATTCTCATGACCCATGACACTTTTTAAACTTCTTACCGCTGCCGCAGGGACAGGGATCGTTCCTGCCGACCGTTGGTCTGTCTTTGGCGGCGGTTTTCGGCGCGGCGCTTTCCGACTCGCCCCGCGAGAGAATCATTTGCGGAGCCGGCCGGGCGGCGGAGGCGGTCGGAGCAACCGAAACTCCTACTTTGAAAATCGCCCCGACGACGTCGGTTTGAAAAACTCCGAGCAATTTTTGAAAAATCCGGTGTCCTTCATTTTTATATTCAACCAAAGGATCGCGCTGACCGTAAGCCCTCAGCCGCACGGAACTGCGCAGGTGTTCCATTGCTTCAAGATGGTCCATCCAAAGAAAATCAAGGGTTCTCAAAAGAATAAATTTTTCGGCCTGCCGCGTGTTTTCTTCGCCGACCTCTTTCTCTTTGGCGGCGTACGCTTTCAAAGCAAGATCGTTTAAATAAACGGCAAATTCCTTCTGAATTTCAAATTTGTCTCGGCGTCCGTCTTTGAGTTCTTCCAATTTTGAACGAACGTCCGGCGGCAAAGAAAAAATCGCCTTCGCGTCCTCAATAATTTCTTCAATGTTCCATTCTCCAAAGGATTCGCTTTGGGTATGAAATTCCACGATCTTTTTTATCTCGTCTCCGAACATCCGCGAGATTTTATCCTTTGTCAACTCGCTTCCGTCCGCTATTCTTCGCCGCATTTTGTACGCGACCTCGCGGTGCCTGTTCATTACGTCGTCGTATTCAAGAACGTGTTTTCTCGCGTCAAAATGAAAGCCCTCTATTTTTGACTGAGCCGCTTCAAGCGCTCTTGAAATCATCTTATTCTCAATCGGCTGATCTTCAGGCAGGCCGAGCAAGTCCATCATTCCTTTGATTTTTTCCGAACCGAAGATTCTCATCAAATCGTCTTCCAGAGAAACCAAAAACTGGGAAGCTCCCGGGTCTCCCTGCCGCCCGGCCCTGCCGCGAAGCTGATTGTCAATTCGCCGCGCCTCGTGCCGCTCGGTGCCGAACACAAGAAGCCCTCCGGCTTCGCGCACTTTTTTCGCTTCATCCGGCAATGGCGGGTTGCCGCCCAAAATAATGTCAACGCCCCGGCCGGCCATGTTGGTCGCGATGGTCACGGCGCCCGGGCGCCCGGCTTGGGCAATGATTGACGCTTCGCGTTCGTGATTTTTGGCGTTCAAAAGTTCGTGCTCTATTCCTTCGCGCCGGAGCATGGCGCTGAGCCGCTCGTTCTTTTCTATTGAAATCGTGCCGACAAGCACCGGCCTGCCGATTTCACTGTTTTTTTTGATTTCCCGAACCAAGGCCTCGAATTTTCCTTTGTCCGTTTTATAAATGCCGTCTTGTTTGTCGTCGCGAATCATCGGCTTGTTGGTCGGAACCACCGCGACTTCAAGATTGTAAACCTTGTGAAATTCTTCGGCCGATGTCTGGGCCGTGCCGGTCATGCCGGCTAATTTCCCGTAAAGACGGAAATAATTTTGAAAGGTGATGGAAGCGAGCGTCCTTGATTCCCGCTGAACCCTGACTCCTTCTTTCGCTTCTATTGCCTGATGCAGGCCTTCACTGTATCTGCGTCCCGGCATCATGCGGCCGGTAAATTCGTCAACGATTATCACTTCGCCGTTCCGCACCACGTAATCGCGGTCAAGTTTGAAAAGCACGTTCGCCCGCAGGGCCTGCTCCAGATGATGGACGTAGCGGAGCCCGAGCCCGGCGCCGCCTATGTCGTAAATATTGTCCACCCCCAAAATTTTTTCGATTTTGCCGATGCCTTCGTCGGTCAAAGACACCGCCCGCATTTTTTCGTCAATGTTGTAATCGGCGTTTTCCGCCAGGCGAGGAACGATTTTTGAAAATTGCTCGTACATTTTCGTTGACTCTTCGTCGGGCGCCGAAATAATCAAAGGCGTCCTTGCCTCGTCAATTAAAATACTGTCCACCTCGTCAACGATCGCGTAATAATGCTCGCGCTGGACTATGTCGTCAATGCCGTAAGCCATGTTGTCGCGCAGATAATCAAAACCGAATTCGTTGTTCGTGCCGTATAAAACGTCGGCCGCGTAGGCCTCTTTTCTTGAACAAGGCCGCAGATACTCGTGAACGATTTTAAAACCGCCCAAAGTGTCGCGCGCCGCGTCGTGTTCGTCTTGAACATCGCCTTTCGCTTCAGCGTGGCGATGGCTCGGATCGTACAGATAACTCGCTTCGTGATTGATACAGCTGACCGACAAGCCGAGAGCGTGATGTATCTGTCCCATCCAGACGGCATCGCGCCGCGCCAGATAATCGTTAACCGTCACGACGTGCACCCCGCGGCCGGTCAAAGCGTTCAAATAAGCGGGCAGGGTGGCGACGAGCGTTTTGCCTTCGCCTGTTTTCATTTCGGCGATTTTGCCCTGATGCAAAACAATGCCGCCGATGAGCTGGACGTCGTAATGCCTTTGGCCCAGCGTTCTTTTGGCCGATTCCCGCGCCAACGCGAACGCTTCCGGCAGCAAATCGTCCAAACTCTCCCCCGCCCCAAAACGCTCTTTCAATTTTTGGCTTGCTCCTTTTAATTCTTCAAAAGAAAAAACCTCGAACTTCGGTTCGAGTTTATTAATTTCGTCAACCGTTAATTTGTGTTTTTCCAGCAATCTTTTGACCGGATCGCCGAAAAGTTTGGACAAAAACATGCCGCAATTACTCCTCTTCCGCCCTCTCGCCCTTTTCTCCTTGAAACCAAGCCAAAGGCGAAAGTTTAGCCAAGGTCTTAAATATTCTCGCTCCCCGCTTGTATTTCGCGGACTGCGCTTCTTTGTATTTTTTTAATTCCCTCTGAAGCTCGTCTTTAATTTGGTCAATCGCCTGATGCAAATCCCATTGCTCGGCTTCGGCTCTGATGACTTTTCCGGGCAGGCGGATGTCGGCTTCGGCGCGATAAATGTCGCCTTTGCGATGGTGCGTTGTCGTCTTCGCCACCTCAACCCAGCATTCAACGGCGCTCAAATCAACGTTTTGAATAAATTTTTCAAGGCCGTTGATTTTTTCGTCAATGTAGGCGTGAATGCTGCCGCTTAATTCCAAATTTGTCGCTTTTATGTTTATTTTCATAATGTTACGAAATCACTTTTTCTATATTAACACAGTAAAATACCCCCCGCAAGCGGGGGGTATTTTACAAAAAGAAAATTATTTCTTTTTCTTTCCGCCTTTCTTGACGGCTTTCTTTGCTTTTTTTGCCTTTGCCATATTTTTTAAAAACTAATTAATTATAACTGCCTTGAATTCCTCGACCTTTTTCCATAAATAGAAAAATGATATTTAAATTCTTAATTTAAGTATAACACACTTTGCAACAGAAAATATTTTCCCCTGTGGATAACTGACCCAAACGCTCTAAAGAACGTTTGGGTCATCCTGAGGGCAAAGCCCGAAGGATCCCTCTAAAAATTTAAAATCCGACGTATTGTATTTCTTCTTCAAGCAGAGCGCCGAAGTTGTTTCTGACTTTTTGTTTTATTAAACTGACGAGAATTATCATTTCTTCGGCCGTCGCTCCGCCGGCGTTGACGAGAAAATTGGCGTGCTTTTCGGAAACCATCGCTCCGCCGATTTTTTTTCCTTTCAATCCGGCTTCCGAAATCAAAAAACCGGCGGAGATTTTGTCGTTCTTTACGAAATCCCTGAATTTTTCCTGAAATCGCGGTTTTAATCGCGAAGCCGAAACATTTTTAAAAACACAGCCGGCCGAAGGATATTCCAAGGGATGTTTGTTTCTCCGAAAATTTATTCGTTCGTCCATTCTTTTTTTAATTTCAATCGGATCGTCTTTTGTCAAAAAAAGTTCCGCCGAAAGAATAATGTCATTACCGCGCTTAAAAACGCTGTCGCGGTAACCGAACATGCATTCGCTTTGACTTAATTCTTTGATTTCTCCGTCCGGAGACAAAACCCTGACTTCGCG
>MEYT01000049.1 GCA_001774105.1 Candidatus Azambacteria bacterium RIFCSPLOWO2_01_FULL_46_26 | reverse complement strand
ACGAACGACGTTAAATTTTTTGCGGACACGGAAAAGAAAATTTTGGACATTTTTTCTTCGCAAAGCGACGCGGGAAATTCAAAATCAACGCTTTTAATTAAAAAAGCGAAAGGAAAAGAGATAACAGTGGTTTTTAATTATAAGTATGTCCTTGATGGTTTGGCCAACATTCAGGACGAAGAAGTGGTTCTGGAATTAAACGGAGAAATTAAACCCGGACTGGTAAAAAGCGATCAGGAACAAGGTTATCTTTACATTTTCATGCCGATTAAGGCGGCGTAATCAGTAGACAAAAAAACAAAAAAAGTCCTTTTAAGGACTTTTTTTGTTTTACGTTAAAAGTTGAATTTGATTTAAGGTTTAATCATAACTGGAATTCTCATTTCGCTTTTGTTGTCAGCCGCGTCGTAAGCTCGCGCGGTTATGTAATTCGTCGCAAGCGTCTGGCCGTCGAACAAAAGTTGTTCCGGAACGATTTGGTTTTTAGGGACGGTATCCGTTAAAATGTACGGAGGAACAAAATCAGACCCTAAAAACAAATCATTAAAGAAAAAATCAACATGTTTGATTCCCAGCGGAGCAAAAACCTCGACTCTGATTGTTAAGTTTTGCGGGTTGACGGCTTCGTTAGCCAAAGGGGAAGCAATTTTAATCAACGGTTGGTTCGCCGGAATATGGACATCGTCGGTTTCTGTCGTCGGCGTCTGATTGAACAAATCAACCTGGCCGCTTTCTTTAAGCCATTTTTGAACGGCAAATTCCCAATTCGCGAATTGAGGGTCTTGATTCGGGTCTTGAGGAGGCGGCCCTAAAGGGTTATTCTTGTCAACAAAATAAAGGATCGAATGAACTTGCTTATATGCTTTTTCTTGAACGAGTTCCGTCGGCGTAAATTCAGTAGCCAATTTACCGGAAATTTTATCAATTTTTACCTTAATTTCGCTGGCAAACTGGCCGTTCAGAAGAGGGTTGGACGGTTGATTTTTATTTTCCGGTTTAATGAACGACTCAACCGGTTTATTTTTTAGAACCTCGGCCATGAATTTATGCCAAAGCGGTCCGGCCGCCATGATGCCAGCCCCTCCTTTTTCCATCGGTTCGTTGTTGTTGTTGCCGACCCATACCCCGACGGACAAAGAAGGAGTAAAACCAACAACCCAAGCGTCGCGATAATCCTGGCTTGTCCCGGTTTTAGCCGCCACCGGCCGGTCGGCAAAATGAAGCGGGCTGTCCGCGCCGAACATCGGAGTTCTTGCTTCGTTGTCCGAGAGGATGTCGGCTATTTGTTTGGCAATCTCCGGCTCGAGCGCTTTAACTTCACTTTTTTGGTATTGTTCGAGAATGTTTCCTTTTGAGTCCTCTATTCTTAAAACGGATGTCGCGCGATTTTTGACGCCTTCATTGCCAAATACGCCGTAAGCCGCGGTTATGTCAAGAAGTTTCACCGCCCCGCCGCCCAGCGCCAACGCCAGACCATATTGGGCGCGATTTTTTAAAGTGGTGATACCGAGATCCTGGGCCGTATTGATTGTTTCCGGAACGCCGGCCAAATATAACGTCTTTACCGAAGGAATGTTCAAAGATTGAGCCAACGACTGGTGTAGCGTCACAGGACCGCGGAATTTCCCGTCATAATTTTGGGGATGGTAGCATTGTCTGTCTTCATTTGAAAAATCAACCTCCGGCGGACAGTTTTGGTTTTGGGCCGAAAATTCAATCGGAACGTCAAAAATAACGGTGCCCGCGGTAAAACCTTTTTTAAATGCCGCCGCGTAAGCAAACGGTTTGAACGCGGAGCCCGGCTGGCGTTCCCTGATTGTAACGTTTACGTTCGGCTCAAAACGGCAATTTTTTCCGGGAACGCAATTTTTCGGACTCGGCTCTCCGAAATAATCGCGCGAACCGACCATTGCCAAAACCTGACCGGTTTTTGGATCAATCGCGGTTAAAGCGGCGTTTGAGGCCTTGTATTTTTTTTCGTTTTGGAGCGCCCCTTCTTCGATAATTTTCTCAGCCGCCAGCTGTAAGTTCCAATCAAGCGTTGTCACGACTTTCAATCCCCCTTCCTGGAGATATTTGTCCCCATATTTTTCTTCAAGATATTCTCTGATGTACATGACAAAATGAGGCGCGTTTATCGCGGTTTTTTCGCTTTTAAATTGCAAGGTCTCTTTTTTGGCGTTCTCGGCTTCTTCCGAAGTGATTAAACCCAACTCTTTCATCCGATCAAGAACGTATTCGTGCCGCGTTTTTAAGGCCTCCGGATGAGAGCCGTACGGCGAGTAATAAGTTGGAGCTTTCGGCAGAGCCGCCAAAAGGGAGGACTCCGCCAGAGTCAGGTTTTTCGCGTGTTTGTTGAAAAAAGTCAAGGCGGCGGCTTCAACCCCGTAGGCGTTGGAACCGAAAGGTATTTGATTCAAATAAAAGCTCAAAATTTCTTCTTTGGAATATCGCCGTTCCATTTCAAAAGACAAAATCAATTCTTTGATTTTTCTCGTCAAAGTGCGTTCCGACGTGAGGAGGGAATTTTTGATTAATTGTTGAGTGATGGTTGAGCCGCCTTGGACGATTTTTCCTCCGCGGAAATTCGCCAGACCCGCGCGAATCAGCGCTTTGACGTCAAAACCGGAATGTTCATAAAAACCGGCGTCTTCAATGGCCAGCATTGCTTTAATTAAGGTGTCGGAAATATCTTCCAAAGGAACAACCGTTCTTTTTTCTTCCCCATGAACGTCATAAAGAAGGATTTGACCGCTTCGATCGTAAATTTTGGTTGATTCGATAATTTGGCGCTGATCCATTTTTTTAAGATCAGGCAGGTCTTTGGCAAAATAAGCAAAAATGGCGGCGCCGGAAATTAAGGCGGCGATAGCGAAAAAAAATGAAATAAGCAAAAACCACTTCAGCATCTTCCTGAGCAAGTATCCTCCTTTTTTGTTTTTAGCCGTTTTTTCTTTGAGAGACGTTTGCGGGCGATAGTATTTTCGAGTCGGCATTTATTTTTTGTGTTTAACGCGCCATTCCGCTATTTTTTGATGATTCCCCGACAGGAGGACTTTTGGAACGGCGTATTTTTTGTTTTTCCAGATAAAAATGTTCGGCCTTGTGTAAACCGGCACGCCTATTCCAAAGCGTTTTTCCTCGAGGGACTCTTCTTTTCCCAAAACCCCTTTTATGTGCCTTGAAATCGCGTCGGCGACAATCATTGCCGGCAGCTCTCCGCCGGTTAAGACATAAGGACCGATGGAAATTTCTTGAATCGGAAAACCGGAATCCCTAATTATTTTTTTGATTCGTTCATCCACCCCTTCGTAATGTCCCGCAATCATGACAACGCGGTTGATTTTTTTTGCCCAGTCACCGGCCATTTTTTGAGTAAATTGCGTTCCCGCGGCGGAAAAAAGCAGGACTTTTGTCTTGTCTCGCTTCGCGAGATGCCCCGAAGGGCCGGAAATTTTCAAAATTGAACCCATTGCTTTTGCCAAAGGTTCGGTTTTAAGCACCATCCCCGCCCCGCCGCCGTACGGCTTGTCGTCAACTTTTTTGTGCTTGTCCGCGGCCCAAATTCTCAAATTATGGACGTTTATTTTGATTAACTTGTTTTTTCGGGCGCGTTTGATGATTGATTCGCCGAAATAAGAATCAAAAATTTTAGGAAAAATTGTGATAATATCGAATTGAAGCATGGCAAATTCGCCTAACTCAAAACCCTGCTAATATATTAGCAGGGTTTTGAGTTTAGTAAAGCCTTTTTTGGGTTTTACATTTTCAGATCCTCAACAACTTTATCAATGCTTGAGGTTCCCGTTTCTCTTCGCGCGCCTTCCGGCTCTTCAATCTTCAAATTGACCCGGGCGTTGTGCTTTGTCCCGACAATTCGAAGCAGAGTTCTGATGGCTTTCGCGGTTGCGCCCTGGCGGCCGATGATGATTCCCATGTCTTCGGGATGCACTTTTAGCGTCAAAAGAACGCCCATTTCATCGACTTTTCTGTCGGTCTTGACGTCGTCAGGGTGATCAACTATTGATTTTACAATGTAATCAATGAATTCCTGATCCGCAGAGGATTTAACCATTGTCGTAATATTGATTTATTCAAGAATGTTCGTCCACTCGATTCCGTTCAGGATGACCCTGAGTGAAATCGAAGGGTCATAGCGACCGACCTTTTCTGATATTCCGGAATTTCTGAAATATCAGCAAGAACCGCTATTTGTTCTATATTATACGCATTTAAACAAAAAAATCAAGAAGCTGTTTCGGGAGCCGTGGCGACTGCCGGAGCGTTCGCGGTTGTTTGTCCCGCCTGCGCCGCGCCTTTTTTAATTTTTATTGTTTTTTTTGGGCCTTTAATAATACCCGCGGACACCAAAAGATTATGCGCCGTGTCCGAAGTTTTCGCGCCCTTGGAGAGCCAGTAATTGATTCTTTCTTTCTTGAAGATCTTTGAATTCAGGTGAGGGTCGTAAGAGCCGAGAATTTCCAAAAATTTTCCTTTCGCCGCGTTTTGTTTTTCCGTGACGACAACGCGGAAAGAGGCAGAATTTTTCTTTCCTTCCCTGTGCAAACGAATAATTAGCATAATAAAGTAAAGTTAAGATATTGCGAACAAGAATCAGAATAGCAAAATATTCAAAAAGAGTCAACTTTATGGTAAGATAACTTCATGGCTCGCGTAAAAATCGATGAAAAAACAATTGAAAAAATCCTGGGTCGCGGAGTCGAGGAGGTAATCGCAAAAGGACATTTGGAAGCGGCGCTGCGCTCGGGTAAAAAACTGCGCGTAAAATTCGGAATTGATCCTACGGCGCCGGATTTGCATTTGGGGCACGCGGTTCCGCTCAGAAAGTTGAGGCAATTTCAGGATTTGGGGCATAAAGCTGTTTTGATTATCGGCGATTTTACGGCAATGATAGGCGATCCTTCCGGTCGGGTTGGGGCCCGTCCGCCGCTCACAAAAGAGCGGGTTAAAGAAAACATGAAAAGATATTTACGGCAGGCCGGCAAGATTATCAACGTGAAAAACGCTGAAATTCATTACAACAGCAAATGGTTGGGGAAAAAACAGACGATCATTGAATTGTCCCGAGCGGCCACCGTTCAGCAGGTTTTACATCGCGAGGATTTTAAAAAACGGATTGCCGAAGGCGGCGACGTGACGCTTTTGGAGGTTTTGTATCCTTTACTGCAGGGTTATGATTCAGTCATGGTCAAGGCCGACGCGGAAATAGGCGGCACCGACCAAAAATTCAATCTTTTGATGGGGCGGCAGATTCAGCGGTATTTTGGAATGGCCGAACAGGATATTCTCATGGTGCCGCTGTTGGAAGGCACCGACGGTGTCCGCAAGATGAGCAAAAGTTACGACAACTATATCGGCCTTGACGTCGTGCCTTCAGAGATGTTCGGGAAAATTATGTCTATTCCCGATCAATTGATTGACAAGTATTACGTATTTTTGACCGATAAGGAGAGAAAGATTGCGAATCCGTATCCCGCAAAAATTGAGCTCGCGGAGACGCTTGTCGGTATGTATTACGGCACGCGCGCCGCGACAGAGGCAAACAGAGAGTTTGCGCGTGTTTTTAGGAAACACGGAGCTCCTTCGGAAACCCCGACCTTTAAACTGCCGGCCGCGCCTTTAAGTATTCTTGATTTACTGGTGCGATTGCGGCTGGCCGCTTCCAAATCCCAGGCCAAACAACTTGTCGAACAGGGTGCCGTTGAAATCAACAGGCAGGCGTGCGGGGATTTCAGGGCGAAAATAACGCCGAAAAGCGGAATGTTGATTAAAGTGGGCAAACGAAGATTTGCTAAAATCGCTTAATAATGTAAAAACCCCGCCTTTTTGATAAAGGGCGGGGTTTTAAAAACAAAGACAAAAAATTGTTACAACTCCTCTTCCTGTCCCCCCTCTTCCTCTTCCTCCATGTCTTCGTCCCCTTCCTCCTCTTCTTCCTCCTTGTTTAATTCTTCAGTGTCCGATTCTTCTCCTGCTTCTTTTTCCTCCAATTCATCGCCGCTCTCTTCTTCGGCATACGAAGCCAATAAGATGTCGTCTTTAATCATTTTTGAGATTTGTTTTTAAAATTGATATTTTCGACCTTTGCCGCTTAAGAAGGATAATTGCCAACAAAATAAGTTATCTCATCTTACACTATTTGCCGCGCAAATTGCAATAGCCAGAGCGTCGGCAACATCGTCGGGTTTGGGAATTTCTTTTAATCGCAAAATCAAACGAACCATTTTTTGAACCTGCTGTTTTTCGGCCCGGCCATAGCCGCTGACCGCCTGCTTAACTTCAAGCGGAGTAAATTCAAAAATGGGAATTTTGAATCTGGCCGCCGCCAAAAGAATTACGCCCTGGGCGCGCGAAACGTCAATGATTGTTTTGGCGTTTTTAAAAAAGAAAATTTTTTCAATCGCCAGAATTTCCGGCCTATGCTCCTTCAAAAGTTCTTCAAGTTCTTTTTCCAATTTCAGCAGTTTTTTTTCAATCGGCTCGTTCGCCGGATTTTTAATGCAGCCGTAAGTTAAAGGAAAAAGACCTCCGGCCCTTTTTTCTATAAAACCGAATCCGATGATTGACGTTCCGGGATCGATTCCTAAAATAACTTTTTTAATCGGCGGTGTTTGAATAAATTTCTTCAACATCGTTTTGGTCGTCCAAGGCCTCGTAAAGCTTGTTTAGTTCTTCCTGAATTTTTGGATCCTTTATCTCAAAAGGATTTTTGGCCGTCAGTTCAGTTTCGGCCGATTCGATTTTTACCTCTGCTTTTTCCAGCCCATCTTTAATTTTAAACAGAGCCGACGGTTTCCCGTAAATTTCAACGTCGTCTTCCTTTGTTTTAATATCCTCGGCGCCCAAATCAATGGCCAGCAGTTCCAGTTCGTCTTTGCCGATGCCGGATTCTTTGGTGTTGACGGAGATTACGCCCTTTTCTTCAAATAACCACTTCACGCTGCCCGCCTCGGCGAATTTGCCGCCGCGCTGGTTTAAGATATGCTTAATTTCCGAGACGGTTCTGTTTTTGTTGTCCGTGTTGGTTTTGATCAAAAGCGCGGTCCCGCCAGGGCCGTACGCCTCGTAAGTAATCTCTTCGATTTTCGCGCCCTCGATTTCTCCTGTGCCGCGTTTAATCGCCCGCTCAATATTATCGCTCGGCATATTCAAAGCCTTGGCTTTTTCAATAACCAGACGGAGAGCCGGGTTAGTGGACGGATCGCCCCCTTTTTCCCTGGCGGCAATAACAATCAGCGCCGCGGCTTTTGAGAAATACTTGCTTTTCTTAACGTCGCTGACCGCTTTTTGGCGTTTAATTTTTGACCATTTTGAATGACCGGACATAATTAGAGAAGTTTTATCGTTTGTTCGTGCGGATACGGCCTGCCGAGATGTTCATACGCCCGTTTGGTCGCCACTCTTCCTTTCGGCGTTCGGTTAATCAAACCAAGCTGCATTAAATATGGCTCGTAAATGTCTTCAATCGTGTCATTTTCTTCCGAGGCCGCGGCGGCCAGGGTCTGAAGTCCGACCGGCCCGCCTTCAAATTTATCAATAAGAATCTCCAGAAGCCGGCGATCGGTCGTTTCCAGACCCTTCTCGTCAATTTCCATCATTTTTAGCGCCTCTTCGGCGACGTCTTTGTTGAGAATTCCTCCCGCTTTTACCTGCGCGTAATCGCGGCAACGCTTCAAAAGGCGGTTGGCGGTTCTTGGGGTGGCGCGGCTGGACAAGGCAATGATTTTTACGGCCTCTTTTTCAATTGGAACGTTTAAAAGTTCGGCCGAACGGGCTATAATTTTTTCAATGTCTTGATTTTCGTAAAAATCCAGGCGGAACGTGGCGCCGAAGCGCGACCTTAATGGCCCCGAAAGAAGACCGATTCTGGTTGTGGCGGCGATTAAAGAAAAAGGAGGAAGTTCCAATTGGATGGTTCTTGCCGACGGCCCTTTCCCTATTATAATGTCCAATGTCCGGTTTTCCATTGCCGGATAAAGAACTTCTCCGATTGTCTTGTTTAAGCGATGGACTTCGTCAATAAAAAGAACGTCCCCGGGGGAGAGGTTGGTTAAAATTGAAGCGAGATCGCCGATTTTTTCAATGGCCGGACCGGAAGTTATTTTTAAACTCGCGCTCATTTCCTTGGCAATAATGTAAGCCAAAGTCGTTTTGCCCAAACCTGCCGGGCCGTAAAACAAAAGATGGTCCACCGGCTCTTGACGAAGCTTGGCCGCTTCGAGTAAAATTTTTAGGCCGTTTTTTATTCTTTCCTGGCCGATGTATTCTTGCCAGTTCTTCGGCCTCAAAGCGATATCCAGAATTTTGTCTTCCGGCTCGCTGATTGAGGCGGCCATTATCTCCTCGCTCCCGCTAAAGTTTTCAATTTTTTTCGGCGTTTTGAAAGACATGGAAAAAAGATAATTGTTTTAAAAGTTAGGTCAAGGTCTTGACAATTTGTCAAACCTTTGCTATAATGCGAAAAACGAAGATAGTTTCCTAAAAACCGCCACTCTGTAGGCAATTAAGATCCTAAACACATGGTCTTAACAAGGAGTGTTTCCCAGATCAGGATAATTTGGTTCCGACTGAGTTACTCCTCGGAAATATTCTAAACTGCCGCTTGAAGCGACAAAGTTGCCTACAGAGTGGCGGTTTTTAAGGGCTAAAGGTTTGTTCGTTTTGGCACTCCGCCTTTTAAGAAAAGGACGGAGTGTTTTGTTTTTAAATACTCCCGACCGCGTCTTCAACTTCTTCCAAAGTGGTGATTCCCTGAATAATTTTTATTACTCCGTCTTCGGCCATCGTGACCATTCCCGCTTTTCGGGCCAAGTTTTGAATTTCCGATTCCGGCGGGGAAGTTATTATCAGTTTTTCCATTTCTGGCGTCATTATAAACAGTTCAAAAATACCGACGCGTCCTTTGTATCCGGTCTGATGGCATTTATCGCAGCCCGCCGCGGCGGGTTTCGCGAGCGTTGTATCCGAAGAAAGTTCCGGTTTTTTCACTCTTTTCGGCAAGCCGGCGAGCATTGTTTTGAATTTTTCAAAAAGTTCCGGTGATATTTTTTCTTTTTGGCCGCAAGACGCGCAAACTTTTCTTATCAACCGCTGGGCGATGACTAAATTTAAAGACGAGGGAAGAATGTTCGGTTTAACACCGATGTCAATGAGCCGCGGAATCGCGCCTGGGGCGTCGTTCGTGTGAAGCGTTGAAAAAACAAGGTGTCCGGTTAAGGCGGCGTGAACCGCGATTTCGGCGGTTTCCTGGTCGCGGATTTCGCCGACCAGAATTACGTCCGGGTCCTGGCGAACGATTGATCTCAAACCGTTGGCGAAAGTATAACCCTTTTCGGCTTCCACTTGCGTCTGCGTTATTCCTTTAATGTGATATTCTATCGGGTCTTCAATAGTGATGATTTTAATGCCCGGCTCGTTCATTTTTTTAAGGAAAGCGTAAAGCGTCGTTGTTTTTCCGCTGCCGGTCGGGCCGGTGTTCAAAATCATGCCGTTGGGACGCTCAAGTTGTTCCGAAACGATTTGATTGTCGTCTTCCCTGAAGCCCAATTGTTCTATTCCGACGGAAATCGCCGCCGGATTCAGGATTCTCATTACGATTGATTCTCCGTAGGCGCCGGGAATGATTGAAACGCGTATTTCAATTTCAGTTTGGTCAAGCCGGATGGTAAAACGGCCGTCCTGGGCAATGTCATGGATATTGATTTTTAAACCGGAAAGAAGTTTTATTCTTGAAAGCAGGGAATTGAAAATTTTAAAAGAAAAAAAGCTGATGTCCTGCAGGATGCCGTCAATCCGATAGCGCAATCTGACTTTGTCGGTTTCGGGTTCGATGTGAATGTCCGATGCGTCGAATTTCAGTCCGCCGGCCAAAAGAATTTCCGCGATTGCCGAGGTCTGGGTTGGCGGAAGAGTTTCAATCTTCGTTCTCAAACCCTCAAAGGTCTCAATTTCTTTTTTAAGTTCGGAGATTTCGATTTTTCCCGTTATCACTTTGGCGGCCTTTGGCGCCGTTTTGTATTGTTCCCACGCTTTTTCAAGCGACCGTGAGGAAACCATGAATAAACTGATTTGATAGCCCTTTTGCTTCAATTCCTCCAGGATTTTCGCGGTTTCCTTGTTCGCGTGGTCTTTTACGGCGATTCTGAGAACTTTGTAACTTTTTTGGATTATCGCAAGTTCGGCGGTTCGCGCCCGCGCTTCTTCAATCGTAATCAAGGCCTCGGCGTCAACCGGCACGGCTGACAAATCAAGATACGGCAGGCCGGATTTTTGGGCGGTGATTCTTGCCCGATTTTCCTCTTCAAGCCGGCGCAATTGCTCAAGCCGTTTTTTCTGTTTTTCTTCTTCAAAAGTAACAACCATTTCACTTTTATCCTATGTGATGGCGCTTATTTCCGCAAGAGCGGCGTGTGGATAACTTTTATCATTTGACAGAATGTATTATTTTTGGTATAATAATTTATCTTTAAAAATAAAACGAAATTAACCGATAATAGAACAGGAGGGAAACAATGAAAAAAGCGAATGGTTGGCTGATAACGTATTTGGGGTTGATTGCAATGGTTATGTTAGTCGGACTGGTGGCTGTATGGCTTGGAGGTTGCGCCACCGTTCCAAACACGGTCGTTATCAGGGACTCCGGAACAAGTTCTCGCCAGCTTTTGACTCACAACCGGCAGGATCCCGGCGTTGGAGTTTTTGTCCAGACGGGGAACGCTTTGCTTGAAATCGAGATTTACAAAGATACCGAGGTTCGCGAAAAAAACGGTAAAAAAGAGCGCCGCTCGAAACAAGTTGCCGCGGTTATTCTTCAGCCGGCAAGCATGGGCAGAAGTTTGGAGTACCGATATGGTCGGGCAGTATGGGTTTCAGAACAGTGGTTGAACCTTGAGCCCGGACATTACACCCTGCTCATTTATCCTTCAAGAGGCAAAGGACCTTTCAAACGGCAACTTCCCCGCCAGACGCACTGGCTGACCGTGGACGATGATCCGGCCGACAACGTTTACAACGGCGTGTATGTCGGCTGGTTGGAAAGATTTGAAATTTCTGATTACGAAGGATCTCCCAAGTACGAATTTCAGTTTGACCTCAATAAACTAAAGGACTAAAATTCGCGAAAATCGCGAACAAAAGCAGGTGTAAAAACCTGCTTTTTTCTTTGCAATCTGGTAAAATTAGATCATGGCAAAATTTATCACTACCAACTCAAAACAAACCCAAAAGCTGGCCGAAATGCTGGCTAAAGAAATAAAAAGTGCGCCTCTTCAAAAAAGAGCTTTTGTTGTCGGGCTTGAGGGTGATTTGGGAAGCGGCAAAACGACCTTTACTCAAGGATTTGCCAGAGGGCTTAAAATCAAAGAAAAAATTTTGAGTCCGACCTTCGTTATTTTAAAAAAATTCAAAATTCATAAGCATAAATTAAACGTCAAAAACGGGCATAAATATTTTTATCATTTTGATTGTTATCGGCTGGAATCCTCAAAAGATTTAACAACCATGGGTTTTAAGGAAATAATAAAAAACACGGAGAACATTGTCCTGATTGAATGGGCGGACAAAATAAAGCGCGCGCTCCCGAAGGATTATTTGAAAATTAAATTTAGGTGGCTCAATAAAAACAAAAGAGAGATAAAATTTGAAGCATGAATTGGAAAACATTAATTTTAATTGACGCCAACGCGCTTATTCATCGTTCGTTTCACGCCCTGCCCCCTTTGACCGCTAAAAAAGGAGAGATGGTGAACGGCGTTTACGGGTTTTGTTCAATTTTACTCAAAATGCTGAAGGAGCTGAAGCCGGATTACGTCGCGGCCGCGTTTGATTTACCCGAACCGACCTTCCGGCATCTTGAATACAAGGAATACAAAGCTCACCGGCCCAAAACGCCTGAAGAATTAAAAACGCAATTCGCGAGAGTAAAAGAAATTTTAACCGCTTTCGGCGTTCCAATTTATGAAAAAGCCGGTTTTGAAGCCGACGATGTCATTGCCGCGCTCACGAAACAAGTTGAGCCGGTAAAGGACTTAAAATGTCTTATTGTTACCGGCGATTTGGATCTTTTACAGCTGGTGTCCGACGGAAAAGTCGCTGTTTGTACTTTAAAAAAAGGAATCAGTGACACGATTATTTACGACGAACAAGGAGTTAAGAAAAGATTCGGACTAAAACCGGAACAATTGGTTGATTTTAAGGCCTTAAAAGGCGACCCGTCGGACAATATTCCCGGCGTGCCGGGAATCGGAGAGAAAACCGCGGCCGCGCTTTTGCAAGAGTTCGGAACGCTTGAAGGGGTTTGTGAGTCAATGGAGAAAAAAACGGCGGGGCCGAAAACCGCTTTGACTCCCAAGTTGATTGGCAAATTGCGCGAATTTAAAGAGCAGGCATTTTTGAGCAAAAAATTGGCTCAAGTTAGATTCGACGTGCCCCTCAAATTTAATTTTGAAGACGCGAAATTTGGCGCTTATGACAGGGAAGCGGTGATAAAAATTTTTCAGGAATTGGAATTTTTTACTTTGCTTGAACGATTGCCCGCGTCGAGTTTGGCTCGACTCGACGCGGCTCCGTCCCCGCCGAGCGGGCCTTCGGTAAAAGACGAAGAAGTGCCGGATTTGGGCAAGGTTTTGGAGGGTTTCCAGGCCGCGAGCTTGATTAAAGACATCAAAAAAGAACCGAAAATAGTGGTCGGTCTTGGCGAGGATGAATCCGGACAATTTCTTTACATTTCTCCCAATAAGCAGGGAATTTTTAAAATAGAACCGACAGACATTAAAGATTTTAAGGAGATTTTCGAAGACCAAAATATTGAAAAAATCGCTCATGATTTAAAACCGATTTTGAAAGTGCTTCGTGAACAGGACATTGAATGCCGTGGCCGGTTTTTTGACACCAAAATCGCTTCCTGGCTTTTGAATCCCGGAGAACGCGATTACGAGTTGCCAAAAATCGTATTTCGGGAACTCGGTTTAAAACTTGAAGCCGAGCAGGTACTTTTTTTGAAAATTTGGGATTTGAAAAGCAAACTGGAGCAAAAATTGAAAGAAAGCGAGCTCAATTTTATTTTTGAAAAAATTGAAATGCCGCTGATTGGGGTTCTTGCCGAAATTGAGAGGGCCGGTGTAAAAATCGACGTCAACGTCTTAAAAACTATTTCCGAAGAAGTGGCCGGCCGGATTTCGGATTATGAAAAGAAAATTTACAACCTTGCCGGCGGCGAATTTAACGTAAATTCGCCGGCCCAGCTTTCGCAGATACTTTTTGAAAAATTAAAAGTTCCGATAAAGGGCTTGCGCAAGACCCCGGGCGGAGTCGTTTCAACCCAAGCGTCCGAACTTTTAAAAATTAAAGATCAGCCGATCGTGGTGCTGATCCTTGAATATCGGGAGCTGGCGAAGCTGAAAAACACGTATCTTGACGCGCTTCCCGTTTTGGTCAACCCGAAGACCGGCCGTCTTCACACGACGTTTATCCAAACAGGAACCGCCACCGGCCGTTTGGCGTCCGAGCGACCCAATCTTCAAAACATTCCCGTCCGATCGCCTATCGGCAAAAAAATCCGTTCCGCTTTCGTCGCGGAGGATGGCTCAAGTTTGGCCGCTTTTGATTATTCGCAGATTGAATTGAGAATTATCGCCTCCGTCGCCGGCGACAAAAAGATGATTGAGGCGTTCAAGGCCGGCAAAGACATTCACCGCCTGACCGCGGCCGAAGTCAACGACATTGAAGAAAGCAAAGTTTCGGATGAGTTGCGCCGGCAGGCCAAGGCCCTGAATTTCGGCGTGATTTATGGGATGTCGGCCAAAAGTTTTGCCGAAACATCCGGCATTTCTCAGGAACAGGCACAACGCTTTATTGAGGAATATTTTAATGATTTTTCCGGGATTAAAAATTACATTGACGAAGTGAAGCAAAAAGCGGTCAGGGACGGCTACGTCAAAACTTTGCTCGGCCGGCGGCGGTATTTGCCGGAAATTAATTCGCCGAATTGGCAGGTGAGGCAGGCCGCGGAACGAATGGCCGTGAACATGCCGATTCAAGGTCTTGCCGCTGACATCATTAAACTCGCGATGATAGAGATTTATAATCAAATTTTGGCGAAGGAAAGCGGCATTAGGATGATTCTGCAAGTGCACGACGAATTGGTTTTTGAGATGAAAAATGATAAAATAAAAGAAATGGCCCCGAAAATCAAAAAGATCATGGAAGAAGCGTACGTCCTCGAAGTTCCGTTTGAGGTTGAAACGCGACAAGGCAAAAAATGGGGAGAACTGAAATAACTATTTATGGAGAATCCAAAATTAAAAGCGCCGCGGTTTAAATCATACGCCATTTGGCTGTTTTTTATTTTCGTGGCCGCGGCTTTGATCGCCGGCAATTTGTTGTGGCTGAATCTTGTTTTGACGGATTCGGCGGAGAACGTTTCCAAAATTCAGATGGCGGTCGCGTTTCAAGCAAGGGAAGTGGTGAAAAATTTTATAGAACAGTTGAGCGGCGATATTTTGCAAAAAACCGCCGATTTTTTGGCCGGCGAAGACGAAGAAAAAATAAATAAAGTATTGACCGGTTTGGCGGATTCGGACGAGGCATACTTCGCGAGGTTTGTTTTATACGACAAAGAAGGCAAAGAAACGCTTAGGATACACCGCGCGGAAGCGAAACATTTGCAGGAAACGTTTAAAGACGCCGCCACGGAAGGAATAAACCAGGCCCTGGCCGGAAAGCACTGGATTGGAAAAGTTGAATTTTTGGAAGGATTTGGCCCTGTTTTAAACATCGCGGTTCCGATCCGTTCCGCACAAGGCGTTGAAGGCGTGTTGGCCGGGGACGTCAATTTGAAGGTCTTGGCCGGGCGGCTTAAGGATTTTAAGCCGGGCAAAAGCGGCCAAACCTATGTCGTTGATCAGGCCGGTCGGATTATCAGCCACAGCAATTATTTTTTGGTCATTTCC
>MEYT01000048.1:8523-14965 GCA_001774105.1 Candidatus Azambacteria bacterium RIFCSPLOWO2_01_FULL_46_26 | reverse complement strand
GCGGGGAATTTTTGATTTTCTGTTTTTCTCAACAATCACGAGTTTGTTCTTGTTCCTGATACTTTTTATTTTTGTCGGAATGCCGGAACTGACGATGTATTCATGGATACCGATTTTGACGGGCGTCATTCTCATCTATTCATACGGTTTTTACGGAAAAGCGCTTGAGCAAGGCGATACATCCGCGTTAGTAATTCTTTTTAAGTTTATTCCGGTATTGACGGTGGTTTTGGCGTTTATATTTCTTGGACAAACATTGTCCTCTAACGAACTGCTCGGTTTTGTCGTTGTGCTGGCAGGCGCCACCATAGTTTCCTTTGAAAAAAGCAGAGGCATATTTATCAAGGGTTTTGGAATGATACTCATCGCTATTTTGATGTGGTCTGTCATGACGCTCTTCATAGATTACGGACTCACGAAGATGTCTTTTTGGGATTATTTTTTGCTTGACACTCTGGGTTCGACGTTGGCCGGACTGACACTTTTTATAATTCCCGCCATGAGAAGGCAGATAATTGACGGACTAAAAACCGCCACAACCGGCAAATATATTTGGTTTTCCGGAAATAATCTTTTGGATTTTTTCGGCCAAATGAGTATCAAGAAAGCCCTCGCAATCGCTCCGTCCGCGGGATTGGTTACCGTCGTTATGCAAGCGCAATCTTTTTACGCGATCGTCATCGGAATACTGCTGACGCTTATCATACCCGGCGTCATTAAAGAAGATATTTCCGCCCCCGTTTTGATCAAAAAATTCATCGGCGCTTTGATTATGTTTTCCGGTGTTTACATATTATTGCTATAATAATTCATGGTTGACTTCTTATATGAACGAAGAACTTCTTGGCAAAGTCATTCTTAAAAACGGTTATTCGCAGTTTCGGCTTAGGCAGGCGAAAAAGAACGTTTTTACGCGGCTTATAGAAAGCTGGGACGCGGCGACCGATCTGCCCGAGGACTTGCGGGCGCTTTTGGCGCGCGAGGTTCCGATTGAAAGTCTTTCGGCGCGGCTGTTGGTTGAGTCGGCGAAAAAAGACACGCTGAAAGCGCTTTTCGCGACGCGCGATGGTTTGTTCATTGAAGCGGTGCTTATGCGGCACGACCGCGATCGGCGAACCGTGTGCGTGTCTTCGCAAGCGGGCTGTCCGATGAAGTGCTCGTTTTGCGCGACGGGAAAACTCGGGTTTAAGCGCAATTTGACGGCGGAAGAGATTGTTGATCAGGTGCTGTTTTTCGCCCGCCTGCTCAATAAGAAACGGGAGAGTGTCACAAATGTCGTGTATATGGGAATGGGGGAGCCGATGAATAATTACGACAACGTCATGGCCTCGATCCGCGCGCTTAACGACAAAGACGGGCTTAACCTCGGCGCGCGGCACATTTCCATTTCCACCTGCGGCATCGTTCCGGGTATTAAAAAATTCGCGAAAGAAAAATTGCAGGTGAATCTCGCGATATCGCTCCACGCGACCGACGATAAAACTCGTTCGCGCCTGATGCCGGTCAACGAGGCCTATCCGTTGGGAAAATTGATGAAAGCGGCGGGCGAGTATGCCGTCGCGACGCGGCGAAAAGTGATGTTTGAATATATTTTAATTTCAGGTGTCAACGATTCGGACGAGCACGCTCGTTCTCTCGCGGCGCTTATGGGAAAAAACAAGCTCTATCACGTCAACCTCATCAAGTATCACGAAACGTTCGCGAAAGGCGGAACGGCTCCGGCTTGCCCCGCCACGGCGGCGGTTTTTCGCGTGCCGGCGCGCGAGCGAATGAACCGCTTTTTCGACATCTTGAAAAAATCCGGCGTGTCATGCACTTTTCGCGTCAGCTTCGGTGAAGACATCGCCGGCGCCTGCGGTCAGTTGGCCCCGAAAGAATAGGCGATTTGACTAAAATTAGTTTATATAGTATTATGTATTTTACTGTTATCTATCGGCCGCGCGAGGCCTATTTTTTATGGAAATCAGAAACATTGCCATCATAGCTCATGTGGATCACGGGAAGACGACTCTTACGGACGCGCTGTTGCGCCAAACCGGCGTTGCCGGCGAAGGAGTGTCCATGGATTCAAACACGCTCGAACAGGAGCGCGGCATTACGATTTATTCCAAAAACGCGGCTATTTTTTATAAAGGCACGAAAATAAACATCGTTGACACTCCCGGGCACGCCGATTTCGGCTCGGAGGTGGAACGGGTGCTTCGCTCGATCGATTCGGTTCTTCTTGTGGTTGACGCGCAGGAAGGCCCAATGCCGCAAACGCGTTTTGTTTTGAAAAAATCTCTGGAGCTCGGGTTAAAGCCCATCGTGATAGTAAATAAAATAGACAAAGCCGCCGCCGATCCGGCGCAATGTGTGGAGCAGGTTTTTGAACTTTTTCTGGAGCTTGGAGCGAACGACGAGCAGGCGAATTTTCCCGTGGTTTACGCCAATGGCCGGGAGGGAATCGCGAAGCTGAAACTTGCCGACGAATCAAAAGACCTGACACCGCTTTTGGATACGATACTTTCGCACGTCAAATCAGCTTCTTCCGACGAGCTTTCGGCGCGTCCGCTCCGATTCCAGCCGTTCAATCTCGCGTATGATAATTTTTTGGGGCGCCTGGCGGTTGGGCGCGCGGTTGAGGGAGTTATCAAACAAAACGAAAATGTTTTTATAAAAAAACCGAACGGCGAAGAGCGATCCGGCAAGCTTGCCAAAATTTTCACTTTCAGAGGGTTGGAGAGAGTTGAGACCGCGGAAGCAAGCGCCGGAGACGTTGTTCTCGTGGCCGGACTTCCCGACATATACATAGGAGAGACGATAACCACCGATTCCAAGGCCGAGCCCCTGCCGGCGATAGCGATTGACGAACCGACGATAGCGCTCAATTTTTTGGTGAATAATTCGCCCTTTGCCGGACGCGAAGGAAAATTCGTAACCTCGCGCCAGATTCGCGAATATCTGGAGCGCGAACTGGAAGTGAATGTGGGCCTCAAAATTGATTTTGGATCATCGGACAGTTTTCGCGTCTGCGGCCGCGGAGAATTTCATATCGCGATTCTTCTTGAAAATATGCGCCGCGCCGGATACGAACTTCAAGTTTCTCAACCCGTGGTAATAATTCGGGAAGAAAACGGAAAAAAATTGGAGCCCTTTGAGGAAGTGATTATTGATACTCCGGACGAATTCCAGGGTATCGCGATAGAACGTCTCGGCGCGCGCGGTTTTGTTTTGAGCGGAGTTTCACGGAGAGGCGATAACGCCCGTCTGTCTTTTGAAGGACCTACCCGCGGACTGCTGGGCTACAGAAGCCAATTTATAATTGACACGAAAGGAGACGGGATTTTGTCTTCGCGCGTTCTTGGATTTTACCCGTACGCCGGAGAAATTAAAAAACGCGCGACGGGCTCCCTGGTTTCAATGGCGGACGGAAAAGCCCTCGGCTATTCGCTCTGGGGGCTTCAGGAACGCGGAACTTTGTATATCAATCCCGGCACGGAGGTATATGCCGGCATGGTGATAGGAAACACTTCAAAAGGCGACGAAATGTACGTGAATCCGACAAAAGGCAAACAGCTCACGAACGTGCGTTCAAAAGCGTCGGATGAAGCGATTGATTTAACCCCGCCTTACGAGCTTACGATCGAGCGGGGGCTTGAAATTATGTCCAATGACGAATATCTTGAAATAACGCCCCAAAGCGTCCGTCTCCGGAAACAGCTTTTAACCGAACTCGATCGCGCGAGGGCCCGCAAAAATTGATTTGAATATTCTAATTACCTTGACATAAAGCGTTATTTGTGGTATTTTAGTATTATTAGTGAAACGGATGGATAATATAAACTGAATCGAAAGAAAGGGGGATACGCGATGGACGACGCAATCACAGAGCTTCGCGGCCATCATCTTGGCCCGATCTATGACATCGTGATAAATGCCGGCGCGGACGAAGCGAAGATAACGGATGAAATACGCAAGTTTATTGACCGCGCGGGCGCTGAAGGATACCCTGCGGGCACGGTGGAGCAAACCGAATCCATGCTCAATCAATTGTTCTTTAATGAAAAAAGTCGCGTTCGCGTAATATACGGTCAGGATTCGATCTGCCATTCAGGCTGTATTCAGAACATTGAAAGCCAACTGTTTGACGAGCGAGTTCCGGAAAAGGTTCGCGATCGTTTGGCGTTTTCATACGCGCGATGCTGTAAAATGCCCTTCGCGCGGATTGACATGATTACGCTGGACCTTTTTGGATTAAAGCCCGAAACGCTCTACACCCGCGAAGTAATTTTGAAGGCGGTCAACGTTTTGCACGCGAGGTTCGGTTATGAAAAATGGAACGACCTGATTTGGCGGAAACTTTTTGGCACAGAACGCGCCAAGACCTTAAGCCCGGTTGAATAATCGCCGGGTTTTTTATTTTTTGATAAAACCGCGCTTGGCGTGGTAAAATGGAAACATGTCTCCAATAACGGTCATCAAATCATCGGGCGAGAAGCAGGCGCTGGATCTTGATAAAATCCGCCGGACGGTTTTGCGCTCCGGAGCGCCTGTTGACATCGCCGAAAGAGTGGCGAGCGAAGTTCAGAAAAGAGCTTACGACGGCATTCCGACCCATGAACTTTTTTCTCTCGTCAGGGTGCTTCTCCAGCGCGAATATCCGGCGGCCGCGCGGCGTTATAATTTGCGGGACGCGATTATTAAATTGGGGCCCGCCGGTTTTGAATTTGAAAAATACATCGCCGGTCTTCTCTCCGCCTACGGCTACGACGCCGAGCTCCCGCCGATTTTGGAGGGAATATGCGTAAGCCATGAAGTTGATATTTCCATTGAAAAGAACGGCCGGACCGCCATGATTGAAGCGAAATTCAGGCACGAGCCCGGCGTTTTCATCAACATAAAAGACACGATGGCGACTTGGATGAGATTTTTGGACATTTCGGAAGCCGCGCGCGTCGGCAGGGCGCCTCATTTTGACGAATGCTGGATTGTCACCAACAGCCGTTTTTCGCACGATTCCATCGCTTTCGGCCACTGCAAGAACATGGTAATGCTTTCCTGGGACCATCCGCACGAGCGGCCTTTGCCGCGATGGATTGATGAAGTCGGCCTTTATCCGATAACGATACTTGAAAAAGTGGACAGGGAAACGTTCCCGGCTTTCAGCGCGGCGAATATTATGCTTCTTCAGGACTTTGTCAAACGCTCTCCGCGGGAATTGCGAAGTTTGCTCAAATTGCCGCAAAACAAGATTGACGAACTGCTTGAAGAAGCAAAAATGGTTTTGCAAAAATAAGGCGAATTCAAAGATTGGTTGACAAAAGCCGCTTTTTGCGAGAAATTTATATATCGGCTCTTTTCAAATTAAAAAAGAGAGGGGGAATTTGAACAAGAAAGTCATTCTTTCCTCGGCCTTGCTTATCGTTTTTTTCTTTTTAGTTTCGTTCAGGAGCGTTCGCGTGCCTGACGCGGCTCCTTTTATTTGGCTGTATGAAGACAAATTCATTCATTTTCTTTCGGGAGTTGTTCTCGCGTGGTGTTTTGTGTCGGGATTCCGCCTGCGGAGTTTTGCCGCGGTTCTTTTTCTGGTAATGCTTTTGGGCGTCGGCTGGGAAATTTATGAAAACGTTTTTGTTTTGGCCTTTGATTTGAAAGAAACGGCATTTGACGTCATTTTTGACATTTTTGGCTGCGCCATCTATTTAATCGCAAAAAGAAGGCGCCGAATATATTGACACCCTGTTTTAAAAGGGTGTTTTGTTTACCGGCTGATTTGTGCTATAATAATATAAAGGTCATTTTAACAGGTAATTTATTTTATTAATTATGAAAAAATACTCCCACATTTTCGGCGTCATTTTGGTTTTTCTCGGTTTTGTTTTTTTGATGAAAAATCTGGGCATTCTTACCGCTCCGCTTTGGGGCGTTTTATGGCCGTTGATTTTCATCATAATCGGCGCCGTACTGCTCGGAAAGAAGTACGAACATTCCTTTTCAAAATGGTGCCCGGCTTGCGTTGAGTGGCTGAAGGAGGAAAAAGAGAAAAAAGCATGAATTTGGCGCGGTATATAGACCATACGAATTTAAAACCGACGGCGACACCGGAGGATATTAAAAAATTATGCGGCGAGGCGCGGCAATTCGGTTTTAAAGCCGTTTGCGTGAATTCCTGTTATGTCGTTTTGGCATCCGAACTTCTCAAGGGTTCGGATGTTTTGGTTTGCGCCGTCGCGGGATTTCCGCTCGGAGCGATGAGCACTGCCGCGAAGAAATTTGAAGCGGAGCAAGCCGTAAAAGACGGCGCCGGGGAAATAGATATGGTTATGAATATCGGACTGGCAAAAGACGGGGATTGGAAAGGGATTGAAGAAGATATTTTAGCGGTAAAGCAAGCGGCGCGCGGCGCCGTTTTGAAAGTGATTATTGAAACCTGTTATCTGACGGATGAAGAAAAAATCGC
>MEYT01000048.1:0-8513 GCA_001774105.1 Candidatus Azambacteria bacterium RIFCSPLOWO2_01_FULL_46_26 | reverse complement strand
GCGGCCGTTCGGGCCGGCGCGGGATTCGTCAAAACAAGTACGGGCTTCGGGCCGGCCGGAGCGACGATTGAAGACGTCCGGCTTATGAAAAAGGCGGTTGAAGGAAAAGCGCTGGTAAAGGCCGCGGGCGGCGTTCGCGACAAAGCAACCGCATTGGCGATGATCGAAGCCGGCGCTGACCGGCTCGGTACTTCAAACGGAATTGGCATCATTCAAGAATAGAGAGAATTAAATTTTAACCCCGCATATAACTTTTTATGTGCGGGGTTGACCGTTTTTGCCAATTGTGTTAATTTATGCTCGGGTTCGTTAACAAAAAGCGAGGTTGAGAGATGAAATTTTACGGCGAAAATGTTTACAGTTTTATTGACGGAAAATTTCAATCCGTTTTGGAAGCCAGAAAAATGCTACCTAATTTAAATCCGTCCGACGGAAAAAATTTGGGAATCGTTCAAATCGCCAACGAGCATGACGTAGACATGGCGGTTGATGCCGCGATGTGCGCGCAGAAAAGATGGCAGGCGATGGGAATGGTGAAGCGGGCGGAGTATCTTTGGGCCGCGGCCCGTCTTTTGGAGGATAATAAACGCGATTTGGCTCATCTTGTCAGCGTTGAATCCGGCAAACAGATTAACGAGGCGATTGCCGACGTGGTTGAGGCGCTTCACATGGCTCAATACGATTTTTCGATCGGGCATCTGGGAATGACAGGCAAGGTGTTGGCCGACGAAGTGCCGACGAAAGAATGTCTTGAGATTCTTGAGCCGAGGGGCGTGGTCGCCGCGATTACTCCCTGGAATTTTCCGATCGCGATTCCGTTCTGGCTTATCGGTTTGTCGTTGATTTTCGGGAATACGGTGATTTTAAAACCGTCGGAAGAAACGCCGATTTGCGGCCAAAAAATCGCCGAGATTTTTGACCGGGCTGGAATTCCGCGGGGCGTTTTTCAGGTCTTGCACGGCGAAGGAGACGTCGGCTGGCAGCTTGTCCGGCATCCGGGCGTTGACGTCGTTCTTTTCACCGGTTCCTACGAAGTCGGCTCAAAAATCAAGCAGGAAGTCGCCAAATACGACAATAAATTCTGCACCATTGAAACCGGCGGGAAATCGGCGGTCGTTGTTTTAAAAGACGCGGATTTGGATTTGGCGGTTAACGCCGGAATTCTTTCGGCGTTCAAAACAGCCGGCCAGCGCTGCGTTACCGGCGGAAGGGTCATTATAGAGCGGCCGCTCTACGACGCTTATGTCGAAAAATTCGTGGAAATCGCCAAAAGAATCAAAGTCGGCGATCCGTTGACCGCGGATACTTTTTACGGCCCGATGATAAATAAGGACGCGGTCGGCAAAGGACTCAGGTTTAATAAGTATGCCGTTGAAGAAGGTTTTAATATTCTTCTTGACCGCAACAGCGAACCGGACCCGATCCATGGCGGCAATTGGCTTAAGCCCTTTGTTTATGCGATGAAAAAATACCGCCGGGGCAATGAAAGCCACGTCCTGCAGGAAGAAGCATTCAGCCCTCACGTTGCGCTGATTCCGGCCGAGAGCGCGGAAGAGGCGATCGCGATTTATAACGACACGAGATACGGTCTGGCCGGTTCCGTTATCACCAACGATTATCGTCTGGCGAAATTCGCCCGCGACAATATGAAGTGCGGAATCTGGTACTGGAATCTGCCCTGCATCGGCGCCGGCGTGCGTCTGGCGTTCGGAGGTTTGAAGAAATCAGGCAATCTGATTTCTTCGGCTTCGGGCATAATTCCGGCTATCACGCATCCTAAAGCCGTAACGATGAATTACGACACGAAGATCGTTATGGCCCAGGGTTTGAGTTCAAAAATTTAAAACGAAAACGTCCCCATTGGAGATTTAATCTCCAATGGGGCTTTTATTTTGCGGAGAATTTTGATATAATGAATGAGTGGTTTTATTTTTTTTAATTCAAATTTTATGAAAATATTCGTTACGCGGGAAATTCCCGACGCGGGAATAAAAATGCTCAAAGAAAAAGGTTATGAAGTCGAAGTGAGTTCAAAAGACGGCGTTTTGACCAAAGAAGAATTAATATCGGCAGTTAAAGGCAAAAATTACGATGCCGTTCTTTGTCTTTTGACGGACAAAATTGACGACGGTATTTTTGAAGCCGCCGGCCCGCAATGCAAAATCTTCGCCAATTACGCGGTCGGGTTTGACAACATCGATCTCGCGGCCGCCAAAAAGCGGGGGATTATGATAACCAACACTCCCGGGGTTTTAACCGAAACCGTCGCCGAACACACTTTTGCTTTGATGCTGGCCGTCGCTCATCGTATTCCCGAAGGCGATAAATTTACAAAAGCGGGAAAATACGCCGGCTGGGCGCCCATGCTTTTGCTCGGGAGCGACGTTTCAAAAAAAACGCTCGGCGTCGTCGGTTTGGGCAGAATCGGTTCAAGAGTCGCTTATCACGCCGTCAAAGGATTTGAGATGAAGGCGCTGTATTACGATCCGAAGCCCAACCCGGATTTTGAAAAAGAATACGGGGCGAAATTCGTTGATTTGGAAACGCTTTTGAAGGACTCGGATTTTGTGTCAATCCACGTTCCGCTTTTGCCGGAAACCCGCCATTTGATCGGTGAAAAAGAATTGAAAATGATGAAAAAAACGGCATATTTAATCAATACTTCAAGAGGGCCGATTGTCGACGAACCGGTTCTCGTCAAGGCGCTGCAAGAGCGATGGATCGCCGGCGCGGCGCTTGACGTGTTTGAAAACGAGCCGAAATTGGCGCAAGGGCTCGCGGAATCGGATAACGTCGTGTTAACGCCTCATATCGCTTCGGCCACTTTTGAAACAAGGTCAAAAATGTCCGAAATGGCCGCGAGCAACATTATAGAAGCGCTGTCAGGCGGAATTCCGCCAAATCTGCTGAAGTAAAAGCAAAACTGCTTGCTTTTTTTTGGGAGTCGGGTTAGAATGCACAACGAGGAATTCCAGCAAACATTTTAAATAAAAAATCATGGACACCATCGGCTTAAAAGCAAATTTGAGAAAAACTACCGGCAAAAAGGTCAGCAATTTGAGATTGCTGGGCATTCTGCCGGCCGTTATTTACGGCCGAGGTTTTGAAACGCAAAATTTGGAAATGAATTACGGCGATTTCGAAAAGGTTTACAAGCAGGCGGGAGAAAATACAATCATTGATCTTGCCGTTGACGATAAGCCCAAAAAAGTTTTGATTCAGGAGGCGAAAAGAGACCCCATTTACGACAAATTTCTTCACGTGGATTTTTACCAGGTCAGGATGGACGAAAAAATAACGGCAAACATTCCGCTGGTGTTTGAAGGCGACTCTCCGGCAATCAAAGATTTCAGCGGCATCTTGGTTAAAAATCTCCATGAAGTGGAGGTCAGCGCTTTGCCGGGTAATCTGCCGCACGATATTAAAGTTGACTTGTCGAGAATAATGACTTTTGAAGACAATGTTTGCGTCAAAGATTTAACTATTCCCGCGGGAGTGGAAATTCTGGACGATCAGGAGACCGTAGTCGCATCCGTGGTTCCGCCGCGGAGCGAAGCCGAAATGGAAGCGCTCAAAGAAGAAGTCGTCGCGAAAGTGGAAGAGGTTAAAGTTGAGACCGAAGAGAAAAAAGCGGCCAGAGAACAGGCGAAAGAAACGGAAGAGCCAGCAAAATAAATTTAATTTCAGCCAACATAAAGATGAATTTTCGGACGAAAACCTTGAATTTCAAAAAAGCCATAATTATTTATGGCTTTTTGGTTTTAGGGATTTTTTTGCCGTTTTTGGCGTTAAACGCTCAGACGGTTGAGGATCGGCGGAACGAATTGAAACAAGCTTTGGAGGTTTTGGACGCGCAGATACAAGAGCTGAACGACAGTATCGCCGGGGGGAAACAACAGTCCGCGACTCTTCAGAAAGAGATAAACATTTTGAAAAACGAAGCCAAAAAAATCGAATTGGAAATCAAGCAGCTTGATTTGGCGATTGCCGAGGCGCGTTTGGAAATTGACGAAAAAGACAAAGAAATAGATCAGATTGAGAAAAAATTAAGCTCGCGGAAAACGACATTGGCCGAATTTTTAAGAAAAATCAATGAAGCGGATCAGGCGTCGCTTTTTGAAATCGTCTTGAGCCACAAAAAGTTTTCCGACTTTTTCAACAAAATTAACGCCGTGCAGGATCTTCACCGCGAAATCAAAGAGTTTTTTGAAAAAACTCAAGCGTTGAAGAAAAAAACCGAAGAAGAAAAAGAAGACGCGGAGGAACAAAAACGCCAGTACGAACGCTTGAGATCAATTCAAGGCGTGAAGAAATCCGATTTAACGGAAAAACGCGGACAGCAGGAAACTTTGCTTTCGCGGACCAAAGGACGGGAGTCCGAATATAAAAAATCAATCGTTCAAAAACAAAAAGACGCCGCTTCAATCCGGAGCCAGCTCTTTTTGCTGGCCGGCTCGGCCGCGATTCCTTTTGAAAAAGCGATTGAATACGCTAATTTTGCTTTTCAAAAAACAGGAATCCGTCCGGCTTTTCTGCTTGGAGTGTTCAAAGTGGAATCGGAAATGGGCGCCAACGTCGGCAAAGGCAATTGGCGGGAGGATTTGTCGCATCCGCGGTGCGCTTCGCAAAGGAAAGCGTTTGAACAAATTACCGCCGAATTGGGGCTGAATCCCGACCTTATGCCGGTTTCAAAGACCGCGTGGTACGGCTATTGCGGCGGAGCGATGGGGCCGGCGCAGTTTATGCCGGCAACGTGGCTGGGCTATAAAAGCAAAATCGCGGCCTTGAGCGGACATAATCCGCCCAATCCATGGGATCCGCAAGACGCTTTTATCGCGGCGGCTTTGCTTTTGAAAAATAACGGCGGAGCTGGCGGTCCGGCGAACGAGAAAACGGCGGCTTTGAAATATCTCGCGGGCGCGAATTGGCAAAAAACCGCTTATCAATTTTACGGCAACGAGGTGATGAGTTACGCGCGGGAATATCAGGAACAAATAGAAATTTTACAGAGTTTGGCTTCCCGATAGCTCTGGCGATTTGCTCATTTCCTCGATTATTTGACCCAAATCTCCTTCGAGAATGCCTGGCAAGTTGTGCCAGCTTTTTTTAATCCTGTGATCGGTCAGCCGATCCTGCGGGAAGTTATAAGTTCTGATTTTTTCGGCTCGTTCGGCTCCGCCGATCTGGGCGCGCCTTTCTCCGGTTATTTTCGCGGCCTCGGCCGCTCTTTGCATTTCCAAAATTTTTGATTTAAGCGTCCGCATCGCTTTCTCTTTATTTTTCGCCTGCGAACGATCGGTTTGGCAGGCGACAACCGTGCCGGTCGGGAGATGGGTGATTCTTATGGCGGTTTCAACTTTATTGACGTTTTGTCCGCCCGGACCGCTTGAGCGGTAGGTGTCTATTTTTAAGTCCTTCGCTTCAATTTTGATTTCAACGTCTTCCGCTTTGGGTAGCACCGCCACCGTCGCGGTTGATGTGTGGATTCGGCCGCTTTTTTCCGTAACCGGAATTCTTTGGACGCGGTGAACGCCGGATTCATGAATCAACTTTGAAAAAACGCCCGGGCCGTTGATTTCAAAAATGATTTCTTTACAGCCGCCCAATTCCGTTTCGCTTGAATCAAGAACATCAACATACCAGCCGTTTTTTTCCGCGTAGCGCTTGTACATCCTGAAAAGATCGGCGGCGAACATTGCCGCTTCGTTTCCTCCCGTGCCGGCCCGAATTTCCATAATAACGTCTTTTTCCGAGACCGGTTTTTGGCCGGACATCAAACCGTCAATTTCGCTTTTCAGATGTTCTTTTTTTGCCGCCAGTTTTTTCAGATCGTCTTCGGCAAGATTTATCAGATCGAGGTCGGTTTCGGTTTTTAAAATCTGCTCGGTTTCTTTGGTCTCGTTTTCAATTTTTTCAAGCTCTTCGCGTTTGATCAAAATCTTTTCAACTTCGGCGAATCTTTTTGAAAGTTCCTGGCTTTTTTTGACGTCGGAAAAAACCCCGGGGTCGGCGAGTTTTTTCGTCAAATCTTCGCGTTCTTTTTTTAAGAGTTCAATTTTATCCGACATATTAATTACCCCGCACCCCGCCGAGGCGGGGTGCGGGGCCGATTCGCGTGCGCCGAGTTCCTTAAGCCTTCTCCTTTTTCATTCGCGGTTTTTTTTCTTTGACCGTTTCTTTTTTCGCCGCGCTCTTTTCAACGATCTTTTTGAATCGCTCGACGCGGCCGGCCGTGTCAACCAGTTTTTCCTTTCCCGTGTAGAAAGGATGGCAATTGCCGCAAATCTCAACTTCAATGTTTTCTTTCGTCGAACCGACTTCAAAGGTATGGCCGCACGCGCATTTAACCCGCGCTTTTTCGTAATATTTGGGGTGTATGTCTTGTTTCATAATAATGAATATTACCAGCAAATCCGCATCCCGTCAATAATTTCAAGAACTATTGCAACTTTTAAAAAATTATGCTACCATAAATTCTGTTTTACACGCGCAAAAATTAACTTAGGAGAAATAACAAATTTATGGCTAACCAAGAAATGATTAAAGAAATGCATCAGGCTGGGGTTCATGTCGGCCGCCAAAAATCCAGCACCGACCCGAAAATGAAACCGTTCATTTTCGGCCTCAAGAGCAATCTTCAAATAATTGATCTTGAGAAAAGCGCGGAAAAATTATCCGTGGCCCTGGATTTGCTTCGGAAAATCGCTCAAGGCGGCGGTAAAATCATATTCGTCGGAACAAAGCCGGCGGCAAGAAAGACGGTGGAAGAAGCGGCAAAAAGATGCGGCCAGCCGTATGTGACCTTAAGATGGCTCGGAGGGACTTTGACGAATTTTTCCACGATTTCAAAAAGAATCAATTATCTTAAGGATTTGGAGAGAAAAAAAGAAACCGGAGAATTGAAAAAATACACCAAAAAAGAACAGCTTACGCTTGAGCGCAAATTGGCGGAATTGACCGAACAGCTGGGCGGTTTGAAAAATTTGGACAAATTGCCGGACGCGGTTTTCGTCGCCGACGTGAAAGAAAACGAAATAGTGGTCAAAGAAGCAAAGATAAAAAAGATTCCCGTTGTCGGACTGATTAACACAAACGCGAATCCGACGACAATAGAATATCCGATTCCGGCAAATACCAATGCCGCTTCTTCAATTAAATATTTGGTCAATAAAATTGCCGAGGCGATTTTGTCTTCCGCGGCGGCGGCTGAAGAACCGGAGGCGACGGCTGCCGGCAAAAAAGCATGAAAATTTCATCGGAACAAGTGAAACAACTGAGAGCGCAGACCGGCGCTTCAATAATGGACTGCAATCAGGCCCTTCAGGAATCGCTCGGCGATTTCGCGAAAGCGCTTGAAATTTTGAAAAAGAAGGGGGCGCTTAAGGCGGAAAAGAAAGCCGCGAGAACCGCGGAGCAGGGGATAATAGAAGCGTACGTGCATTCAAACGGCAAGATCGGCGTTTTGGTCGATCTTCGCTGCGAAACCGATTTCGTCGCCCGAAACGAAGAATTCAAAAAATTGGCGCATGAACTGGCTTTGCATGTCGCGGCCATGAATCCTTCGTACGTGAGCCGGCAGGATGTCCCGGCGGACATTCTGGAACATGAAAGAAAGTTGTATCTGGACGAGGTCGCCGGGCTCGGGAAACCGGAGAAAATCATGAATGAGATAGTGGAAGGCAAACTCGGAAAGCATCTTGAGGCGATCTGCTTTTTGGAACAGCCATACGTTAAAAATCCCGACGAAACGATTGACGCGTTGATAAGAAGTTATATCGCCAAATTAGGCGAAAACATCCGAGTCGCGCGGTTCATCAGATATGAAATTTAATTTTTTGCTGATAATTCTGAGTTTGGCGGGCATTTTTTTTATCATCCTGCGAAAAATTCCCGTTTTGCTTCAAATAAACGATGATGGCCCCGCTCACGGCGGCGAAGGCGAAAATTTCATCCGGCCTTCGTTTCCGCGCGTTTATTCACGTTTGCTCAAAAATTTTCATGGCCCCAGATTCGTCAATTTTTTCTTGATAATCTTGGAAAAGTTCCTGAGAAAATTGAAAATCGCGTTTTTAAAAATTGACAATGTGATCACCGGCTGGCTGGTATCGGTGAGAATGAAATCGCAAAGCGCTCATTTGGAGTCCCGATATCTTTCTTTGTGGGCAAGAAGAAAAAATGATCTTGAGCGCGATGATAAGTTTGACAATTTAGAATAATAGTGTTTTTATTTCAACGAGCGAGGAGCGAAATCAAGCTTGTTTGAATTTCGTCCGAGCGACGTTGAAACAAAGGGTTTAATACCCTTTGTTATTGGCGGTTTCCATGCCAAGCCCGTTACAAATGCCGATGTAGCTCAGTGGTAGAGCAACTGTTTTGTAAACAGTAGGTCGTCGGTTCGAATCCGACCATCGGCTCATCGGTATTTGTAACGGGTAAATCGCGTGGGTGGCGGAGTGGTCAAACGCAACAGACTGTAAATCTGTCGGCCTCAGGCCTCCGCAGGTTCGAATCCT
>MEYT01000047.1 GCA_001774105.1 Candidatus Azambacteria bacterium RIFCSPLOWO2_01_FULL_46_26 | reverse complement strand
ACTTTCAAAATCAGGATTTGATCGTAAAAGAAATTCTTCGGAAAATCGCGGTTGGCGGAGAATACAAAGTCAGGGAAGGAACGCTGGTAAATTTGGAAACGGCCATGGCTCAACTTGACTACGGCCGAAATTATTTAATCAAAGCCGGCCTGACCGAAGGGCCCATCAAATCCGAAATCAGCTGGCTGAAGGAACTCTCCGAATTTGAACTGGTCAAACCTTCAAAAGAATTGATTGAAGGGTCGCTTGGCTATCAATTTGCTTTGAGCAAAACCAAACAGGGGCCGATTGGAGAAATCAATATTTTTGGCGGCGTCGGCGAAGAAAAGTACAAATACGCCGGGCCGCAAAAAATTCAGAATGTCGGCGTAAAATTAAGAATAATTTTGTGGTAGGGGTTGACCCGTCCGCTTGAATCGCTATACTTAAAGTAATGGCTTTTTAACAAAATAAAAAGGAAAGCAAAGTGCTGAAAAAAATTCTCGTTTTATTGATTTTAGCCGCCGTCTTTTTTGGCCAAAACGGCGTTTTTGCCGGAACCATTCTGGAACAGGAAAAATACGGAACGGTTTATAAAGTTGATGTAATGCTTGATTCGGAAAACCAAACGCTGTGCGCGAAAATTTACAAAAACGAACGGATTGAAGAAATCTACAACGTCGTAATTGAAGATGTTAATGATCAATATCCAATTTTTGCCGACACTTTCACGGTTGACGCGGAAAAAAATCGTACCGGTTGTTTCAATCTTCCAAACATTCCCGAGGAATTTGATCTTTATATCATTAAATTTGATCCGGAACAATTTTCCGGAGGAATAGCTCACGACATCCCGTTTAATCACATAAAACTGTCTTCTCTCCCTGTATATTAATTTTTAATTAATCCGAGCCGTTGAATACCCAACGGTTCTTTTTATTTTCATTGACGAAAACGGCAAAAAAACTTACTATGGGTTCAATGGTTCTTTGAAAAACGAGGACTAATCCATGATGACAAAGGAAGCGATAGAGTTTTTTTACGGCGCGTTCGCCGGCGCGATTCATGAACTCGCGCTTAAATACGGCGGCTATCTTAACGCCCACGCTCACCTTGACAGGGCCGGCACTCTTGACAATAAATACTTGGAACATTGCGGAACAACGCCGCTTTCTGCCTCAAGCGTGCCTTTGCGGGTCAAACAAACCCTGACCGGCGAACTTCACAAAGGTCCGGCGTACGAAGCCAAAAATCTCAAAACGAGAATGACCCGCTGTCTAAAACTGGCGGCGGCAACGCGGACCAAGCGGCTCGTCTCTTTTATTGACGCGACGCCGGACATTCAGGGAGCCGCCATCCGCGCGGCGGTTGAACTCAGGGATGGATTTAAGGACATTGTCGATCTTTCCATCGCGGCTCATCCGATTTTCGGATTCAAAACCGACGCGAAATTTCCGAAATCGCGATGGGAAACGTTTGAAGAGGCCTGCGCCATAGCCAACATCATCGGCGCCCTTCCTGAACGCGACAGCCGGCCGGGAAGCGTCGGCGCGGACGAACACATCCGCCGCGTTCTTGGCTTGGGAAAAAATCTCCGCAAAGAGGTTCACGTTCACGTTGACCAGGACAACAATCCGTGCCAAAACCAGACGCTTGATTTGATTCAGGCCGTCCGGTGGATCGGCTCTCCGGAAATTCCGGGGCAGGAAAGGCCGACCGTCTGGCTCGTCCACGCCATTTCGCCTTCGGCTTACTCCGAAGAAAAATTCAAAAAAACGTTGGACGGCTTGAAAGAACATCAAATCGGAATCATTTGCTGTCCGAGAGCCGCGCTTTCAATGCGGCAGTTGCGTTCTTTAAACGCTCCGATCCACAACAGCGTCGCCCGGCTCCTGGAAATGGCGCTCGCCGGCATTCCGATAAGAATCGGCACCGACAACATCGCCGACATGTACATCCCGACATCTTCCGGAAACGTTCTTTACGAAATGCTCATTTTGGCCGACGCGCTTCGTTTCTATGACGTTGAAGTTCTGGCAAAATGGGCTTCCGGAACGCCGCTGAACGAAAGCGATTTGGATCGCATCAGAAGGCATCTTGCCGAGGACGTGAAGGCCTGCAAACAGGCAAACCCCGAATATCAATTCTGTCTTTCCCTTGATTAAATAAGAATGATTTAAAACCCTCAAAAAGAGGGTTTTTCTTTTTCCCGCTTGTTTATGGTATAATTAAAAAAAATAGACAAAAATTAATTTGCGAAAAGGTCGAGTCAAAAATAAATTTTATAATTTTTATGTTAAAAATATTTTTTGGGACGGGAATCCTGTTCTTGGGAATGGTCGGATTCGTTCTTGCTCACGGTCCGGAAGAAGAAATGATGCCCGGCGATGAATCAATGATGAAAATTGACCAAATGATGGGCGGAATGATGACGGAACACAAGGACTTTGACTGCGCTCAGGCGGACGCTCATTATTTGATGGACGCGGGCGAAGAAATGATGGAAAAAATGCTCGGCGGAGACAAGGAAAAACACGAAAAAATCGAAACGGTTATGGAAACGGAAGCCGGGGAGGAATTTCACGACATGCTCCACATGGCGATGGGCCGAATGGCAAGCGGATGTTTTTCGGATGAAGAGCAAAATTTCATGGCACAGCGGCTCGGAATAACGGCCGGAACCGCGGCGCCTCAGGATAGAAGCGCGCAATTCGCGATTTTCGCGGGCGGACTGATCGGCGGCGCGATCTTGGGAGTCATTTTTGCTTCATTCCTCAGAAAATCGGTGTAAGACCAACGATTATTGGAACACAAAAAAACAATCCCGAAACGCATCGGGATTGTTTTTATTTTGCTCAAATTATTCGCGGGCTTTTAAAGATTTAAATTAATCATCTCCCGCGCTATCTCAGCCATCTCGTCCGTTTTAATGACCGCAATTTTAACCGTTGATTCGCCGGTTTCTATAAAGCCGTCTTTTTCAACCATTCGGCTGTTTTTTTCGCCGTCTATTTTAACGCCGAGCGCCCCAAGCCCTTGGCAGATTAAATCGCGGATAATTGCCGAACGTTCGCCGATAGCGGCGGTAAAAACAAGCAGGTCCAGGCCGCCCAGGGCGGCGAAATAAGCGCCGATGTATTTTTGAACGCGATAGACGAAAATTTCAAGCGCGAGTTTCGCGTTTTCGTCCCCTTTCTCGCTTAAGGCAATCAATTCCCGGACATCGTTTGTTTTTCCGCTTAACCCAAACAAACCGCATTTATGATTTAAAAATTCGTCAAGCTCGCCGGGAGAAAGATTAAGTTTTTTCGCGAGATAAATCAAAGCGCCGGCGTCAATGTCGCCGGGTCTTGTTCCCATAACCGCTCCCTCAAGCGGCGTAAAACCCATTGAAGTGTCAAGGCATTTGCCGTCTTTTACGGCCGTGATGCTTGAGCCGCTGCCCAAATGACAGACAATAATTCTTGAAGGAATTTTGCCGATAAGTTCTCGGGCTGTTCTTAAGACCGATTGAACCGAAATTCCGTGATACCCGAAACGATAAATGCCCAGTTCTCGCGTTATCTCAATCGGCAAAGCGTAAAGCCGCGCTTTTTCGGGCATTGTCGCGTGAAAAGCGCTGTCGGAAACGCCGACGAACGGAACACCCCTAATGAGCGCGGTAAATTTTTGAATTTCAGAAAGCGCGGCTGAAATATGAAGCGGCGCCATTTCTTGAACCTCGGTCAATTTTTTGACGTATTCGCCGTCAATCAATTTCGTTTTTATAAAATAATCCCCGGACGCGACGATTCTAAAGCCAACGGCGCTGATTTCGTTTTTATCCGCGATAATTCCATCGGCAATCAAAAAAGCAAGCGTTTTTTCGGCACTTTCGTCAAATTCCCGTTCGCTGATTTTGATTTTTTCTTCATGATCAGCGTTTTTTTTGGCAACGACAAAACCTCCGTTTTCTCTTTCAAAATGAGTCCGAAAAATTTCAATCCCGTCCAAATAGACGGCGTATTTTCTTGACGCGCTTCCGGGATTTACGATGAGATATTTCTTTTCCATGTCCAATTTTCTATTTCCTCGGGATCAACGCCGTACTTTCTAATATAGTCGGCGTGCTCATCAAGTTTTTGTTTGTAAGCGGCGACCAACTGTTCGGCTTGCTGATACCCGATTACCCCCTTTTCGCGCAAAAGCGAAACGGCCTCCATTGCCAGATGCCAGCGGCTTGTTTTGTTGCGGACGTGCATGTCAAAAGGGGTGGTCGTTGAGCCGTTTTCAATATAGCCGTGAACACGGAAACGCTGAGGATTTTTCTGGTCAAAAAGCATGCCTTTGAGTACTTCCGGATAGCCGTGAAAATTGAAAACGACCGGCTTGTCCGCCGTGAAATAATCGTCAAAATTAATCGGCGCACGGCATTCGCTGTTGCCGATTCCGAGAGCCGACAATTCCATAATATTAACGAAACGAACGCGAAGTTCCGGCGCGCCGTTTTTGAGAATGTCAATCGCGACAAGCGCCTCTTTCGTCATGTAATCGCCGATGCCGACAAAGACAATGTCGGGATTGGAGTCGCTGGCGAAATCCCAAATCATCAGCCCTTGCTCCAGTTCTTTTTCGGCAAGCTCAACCGTGAGCCATCTTGGCTCAAGGGTTTTGCCGGCGACAATGATGTTAATTTCGTTTTTTGATCGCAGACAATGCCGCAAACAAACCAAGGTGCTGTTGCCGTCCGGCGGAAAATAGGCCTTGATAAAACAGCCGTGCTTCTGAAGCATATTACCGATAAAACCGGGGTTTTGATGAGAGAACCCGTTGTGCTCCTGGCGCCAGCCGGAAGAAGTGAGAATATAATTAAGCGACGGAATGTTGCCCCGCCAAATTATCTCGCGGGCGATCCTCAAAAATTTGGCGTACTGGTCCGCCATACTTGAAACAATTTGGATGAACGCTTCGTAAGAAGCGAATATCGCGTGCCGGCCGGTTAAAACATATCCCTGGAGCAATCCTTGCAAAGAATGTTCGCTGAGCATTTCCATAACCCGGCCGTCCTGTCCCATATCCTTATCCCACGCTTCAATCGGCCAGACAAAAGCCCGCCTTGTTGTTTCAAACGCCGCGTCCAATTTATTTGAATATGTTTCGTCGGGCGACAAAAGACGAAAATTTTTATTCTTCTTATTTAATTTAAAAACATCGTTCAAAAACAATCCTGTCCGGCGCATACTGCTTGAACCTACGGTGCCGGGAACGCTTGCGTCTTCTGCATATTTTTTAACGTCGGGCAAAATCAGGTCTTTGACTATTTTACCGCCGAAAGCATGTTTGTTATCGCCCATTTTTAGTCCTTTTTTTGGAATAAAATTCGCCACGTCCTTAATAAAGCCTTTCTTCTTGTCAAAAAGTTCTTCAAAACTATAGGAACGCAGCCACTCCTCAAGCGCTCGCAATTCTTCCGCGTCGGTCTTGGCGTTGCCGACGACAACCTGATGAGAAAGACAATTCCCTTCAATCTTTTGGCCGTGAAGGGTCTTGATGCCCGTCCAGCCCTTGGGAGTTCTCAAAACAATCATCGGAAAGCGGGGGCTGATAACTTTTCGGCCGACGCGGGCGTTTTTTTGAATCAGCCGGATAAGTTGATGCGATTTTTCCAGAACATCAGCCATTTTTTCGTAAATGTCTTTTCCTTCAACAATGAACGGCTGATAGCCGTAGCCGGAAAAAAGAGCATTGAGTTCTTTATTGCTCATCCGGCCGAAAATAGTCGGGCCGGAAATTTTGTAGCCGTTCAAATGAAGAATCGGCAGAACCGCGCCGTTTGTTTTGGGGTCAATGAACTTGTTCAGATGCCAGGCGGCCGCGGTCGGCCCGGTTTCGGCCTCGCCGTCTCCGATTAGACAGGCGGTCAAAAGATCGGGGTTGTCCAAGACGGTGCCGTAAGCGGTTGAGAGAGCATAACCGAGTTCGCCGCCTTCAAGGATCACTCCCGGCGTTCCGGGATTGGAGTGGCTCGGAAAACCGTAAGGCCAGCTGAAATTTTTTACGACATAGGCGATTCCTTCCGCGTCGCGCGTTGCCTGAGGATAGTATTTCGCGAGCGTTTCTTCCAAAAAAAGATTTGCCTGAAGCGCGGCAAAGCCGTGGCCGGGCCCCAAAATGAAAAGGACGTTTGTTCCGTGCTTTTTAATCAGATAATTCAGATTGGCGTAAACGAAATTGATTCCCGGCGAAGTTCCCCAATGTCCCAAAAGCCGCGGCTTGATGTCGTCAAAAGAAAGCGGCCGTTCCAATAAAAAATTGTCCCTGAGATAAATCTGGGCCGCGGACAGATAATTTGCCGCCCGCACGTATTTTTTTACGCTTTCAATTGTGTTTGCCATACAATATCAATTTTAACAGATTCTCCTTCAAAACAAAACCGCTCCGGCATAAAAGTCGGAGCGGTTTTGCGATCGGTACGCTAAGCGCACCTTGACCAAGCTAAGCTTGGTCGGGACGCCGGGAATCGAACCCGGGCTGCAAGACCCCCAGCCTCGCGTACTACCACTATACGACG
>MEYT01000046.1:3365-7557 GCA_001774105.1 Candidatus Azambacteria bacterium RIFCSPLOWO2_01_FULL_46_26 | reverse complement strand
GATCCTTCGTCTCCGCCAATTGGCGGATCCTCAGGATGACGCATACAAACAAAAATGTTAAAATACTTCAAGAAAAATAAGGGTTTCACCCTTATTGAGTTATTGGTCGTCATCGCCATCATCTCGGTCCTGGCCTCAATTGTGCTGGTTTCCTTGAACACCGCAAGAATCAAAGGACGGGATGCGAGAAAGGTCGCAGATCTTAAGTCCTTGCAAATCGCTTTGGAGTTGCATTATGATGGCTTAGGGGCGGGCACATATCCGGCTGCGTTATCTACCCTTGTAACTAATGGTTATATACCGGCAATTCCGACGGATCCGAAAGACAATTCTGCTTATAAGTATGCCATTTCAACCGCAACTCACTCATTAGGAGTAAATAAGGCTTATCATTTGGGCGCGAAGTTAGAGGGTGTTTCTGGAGATACGGGCGTTTTAGCAACTGATGTTGATGAAGGAAAAACTACTGATACGTCCGCAAATTGGACAGGTACTTATTTTGATTCTACTGATTGCACAGGAACTTATGCCTCCGGAGGCACGGACGTGTGTTACGATATTACAAATTAATTCGTAGACTTTTAGTCCTCTTTAACAGAGAGGGCTGAGATTTGCCCAAAAATATAACTTTTGAGCAAATCTCAGCCAAGCGGCTGTTTAGCAAAAGGTCGCGCTAAGCGCGACAAAAGGTCGAACCCCAAAAAAACAAAAAATAAACATAAAAAACAAACAAAAATGTTAAAATACTTCAAGAAAAATAAGGGTTTCACTTTGATTGAATTGTTGGTCGTTATCGCCATTATCGCAATCTTGGCCTCAATCGTGCTTGTTTCCTTGAACACGGCGAGAGTCAAAGGACGGGACGCGAGAAGAATCGCGGATATCAAGTCCATTCAGATCGCTTTGGAGTTACACTTTGATTCAAAGGGAAGATATCCTGGTGCCACTGATACCACCGAAGACACCTCAGCCGAAGCATTGCAGATGTTAGTGAGTGGAGGTTTTATTCCGGCCATTCCGAAAGACCCGAGTAGTGGTACCGCGTATAGATACGCGTGGGAGTCCGACACAACCATAGCTCTTGGCGGTGCGACAAAATACCACTTATCCGCGATATTGGAACAGAAAGGGCATAGTGTGGCCGGTACCGACGCGGATAAAGTTACTGCCTTTGCCACCGGAGGCGATGATATTGCCGGCGAAACAGCTGATTGTCTGACGGGCGGTACTGGCGCGACCGGCGTCAACGAGGTCTGTTACGATGTAATTCCTTAGTTTTAAAGCATAAGAAATTTTTCTGTTTTGCCCCTCCCGCCCTCTCTTTTGAGGGCGGGAGCGCAAAGGAGAAAAAAACGATGTTTTATTATAAAACCCCAAAACAATCACTTACTTCAAAAAGTGGTTTCACTTTAATTGAATTGTTGGTCGTCATCGCCATTATCGCGGCCTTGGCCTCTATTGTGCTTGTTTCCTTAAACAGCGCGAGAATAAAATCGCGGGACGCGAGACGAGTCGGCGATATTCGCCAGATTCAAGCGGCTTTGCTTATGTATGCCGAAGAGCACAGCCAAGTTTACCCGACCTCTTTAGACGATTTGGACCCGACATATATGCCCAAAGTCCCGCCGGACCCCAAAACCGGCAGTCCTTATTTTTATTCTTTTGACCCGGCCACTCCGAGCAAATTTCACCTCGCGGCTTTGCTGGAAGACGGCGCGGTTTCGGCTTTAAGGGGCGACGAAGACGACGATTCAAGCGGCTGGGCCGGGGGCTCCACTTTTAAGGGTTTAAGCTCGGATTGCGACGCGACCGTAGTCGGCGACGCGAGCGAGAAGTGCTATGATGTGACATACAAAACGCAGTAATAGCAAGATAGCCAATAGCCAATAGGAAGACAGGAGGATTATTTAAGAATGAAAAATATGGCGAAAAAATCAAAAGAAAAAATGACGCTTGAGAAGCTGGCCGCGATGGTGCAACGCGGCTTTTTGGATATTTCCGAGCAGTTTGGCGCAAAGATTGACGAATTGCAGGCAGAAATGAATCAAAGATTTAACGCCGTGGAACATCGGCTTGAGAAATTGGAAAATGATGTGTATGAATTGAAAGCTGAAGCGAGAGAGATAAAATATCTGCTTCAGCAAAAAGCGTCTCGGGAAGAGCTTCAGGAAATTGACGAACGGCTAACAAAAATTGAGTTGCGGCTGAAAAAGTCGGGGGTATAATGAATTATGTTTATATTTTTTCTGTTGGGCTTGGCGATAGGGAGTTTTTTGAATGTCGTGATTAACCGGACGGAAAGCGGAGAGGACGTTGTTTCCGAACCCTCGCACTGCCCCAAATGCCGAAAAAAACTTCTTTGGTACGAATTGGTTCCTTTGTTCAGCTTCGTGGTTCAAATAGGAAAATGCCGGGGCTGCGGACAAAGGATTTCATCGCAATATCCGCTGGTTGAACTTTTCACCGGCGTTTTTTTTGCTTTGGCTTATTCAACTCTATTTTCTTCCGCCGCGGTTTTTGGCGCGGATTTTTTGACTCTGCTTAAATTCGGCTGGCTGCTTTTGGCCGTCAGTTTTTTCATCATCATTTTCGTTTACGATTTTAAGACATACATTATTCCCGACCGATTCGTTTATCCGGCAATCGCGCTCGCTTTCATTTATAACGCCGCCGTTCATTTTTTAAGGCCCTGCGATTTTTCTTTGGCCTGCCCGGTTTGGAACGATTTTTTTGCCGCCGGCTTGGGCTTTGGCTTTTTCTTTTTTTTGATTGTTCTTTCTCGCGGCCGATGGATGGGCGGGGGAGACGCGAAACTGGCGATTTTTATGGGCCTGGTTTTGGGCTGGCCGAAGATTTTGGCCGCGCTTTTTTTGGCTTTTTTCGTCGGCTCAATTGTCGGCCTGACTTTAATCGCGACGCGCAAAAAAGGACTCCAAAGCCAGATTCCTTTCGGCCCGCTTCTGGCCGGCGCGTCGCTCGTTGTTCTGTTCTTCGGCGAAGGGCTGATAAATTGGTATCTCGGATTACTGGGTTTTTAGATTGCCGCGGCCGCAGAACGGCCTCGCAATGACAATGAGTAATGTGGTAAAATATAGGCAATGAAACGACTATTTTTTCAAAAAGGTTTTACCGTCATTGAGCTTCTTGTTGTTTTGGGTATTATTGTTTTGATTTCCGCCTCCATTTTGGCGAATTATCGCGGCCAGCAGAGGGAATCGGCTTTGACGAGAAGCGCGCAGAAATTGGCGCTGGATCTTCGGCGCGCGCAAACCCTGGCCGTGTCTTCAACCCTGCATCATTCGGAAATTCCTTACGGCTACGGCGTTCATTTTGACAAAAACGTCAACTCCTATTTCATTTTTGCCAAGTGCGACAGCCCGAATCTTTATTACGTTGCCGGCATAAACGTCTGCTGGAGCGCTTACGAAGAAAAAGTTGAAACATTCGCCCCCGAGAGCGGAGTGAAAGTGCTGACTTTGAAGGGTCTGGGGAACGGATGTCCAAGCAGTGCCGCGGATTCTTTGGACGTTATTTTCAAACCGCCGGAGCCGACAACGACCGCGACAAGAAACGCTTCCAGTTCGCCGGTTTGCGACAGCGCGGAAATCACCCTCGCGCTTGAAGAAGACGTGACGAAAACAAAAATCGTCGGGGTGGTCAGCGCGACGGGGGAGATTAAGATAAGATAAATACAATGAAACACTAAGGTCATCGCGAGACCTTAACACTTTGTCATTCTGAGCGTAGCGAAGAATCTATGTGCAAGCGCGTTACTAATGAGATGCTTCGCTTCGCTCAGCATGACAAAACATAGCTTCGCTCAGCATGACAGACCTTTTCCGTCATTCTGACCCCGCCAAGGCGGGGGAAGAATCTCTATGCAAGCGCATTACTATACTTATATTGCGACCAATAAGACAAACACGGTTCTTTATACCGGCGTTACCAATAATCTTAAGCGCCGAATGTATCAACATGGGCATAAATTGATTTCGGGTTTTACGTCCAAATATAACATCAATAAATTAGTTTATTATGAAGTATTTAATACACCAAACGAAGCGATAGCGGCCGAGAAGCAAATTAAAGGATGGATAAGGATAAAGAAAATTAAATTAATTAAAAGTAAAAATTCAGAGTTTAAAGATTTAATGATTGACGAATGAGATGCTTCGCTTCGCTCAGCATGACA
>MEYT01000046.1:0-3331 GCA_001774105.1 Candidatus Azambacteria bacterium RIFCSPLOWO2_01_FULL_46_26 | reverse complement strand
TGAGCGTAGCGAAGAATCTATGTGCAAGCGCGTTACTAATGAGATGCTTCGCTTCGCTCAGCATGACAAAACATAGCTTCGCTCAGCATGACAAAACATATTCTTCAAAACAATAAGGGTTTCAGCTTGCTTGAGACCGTCGTGGCGCTCGGGATTTTGGTCGTCGGAATCGGCGGGGCGGTCGGACTGGTCGCGCAGAGTTTAGCGTCAATTGAGGCGATTAAAAACAAAGTAATCTCCGCGAATCTGGCACAGGAAGGCATTGAGGTCGTCAGGAATCTGCGGGACGAGAATTGGCTTAACGACGTTCATTGGCGCGGCGAAGGCGGCGGCATTTTGCTTGCCGACGGCGATTACAGAGTTCAATACAACGCGACCGCTTTGACAAGTTTTACCGACACGTTTCTTCAGACGAATTCTTCCGGTTATTACGGCTACAACAACGAATACGGCTACCTCGGCGGTTCGGACACGGTTTTTAAGCGAAAAATTACCATAAGCATGATAAGCGACACGCAGATTAAGGTCATAAGCCGGGTGGATTGGACGGAAAAAGGCAGGGTAAAATTCATTGAAATTGAGGACAGATTGTATAATTGGAAGTAAAGGGCTTGGTCCCCGCTTAGCGGGGTTACCAAACCTTTATCCCGAGCGAAGCGAGGGATATCGTGTCTAGATTGCTTCGCCGGTTGGCGGAATCGTCCCTCGGCCGCCTCGCAATAACAAGTTATTTTATGAAAAAAAATAAAAACCAAAAAGGTTTTACTTTAATAGAGCTTCTTGTTTCCGTCAGCTTGTTCGCCATCTTCGTGACCATCGCGACCGGGCTGTTTTTGTCTTCAATTCAGGGACAGAGAAAAGTTTTCAGCTTCCAGGCGGTTCAGGACAACTCCCGCTACGTCACGGAATTCATGGCCAGAGAAATGAGGATGGGCAAGAATTTTTTGGTTTCCGGCGGCAACACTTTGACTTTCACCAATCAAAAAAACGAAACAGTTATTTATTGCCTGGTGAGCAACAATATTAAAAGAGCGGTCGGCGCGGTTTGCGACGCGAACTCTTCAAATTTAACATCAAGCGAGGTTGTGGTCGTTGATAAATTGGAATTTTTATTGAGCGGAGGGGACGTCGGCGATTTAAAACAGCCGCGAATAACGATTGTTATGAAGCTCCACAGCTCCGGGACGGTTTCGGCGGTTGAGACATCGCTGAATCTCCAAACCACGGTTTCGGCCCGCAAATTAGAATCATGACGCGATACCAATATACCGCGATGCTAATATACGAATGTATACTAATGATACAAATAAAATGCTGTTTTAATTTTCCGCATTCGTATAATTAGTATCAATTCGTATATTGGCATCGATATTATAATTCGTGCCGGACGTAACGCAAAACTAATGAAAAAAGGCAAAATTTTTAATCAGCATTTTTTCTCGGAAAAAGGAATAACCCTTCTTTTAACCGTCTTCGTGTTGGGCGGGATTTTGGCCATTGCCGCGTCTTTGGCCACGACCGCGGTCATTCAGCTGAAAATTTCCGGCGCGGTTGAGGATTCAACCGTCGCGTTTTACGCCGCCGACGCGGGGATTGAATGCCGGCTGTATTACATCAGGCAAGGGGAATTCGGCGTGACCGACGACTGCATGACGCTTACAACTTTAAACAACGGCGCGAGTTATCAGATTGACTCGCTCTACTCGACGAATCCGATGAAAGCAGTCGGCATATACAGGGCGACGAGGAGGGGGATAGAAGCGACGTATTAAATATGTCATGACTAAAAAACAAGCCGCGGAACGCATAGAAAAACTTCGCCAAGTAATCAATTATCATCGCTATCTTTATCATGTCTTGGACAAGCAGGAAATTTCGGAGGCGGCGCTTGATTCTTTGAAGCACGAGCTCTGGAAACTGGAACAAGAGTTTCCGGATTTAATCACTCCCGATTCTCCGACTCAACGGGTCGCCGGCGAGGTTTTGAAAGGTTTCAAAAAAGTCGCTCACGAAGTCCCGATGCTTTCGCTTGAGGACGTTTTCAACGAAGAGGAGTTTAACGATTGGCTGGCGCGCGTTCAAAAATTGGCGCCCCGCGAAAAGTTTGATTTTTTCGCGGAATTAAAAATTGACGGATTCGCGATCTCTCTCGTTTATCAGGACGGAATTTTTACGGAAGGATCCACAAGAGGCGACGGGAAAGTCGGGGAGGACGTTACGGTTAATTTGAAAACGATTGAGTCAATTCCTCTGCGGCTTGAAATTTTCAAGGGACAATTAGAGGAAAGAATTTTGAAAAATTTGGAAAAGTCGATTAAGAAAGGCCGGTTTGAAGTCAGGGGCGAGGTGTATATGACGAAGAAGGCCTTTGAAAAAGCGAACAGCGAGCAGATTAAAAAAGGGCTTCCGCCGTACGCCAATCCGAGAAACACCGCGGCCGGAAGCATAAGGCAATTAAATCCGAAAATCGCGGCCGAGCGGGAACTTGATTTTTTGGCGTACGACATGGTTACGGACGTTGGACAGACGACTCACGAAGAAGTTCATCTGATTTGCAAGACGCTGGGGTTTAAGACGGATTCGTCGGCAAGATATTGCGCGGACGTTCAAGGGGTGATGAAGTTTTGGAAGCATATTTATGAGGTAAGGGAGCGTCTGCCGCATTTGATAGACGGCATAGTCGTGAACGTGAACGATAACGCTTTGCGCGCGCGCCTCGGAGTCGTCGGCAAAGCGCCGCGCGGCTCGGTCGCCTTTAAATTTCCGGCTAAAGAGGCAACGACGATAGTTGAGGACATTAAAATTCAGGTCGGCCGAACCGGGGCTTTGACGCCGGTCGCTCATTTGAAGCCGGTGGAAATAGGCGGCACGACGGTTTCAAGAGCGACGCTTCACAACGAGGACGAAATCAAGCGGCTCGGAATAAAAATCGGAGACACGGTAATTGTCCGGCGGGCCGGAGACGTGATTCCCGACGTGGTTAGGGTTTTAAAGGAAATGAGAACCGGAAAAGAAAAAGAATTTCATTTCCCACGAGTTTGTCCGGTTTGCAAAGGCCCGGTCGCGAGAACCAAAGGCGAGGCGGCGCATCGCTGTTTGAATGCCAAGTGCCCGGCCAAAAGATTGGAGAATATTTATCATTTCGTTTCCAAAAAGGGTTTTGACGTTAAGGGACTCGGCCCGAAAATAATTGATAAGTTGAACGAGGAGGGTTTGATTTCCTCGCCGGCCGACATTTTTTTATTGAAAGAAGGCGATCTCGCGCTCTTAGAGCGGTTTGCCGAAAAGTCGGCCGAGAATTTAGTGAACGCGATTCGGAAGAGCAAAGAGA
>MEYT01000045.1 GCA_001774105.1 Candidatus Azambacteria bacterium RIFCSPLOWO2_01_FULL_46_26 | reverse complement strand
CCGATAAAGCCGCAAGCGCCTGTAACGAGCGCGGTTTTTTTGTCTTCCATGATTTCCCTCTTGTTAAAGACCCAGTGACGATTTTTAAACCATCGTCGTTATTTTAACACCAATTGAGGTTGAGTCAACCCCGCGCATAATAAGTTATGCGCGGGGTCAATAAAGCGCGGTAATTTTACAGATAATTTAGAGGATTGATTGAACCGCCGAGCGGAAGCAGGCCGAACCAGCGATCTTCGGTCCGGAACGTGCTTGTGGCGTAAACCGTGAAATGAAGATGAGAGCCGGTTGAAAAACCGGTACTGCCTTCGTAACCGATAATTTGTCCGACCGCCACTTTTTGGCCCGGTTTCGCGATTTGGGAAGAAAGATGGCCGTAAAGCGTCGTCAGGCCGTTTTCGTGTTCTATTGCGATCCATCGTCCGTAAGCGTATTTACCGTTGTCCCCCGTCGCTTTTATGACTCCTTCTTTCGCGGCCCTGACCGGCGTTCCAAACCCTCCGACTACGTCTATTCCGTTGTGAAATTTATAAGCGTCGTTAGTGAATCCGGTCTGCGACGTCGGGCCGTAGCCCTGGCTCATTACTCCTTTTTGCGGCCAGTTCAAAACGCCGGGCCTCGGCGCGGGAATTTTTGAAGGGTCAATCGCGAATCTCAATTTATCTTCCAAATCAAGAATCCCCTGCTGAATTTCCAGCTGCTGCTTTTCAACCTGACTTAACAGTTTTTGATAATTTTTTTCCTGATTTTTGGTTATCTTGAATAAATTTTTCTTTTCGGTTTTTTGATTTTCGGCCGCCGCTTTCTGGCCGTCCAATTCCTGAGTCAAGCGCTCCAACTCCGCCTTTTCAGATTCCGTCTCCGTTTTTTCGCCGCCGAGTTTAAGCTTCGCCAATTTGATTTCCTCCAGCCGTTTTTGCGTTTCCCGCTGAAGCTGCTGGACGCGCTCGGTTTGGCTTAGGAAATCCGAAAAATTCTTGTTTCGCAGCAAAATTTCCAACAGATTAGCATGGTCGTATGACTGAATAGTCCGCACCAGCTCGGCCAGATTTTTCTTGTTTCGCTGAATTATTTCTTCGCTTCGCTTTATTTCCAAATTCAATTCGCGGATTCGCAACTGGTGTTGGGATATTTTTGTTTCCGTAATCTCAATGTCAACCGCCAATTTCTGGATTCTTTGGTCAAATTGATTTATTTGGTTTTTAAGGGTTGTTTCCTTTTTTTGAGCCGTCTTGATTTGATTGTTAAGATTTTTTTCCTGTTCCTGCAATTTTTTGAGGGTTTCCTCCTTTTCCTTAATCTGAGTTCTCAAGGCGTTTTGTTGATTTTGAAGATTTTGGAAATAGTCGCCTGTTTGCGCAGACAGGCCGGTTTGAGCCGCGGTTGCCGCCGGTAAATTAAAAAACGGCAAAACAAAAGCCGCCGTAAATATCGCGAGCAAAGCGATTTTTTGAATAAATCTTAAGCCGCTCATTGCTTTCATCCTATCATCCGCGGCCGATTTTTTCAATCGCGGCCCTAATTCTTAAGAGTGTTTTTTCCTTCCCCAAAACTTCGGCGATTTCCTGGGGCGGCGGCGACTGCTTCAAGCCGGAAAGTGCGGCGCGAAAAGGCCAGTAAAGCTCTCCTTTGCCTGTTTTTTCCGCTTCTTTATCCAGCGTCTCTTTTATGGCTGCCGCCGTGAATAGATCGTCCGAAATCGGTTCAATCATCGTTTTGACCGTTTTTAAATTTGTCGCGACTTCCTCGTCCGTCATTTTTTTCCAGCGCAGGAGTTCTTTTTCGTACTCTAATTTCTCTTTTAGGAAAAAGCCGGCCAATTCCCGGATATCGGATAACTTTTTCATTCTATCCCGTTCCAAAGCAACGATTTTTTTGGCGTAATCAAGATCAATCTCGCCCGGACCCGCCTGCGCGGACAGGTACGGCAAACAAAGTTTCGCCAACTCATCAAGATTTTTTTGGCGAACGTAATGTCCGTTAAACCAATCCAGTTTTTCAACGTTGAATACGGCGCCGCTTTTTTGAACTTTTTCCAGTCCGAATTCTTTAACAAGTTCGTCCAAAGAAAATATTTCTCTGTCCGTTCCCGGACTCCAGCCCAAAAAGACCATGAAATTAACGAGCGCTTCCGGAAGATAGCCGGCGACCCGGTAATCGCCTATTGAGGTCTCCAGATACCTTTTCGAAAGTTTGGAACGGTCCGGATTCAAAATAAGCGGCAAATGGGCGTATTTCGGCCGCGGAAAATCGAGCGCCTCCTGAATCAAAATCTGTTTCGGAGTGTTGGAGATGTGATCCTCGCCCCGGATGACGTGGCTTATTTTCATCTCAAAATCGTCAACCGCCGCGGCGAAATTATAAAGCGGAACGCCGATTTCTTTGGCGATGGAAAAATCGCCGAAAAGTGAAGTGTCGAATTCAACTTCGCCGTGAATGAGGTCTTGGAATATCACTTTTTTCTTCGGCGCGACGAAGCGAATCACGTAATTGCCCTTCGCCATGAAATCTTTTATTTTGCGTTCCGGCAAGCCGCGGTGCTCGCACAAATGAATCGGCGTTTGCTTGGCTTTCAGTTGGTCCTGCCGCTCCCGCCCCAATTCCTCCTTGGAATGAAAACAATAGAACGCTTTGCCCTCGCCCAATAATTTTTGAACGTATTTTGAATAGGTGTAAATCCGTTCGCTTTGCCGGTATGGCGCGTATTCGCCGCCGACTTCAACACCCTCGTCCCAGGCGATGCCGAGCCACTTCAGATGTTCAACGATGTCTTTTTCGTATTTTGGGTCCGATCTTTCCAAATCCGTGTCTTCAATGCGCAGGATGAAAGTTCCCCGATGCTTTTTGGCAAACAGAAAATTAAACAAGGCGGTTCTCGCCGTGCCGATATGAAGGGGCCCTGTCGGCGAAGGCGCGATCCTAACCCTCACTTCTCCCGATTTTATAATTTCGGTTGGCATATTTTAAATCTTAAATTATTCCGCCAATCTTATCAATTCTTCGGCGATTTTTCTGGCGGCATCCGGTTTATAAAACGGCTTGCCTTTCTCCCCCATTTCTTCCAATTTTTCCGGCTCGTCCAAAAGACGCAGGATTTGATCAACAAAAAGATTGAGCATAAGATTCGCTTCTTCCGTCACGACGGCGGCCCCGGTTTTCGCGTATTCGTAGGCGTTCCGCTTTTGATGGTCGTTGGCCGAAGAAGACAAAGGAATTAAAATGCTCGGTTTCGCGGCGCCGGCAATTTCAAAAATAGAACTGCCGGACCGAGAAATTATGAGAGAAGCGATTTTCAAGGCGTGCTTATATTCCTCCTCGTTCAGAAACGCGATTGGATGATAATTTTCCTTGAATTCCGGAAGAGTGTCATTCAGCGCGACTTCGGCTTCGGCTTTCACCTGTTCGTAATTTTTCGTTCCGGTCTGATGAATGATTTGAGTTCTCACCAGAAGTTTTGGCAAAGCCGCGAGAATAATGTCGTTTATCGATTGAGCGCCCTGAGAGCCGGCCATTACCAAAATAACAGGTTTTTTCGAACTTAATCCGAAAATCTTGGCGGCGATTTCAGCCGAGCCCTCAAAGAGTTCGCTTCTCGCGGGATTGCCGACAAGAGCGGTTTTTTTGGGAGGAAAGAAATCGGCGGTCGAAGGAAAGGCCACGGCAATTCTGTTCGCGATTTTCGCGAGCAGACGATTGGCAAGTCCGGGAATGCTGTCGGATTCGTGAATTAAAACCGGAACAAAATACAACCGGCCGGCAAGCGCCGCCGAAACGCCGCCGTATCCCCCTTTGCTGAAAATTGCGTCCGGCATTATTTTCCACACAAGCCAAAGCGCCTGAACCAAACTGACGGGCAATTTCAAAACGTCAAAAAACGTTTTGCCGGAAACGTAGCGCCTTAATTTTCCGGCCAAAATCGGTTTGATCTCCACGCCTTCTTTTTCCAAAATTTCCCGGCCGAAATCATCCGGGCCGACGTAAAAAATCTCCATCGTCAGGACGCCCTTCTCTTTGGCAAGTTTTTTCAATTCCCGCGTTACGGCAACCAGCGGGAAAATGTGTCCCCCTGTGCCGCCGCCGGTCAATAATATTCTCATATGGTTTTTTAATATTTATGCGAGGCGGATTTGGAGATATTAACCAAAATTCCGACCGCGATCAAATTAACGGCCAGCGCCGAACTGCCGTAACTGACGAAAGGCAATGGAATACCGGTCAAAGGTATCAAACCGGAAATGGCGGCGATGTTAACGAATGCCTGAACGGCGATCCAGCACGTGATTCCGATCGCGGCGTATTTTCCGAAAAGATCCGGCGTGTTTTTGGCGATTCTAAATCCGCGGAGGGCAAGAAGCAAAAACAGGGAAATCAAAATTATTGCCGCGATAAACCCCATCTCTTCGGCAAAAATAGCGAAAATCGAATCGCCGAAGACCTCCGGCAGATAATTATATTTCTGGCGCGAGCGGCCGAATCCCAGACCGAAGATTCCGCCCGAACCGATCGCCAAAGTCGCCTGAGTTATCTGATAACCTATTCCGAGAGGATCGACGTCCGGATGCAAAAATGAAACTAAGCGATTAAGCCGATAAGGGGCAATCTTGATTAAACCGAAAAGACCTCCGATACCCATTCCGAAAATCAAAAAAAGATGGCTGAGACGGGCGCCGGCGGCGAAATACATCATGGCCGCGGTTATGGTCAGCACGCCCAAAGTCCCTATGTCCGGCTGAATCATGAGAAGCAAACCGACGCCTCCGGTTATCGTTAAAAACGGAACAAGGCCAGTTGAAAAATCGGAAATTTCTTTCTGCTTGCTTGAAAGCCACGCGGCAAGATATAAAATGAAGCTTAATTTGACCAATTCGCCCGGCTGAAATGAAAAAGAGCCGAAATGAATCCAGCGGTTCGCCCCGCCATAATTGAAACCGAACGACGGAATGAAAACTAAAATCAATAGAACGATGTTCGCGAACAAAATCCAGACCGCGGCTTTTTTCCATATCTGATAATTCAATTTCTGGGTTATTAAAAATCCAACCAAACCTATCGCGAGGCCGTACGTCATTTGTCGGAAAAGATAAAAATACGGGCTACCGAATCTGTTCTGCGCGACGAAAGACGAAGCGCTGGCCAAAACTATCAACCCGCAAAACGCCAAACCCGCTATCGTAAAAATTAAAATATAATCCGGCCTTGATGGTTTCATAAGACCTATGATTTCCGCAAAACCCGGCCGGCCAGCTCGCCGTTGTAAACCCCTTTTTCAACCGCCGTTTTTCCGTTGACAATCACATATTCAACACCCCGGGGATAAAGGTAAGGATTTTTAAACGTGGCGAGATCGCTGACCGTCTCGGGATTGTAAATGGTTAAATCCGCGAAGTTGTTCTCGGTTATCAACCCTCGTTTTTTGAGGCCGTATTTTTCCGCCGGCAAAGAAGAAATTTTTCTAACCGCCTCCTCCCAGCTTAACTTCTTTTCTTCCCGGACGTATTTGCCGAGTAATCTCGGAAACGCGCCGAAAGAACGGGGATGAACCAGAATTCCTTTGCGGGCGTAGCCGAGATTATAACCGGAGCCGTCCGAACTTACCATTGAAATTTTTGAAGCGATGCCGACGGCCACGTTTTCTTCGCTTAAGCTGTGAATGAAGGCGATGAGTTGATCTTCGGCGACGAGAATCATGTTGAGTAGCGCCTCTTCCGGTTCAACACCCTGATTTTGGGCGATTTCTTTTAACGATTTACCGATGAACGTTTTGTCGGCAGGCGAGATGGCGACAATGATTTTATCGTACTCGGCCAAAGGGTTCTTCTTTAGTTCATGAATTATTTTTCTGCGCTCGTGAGGATCGCGAAGACGGGAGAGCAATTTTTTCTTGCCGCCTTCGGCCGCCCAATCGGGAAGCAAAGTGTAAAGAACCGAACCTGTGACGGTGTAAGGAAAAACGTCGAAATTTACGTTTAAACCGCCGTCGCGCGCCTGTTCAAGCCGTTCAAGATTCGCGGCGAAATTCGGCCAGCCGGACTGTCCCATCGCTTTAAAATGGGAAATTTGAATTTTGGCTTGCGATTCCATGGCGACGCGGATTGTCTCCGTCACGGAGTCGTCCAGCCGGCCCGCCTCGTCGCGAAGATGCGACGCGTAAACGCCGTCGTATTTTTCAACGAGTTTCGCCAGCTCTATGATTTCCTCAACCGGAGTCGTTTTCGCGTGGCTGAAAGCAAGGCCGGTGGAAAGGCCAAAAGCTCCCGACTCCAGCGCCTCTTCCAGCATAAATTTTATTTTTGCCATTTCATCGCCGGTCAGATTGCGAACCTCGTCTTTTATCAGCCCCCTTCGCAAAGTGCCGTGGCCGACGAGCGTGCCGAAGTTCACTCCGAATTTCATCCGTTCGAGTTGTTCCAGAAATTCGCTCATCCTCAGCCAATTGATGCTCACCTCGCTCATATCAGCCCATTTTTGAATCGCGGCGATAACGTTTCCCTCCACCAAAGGAGCCAGCGACGCTCCGCAGTTGCCGCCGATAATCGTCGTAATTCCCTGCCTCAGCAAACTCTCCATTGAAGGCATGGGAAACATCGTCCAGTAAGTATCGGAGTGATTTAAAACGTCAATGAATCCCGGAACAACGTGCAAATTGGCCGCGTCAATCACTTTTTCGGCTTTTTGATTTTTCAAATCGCCGATCTCGGCAATCGCGTTTTTGTTGATTCCGACGTCGGCCGAATATTTTTCTCTTCCCGTGCCGTCTATAAGGGTTCCGTTTTTGATGAGAATGTCAAATGCCATATTATTAATTATACCACCAAACTCTTATCAATAAAAACGATGATCAAACCGATGGCCGCGGCCACTCCGGCGATAATCCAAAATCGCATGGTAACCTTCGTTTCCGGCCAGTTTAGGGCTTCAAAATGATGATGAATCGGCGCGGAAATGAAGATTTTTTTTCCGAACAATCTTTTTGAAACCATTTGTATAATTGTGGTCGCGGATTCAAGAACAAGAACGGCTCCGATGAAAGGGAGAATGAGAACCGAATTCGTCAGCATGGCGATGACCCCGAGCGTGACGCCGAGCGACATTGAGCCGGTGTCGCCCATGAAAAATTTGGCCGGATAAATGTTGAACCAAAGAAACGCCAAAAGAGCGCCAATAATCGCTCCGCAAAACGCCGCCAGATCCATTCTTCCCTGGCTGAACGCGATCACCGCCAGGGCACCGAAGGCGATAAGCAGAACTCCGCCGGCCAGTCCGTCCAGGCCGTCGGTTTGATTGGTCGAAAAAGCGGAAGCGACGATGATGAAAATAAAAATCGGCACGTACCAAACGCCGACGTTGAAGTCGCCGGCGAAAGGCACGTGAAGCAAGTCCCAGTCAAGTTTGAAATAAAACCACCAAGCGCCGACGGCGGCGGCAACCGTGTATAAAATCAGGCGGTGCCTCATCTGCAGTCCCCCGCCCTTCGGGCCGATCCGCATGATTCCGAGCACGTCGTCGGCCATTCCAATTAAAGCGGCGAAGATTAACATTCCCAACGGCAGGTAGGTCTGTCCCCGGCTCAGGAAATTCAATTCCGCCAAATACGAATCCGGAGCTATTTGGGCGAGAAGCCCGAACAACAGCGCCAGAATCAAAGCCGTCAGCCAAACAAGGATTCCGCCCATTGTCGGCGTCCCTTCTTTGTGAGAATGCATTTTGGCGAAAATCGGCGCGCCCTCGGTTCTGATTTGCTTGCCCATGCGATAGCGAAATAAAAAATGGGTCAAGAACGGAGTCATTGCCATGGCGACAATGAAAGCAACGCTGGTTAAAATCAATATTCTGATGATTTCCGAAGTGATAATCATAATTTCCAAAGATACGCTTCTTTAAGCCAGTTGATTAATTTTTCCGTTTCCTTAAAGCGATCCAAAAAAGGAGCGCCGCCGTCCGCGCCCAAAACGATATTTATGACTTTGAAATTTTCAAGCTGGGCGACCAAAATCATGCAGCCGCCGGCCAAGTCGGTATAGCCGGTCTTTCCGCCGACAATTTCCGGCACGACGTCCAAAAGTTTGTTTGAATTAATCAGGCGGTGCGGAAAAATCGGCTGATTTGGATTGTCCGGAACAGCTTCGCTTTTTACTTCAATTTCTTTGGTTCGTAAAATTTCCCAAACCAAAGGATAATTCAAAGCCGCGGACGCGAGGCGGGCAAGATCAAAAGCGGTTGAATAATTGTTTTTCTCGTCAAAACCGGCAGGATTGGCAAAATGAGTATTTTTTAAATAAAGCACCGCGGCTTTTTTATTCATCAATTCCACAAACTTGTCCGTTCCAATTTTTTCGGCAAACGCGAAAGCCGCGTCATTGCTTGACTCAATCAGCATTACGTAAAGAAGATTGCGAACCGTCAGCGTTTCGCCGACGACCAGTCCCCCCATTTCTCCTTCAATCTGCACCGCGGCTTTTGTAATTTTTATTTTTTCTTCAAGATTGTAATTGTCCAAAACAATCAAAGCGGTCATCAGTTTGGTCAACGAAGCAATGGGCAAACGTTCTGAACTGTTTTTTTGATAAAAAACTTTCTCGGCTTTTTCGTCGGTTGATAAAACCGATTTCGCGGAAATTTCCGCGAAAGGAACATTCCAATTTCTGACAGGCAGATAATCGATTGTTTTGAGCGTTTGCAAAGCGGCTTTTTCCGTCGGAGAAACTTCGTTTTTCGCCTCGTTCTCAACAGGCAATTTATTCGCTTGAACGCCCTCCTCCGCTTTCTTTGGTTCGGCCGCCTGTTCTTCTTTGCCGGAGCCGCTTTCTTTGGGGCGCAAGCCGCCGGAAAGAGAGGAGAATAAGTTATTGACCTCAATCTCCGGCTTGTTTTGTTTTTTCTCGTCTGTTTTTACGGCCGCTTGTTTAAAAAAAGGAATTCGCGCCGAACCGGAATTATCGGCGCTAAAAAATCCCTTATCGTTTAAAATTCCGACAAGCAATAAAAGACCGGCCAAAATTGCGCCTAAAGCATTGGTCATGGTGTTTCGTTTGCTATCGGCGTCGCTTCCGGCGCCCCGCTAAGCGGGGCCGCGGCGGATTGAGCGTCGAGCTTCTTGTTCAAACTTTCGTAATTGGGCAGATTTTCAATCTTTTCAAGCCCCAGGCGTTTCAGAAAATCAAAACTGATCTTGTACAAATAGCTCCGTTTGTCTTTGGGATTTTCTATCCGCTCCACCAATCCGCGCAGCAAAAGATTTCTCAAAGTAAAGCTCGAATTGACGCCTCTAATTTCTTCGATCGCCGGATGGCTGATCGGGGCGCGGTAAGCGACGATTGACAGCGTTTCAAGAGCGGCGCGGGAAAGTTCCTGTTCAAAATCATCCTTGACGAACTGGCCAACGATTTCGGCGTTTTCCGGGGCGGTGACCATCTGAATTTCGTCGTCTTTCTGAACGATCTTCAATCCCCTGTCCTGATATTCCAGAGAAAGTTCGGCGACGCTTGTTTTGACCTCTTCGGCCGGAATAGACAAAATTTTGGCCATCTTTTTCAAAGCCACCGGCTCTCCGGAAATAAAAAGCAAACTTTCAATCGCGGATTTGTGATTCATGGATTTACATTATTATTTATCAACTGTTCGCATTTTTTCAATTTAATGTCTCCAAATAATTCCCCCTGCTGGGCGACGAGCGTTTGCTGTTTTATCAGCTCAAGCATCGCCAAAAATGTCAGAATGATTTCGGTTTTCGTCGCGGCGCCGGCAATCAAATTTTTGAAACTCGCTTCAATCGTGTCCTGTATTCTTTTTATTAAGTCCTTTATTTTTTCTTCCAGCGAAACCGTCACCGCGATTTTTTCTTCGGCAAGCGGCTCTTCTTTGGGCAGTTCGTTCAGGATTTTCTGAAAGGCGCGGCACAAGTCATCCGGCATCAGATTCTCGGGAGGGCAAAAAGCCGTCGTCATTCCCTTGTAAAGCTCCCTTGAATAAGCGTGCGTTTTTTTGGCGAAAAGTTCCGCCAAAACCTTTGACGCTTCGCGAAATCTTTTGTATTCCTCAAGCCGCCATTCAAGATCCTTGATGCTGTCCTCCTCTTCTTCGTTCAATTCAAGAGTCGGCAGAATCGCTCTTGATTTTATCAAAATCAAACGGCTGGCGACGACCAAAAATTCAACCAGATGCCTCGGTTCAACCGCCTCAAGGCATTTCAAATATTCCAAATATTGGTCCGTCACTTTCGCCAGCGATATCTCGGTAATTTTTAATTTTTCATCTTCAATCAATTCAAGCAGCAAAGCCAAAGGGCCTTCAAATTGTTGAAGCTTGACGACATAAGTCATGAATTATTCAATCTTCTTTTTAACCGTTATTCCCAATTCTTCCAGCTGTTCCTTTGAAATTTCGTTCGGAGCGTCCGTCATCAAATCGCGGCCGTCGCCGGTCTTCGGAAAAGCGATGACTTCCCGGATGTTTGGCTCGTTGAGCAAAAGCATCACCAGCCGGTCGATTCCGAGGGCTATGCCGCCGTGGGGCGGAGCGCCGTATTCAAACGCCTCCAACAAATGCCCGAACTTCCTTTCGATTTCTTCCTTGTTCAATCCGAGAACTTTAAAAATTTTCTCCTGCATCTCTTTTTTGTGCATTCTGACGCTCCCGCCGCCGATTTCGTAGCCGTTGAGAACGATGTCGTACGCCCGGCTTCTGACCTTTTCCGGCTGGCCATAAAGCAATTCCATGTCTTCCTCTTTCGGCGCGGTGAAGGGATGATGGGCCGCGACCAATCGTTTTTCGGTCTGGGAATATTCAAAAATCGGAATGTCCGTAATCCAGCAAAAAGCCAGTTCGTTCGCGTCGTTCTTGTCTTTTCTCAAATCCGGCTTATCGCTCTGATATTCTTTTTGCGCCCGCTCGAAAGTGAGCCGGGGAAACGGCGTTTGATTGATTTTCTTTTCGGGAAATATTTTTCTGACCAGTTCAATCAGCAAGTCCTCGGTCAGCCCCATGATCGCGTTTTCGTCGGCAAAACTCATTTCAATATCAAGCTGGGTGAATTCCGGCTGCCTGTCGCCTCTCGGGTCCTCGTCGCGGAAACACCGGGCGACTTGAAAATATTTTTCAACGCCGGATACCATCAGCAATTGCTTAAACTGCTGCGGTGATTGCGGCAAAACGTAAAATTTGCCGCGATGGAGCCGCGAAGGAATGGCGAACTCCCGCGCGCCTTCGGGCGTGCCTTTCGTCAAAAACGGTGTCTCAATTTCCCAAAAATCACGGGTGTCCATGAAATCGCGCATGAATTTGACGATCCTGTGCCGTTCCTTTAAGTTCTTCGCCATTTTTGCCCGGCGCAAATCAATGTACCGATATCTCAGCCGCGCCTCTTCGCCGACCTGCGTCTCGGCCGCGACAATTTCAAACGGCGGCGTTTTGGATTCATTTAAAATGACCAAATTTTCCACGAGCACTTCCACGGAGCCGGTTTCAACGTTCGGATTTTCCATTCCTTTCGGCCGTTGGTTTACCGAACCGACAACCTCTATCACCCACTCGGATCTCAAAGAATCGGCGGTTTGATGAAGTTCCTTGTCTTTCGGAATGAAAACAAGCTGAACAATGCCGGCGCGGTCGCGCATGTCTATGAAAATAAGCTTGCCGTGGTCGCGCCTGACTTCAACCCAGCCGGCCAATTTGACTTTTTGGCCGATAAATTTAATTGTCTCGGAAGAATAGATTCTTTCCATATTCTTCCATCATACCAAATTATTTTTAATTGGCAACCAAGCTCAGCTTGGTTAAGCCCCGCCAAGGCGGGGCAACAAAAAAGCCCCGTATTTTTACGGGGACTGTCAATTATTGATTTTGTTTAATAAAAAAAACTCAAACACCTAACCGCGCCTCCGGCCTTGAGAAATTCCGACATTTCAATCAGAAAAACTTTATAGCCGCGTTCGTTCAGAAGTTCCACAAATCTGGATGTCTCGCCAATCGGCATCAGTATGTACTTTCCGATCGCGACGGAATTGCAAATCAGTTTTTCCGCTTCCGGATAAGCCGCTTCAATCGTCTCGCCGAGCGACCGGATTGTTTCCATCGCTTCCGGACTTAGCGCGCCCGGATAAACCAAAAAGGTATTGGTCATGGGTAGATGGCAAAGAACGGTATCGAGATGATAAAATTCTTTCGGCTTTTCGGCGGTCGGCTCATGGACCATTTTAATCGGAATGATTTCGCAGTCGGGCATTATCGCCTTGAGATGTTCAATCGCCGCTTCCGAAGTCCTTCGTCCGTATCCCAAAAGCAGTTTGTTCTCCGAAATCCAAAGCGCGTCGCCCTGTCCTTCAAAAAACACGTCAGGCGGAAGATTTACTATTTCGTAACCGCTTTCCTGAAAGAAGTTCTTGAAATGTTCGCGCTCTCCTCTTCTTTCGGCGTGATAAAAATTGCTCGGGATGAATTTATTTTTATAAACAAGTCCCGCGTTGGCGGTAAAAACCATGTCCGGCAGACCTTCAACCTCCTCGATGAGGCGAACATTATACCCGAAAGTGTTGTAAATACCGAACAATCTCCACCACGGAATCATGCTCAAAATCTTTGACGGCTGATTTTCGCGGCTCATCCAGTCGTTTATTTCATAATCAACGGAAAAATAGTCCGGCATGCACATTAGTACCGGCATAAAAATCACTCCCCTTTCCTGTTAAAGAACCGTTTCCTATTGTCACTATGATAAAATAGATTATTTTTTATGTCAACCCAACGCATAACTTGCTCATGTGCGGTGGTCAAGATTTCTAACGCAAAAAAACGGCTCCTTTGGAGCCGTTTAGTTGGTTTTATGAATTTCAACTTTACGATCAAGACTCTTTGGAAAATTAAGCCACGTCCCAACCCGATATTCTTTCTCGGAAGGGTTTACTCTGCCAGCCTCCAACGATTCCGCCGGATAATAAGGCAGTTGCCCGACAGATTTTAGAACATTTTCAAAAATATCATAACCAAATGTTTTTTCGTTCCAAATGTACAGATCGAGGTCTCGAATCAGAAGCAAAATGAGTACGACGGAGCTTGAGATCGCAACCGTGACAATATCAAAAAATAATTCACCGGACCTTAAGCCGTATAGAGAAAAAACAAGAAGTGTTGCCAAAATGAAAAGAACAAACCATTGGAACGGAGAAAGTGTTTTTGTCCCAAGCACGGTAAGTTGTTGTCGAGATTTAATGATTTCATCCATTACATCCCTAATTTTTTCGTATACCGATGACAACTCATTTTTCAACGGAATATCGCGTACCATTCTTTGCAGCGCTTCAAATTCAACATGAGTACCTTTTGTGTAATCAATAATTTCATAATCGAAAGCTCGCCTGACATATGCGTCTACGAGCAGGGAGAATTTATCAGCCAACTGTTTGTCATAAATTGATATATTCTGATGCAAGGAAATCCATCCGGCCGTTTCAGAAGCAAGAATATTTTTCACGCTATTATAATCAGTTGTGGTCACCACTATATAAAACCCCCCAATTATGCCAAACAGAAAAGTAGTTATGGTTAAAATAGTGTTTCCTAACCCCGAAGAAATAAATGAGTGGGGAAAAACAAACAACAATCCTATGAATATCACTAACAAGATAAAAAATATGTTTTGGTTTTTAAGCATAAATGTCCAGTATTCTTGAAATAGTGCGAACCGTTTTCGCCGCCGCAGGCGGCGAGGGAAACCCCCCGCGAAAAATCCGAAATGTGGCGGAGCCGCGCTGATGACAATTTCAAGTTTTTCTTTGGCGGCGAATTATTCCTTTTTTTCCTTATATTCCGCTTCTGTCATCGCACCCTCGATTTGTTCGATTGCTGCACTCCAAAGATAAATTTTTTCTTTCAGAAAAAATAATGCATTGTTCGACTTGCCACTAATACTAAGGCCTAGATAACCATCAATGTATTTCTGTACGGCATTAATTTTATTCAGCGGAGTCTCGAAAGTTTTGAAATTTCCCATAAATACAATCCGCTGGTTTGTAAGAAATAAATCGCCAACATCTTCCTGCACAAGTTTTTGGGTCTTTGCCTGTGCGCCGTAGAAAAAGCGGACTCCTCTCGTAACACGCATGCTTGTTCCCAAATATCCCTGGCTCACACTTTTTAGATATGCAAGTTGCACTCCTTTCTCGTGGAGAAAAGTAAATTCACCCTCCCTCTCCCGAATCGGTGTATCCTTAACACTAATTGAAGTAAGTTTCAATTCTCCTTCAAGATCATCCGGCGGTAAATATTTTACTTCTTCCTTCTTCTTGAAAAAATTTTTGAATAACATAAATATTCCAGTTATTAACCCAGCTAAGACCAAAAATGCGGCACCGACCAACTTAAAGATAATATCCGCATCATTTTTACGTCTTGTCATAAAACATGATTAAAAATTTTTCCGTCCCCCGAATTCAAAATATGGTTCGCGCCGATGTTTTTCTTCTGGTTCTTTTGCGGTTTTTATCGGTGCGGCTCCGCCGCATTTCGGATTTTTCGCGGGCGGCTTCCTCTGGCTTGCGTTTTACTAAAGTGTCCCCCCACAAGGAATCGAACCTTGATCAACTGCTTAAAAGGCAGCTGCTTTGCCACTAAGCTATGGGGGGAATAATTGATTATTTCTTAATAACTGCTTAAAAGTCCGCCAGCCGGCGGATTTGCCACTAAGCTGTGGGGGAAGGCCTGCCTGAGGGCGGGCGCGTAAAGTTCTTTGACTATAACTAAAATGCGAAGATGAGTCAAATGCCAATCACATACCCATACCGCATATAGTTAACGCCCACTAAATAGAAGCTGTATCACGGCTTTTAATTCTCTTATCGCTCTATGTTTACGAATTGAGTGATACTTAAACACTTCAGTCAATTCGCTGTTAAATGGCGTCAAGGCTAAATCAAGCGGTCTAAAATCGCCCAAATCTATATCTCGATTTAAGCCCATATCAAGAAATTCGCCATTATCCATTTTATACGACTCCTTGGTGTTTGTTATTAAATTGAATTGATACAGGGACAGTTTTGGAATAAATTCCTGAATAGTTTTATTTGGCCAATGCTGGAAAACATCCTTAATGATGATTAAATCTGCCGCAGGCAATGCGTCCAAATCAGGATCAAACAATGCAAATTTTATATTGGCGGACGAATACTTGTTGCTGTTTTCTGCAATTAAACAATCCACCACATCGATGCCAAGATAGTTTACATTTTTCCAATTAATTAAGCGCGAAAATTGCCAATCTCCACACCCAAAATCAAGAACGGTTTTTATTTCGTTGTCGGAAATAAAGGTTTCCAAAAAATTTCTATATGAAACCGTATTCTCAGCCAGCGAACCTGAGCCAGACCCGCCAAACCAAAGTCTTTTCGTATAAATATCAGTAAATACATCTTGCATATTTTTTTACTTTTTTGCGTAAAGAATAAAGGCCTACTCGTTTCATATTGAAACTTTCGGCCTAATAACAACTCAACTACCGTACTTATGGGCGATGCTCCACTCCCTTTCCGCATTAAGCTCACGCCTACGTATATCCTTCTCCTCCTTCTTTTTTAAAACCTCTTTGATGCTTTTTATTTTTCCGATAGTTCCGCGCATAAACAAATTGGGATTAATCCCGCCTGTAGAGTCCGAAAATCCGAGCTTCGGCCAAAATATGCCCTTCTATCGCTTTTTCAATCGCCTCTTTGTCGGCTCCGGCAGGCAAATCAAGTTCCGCGTCAAGCGCGTAAAGTTTAAAAAAATAGCGATGAACGCCGTGGCCTTTTGGCGGACAAGGACCGCCGTAGCCGGGTTTTTTGAAATCGGTCATTCCTTCAATCGCGCCCGAAGAAATTTCGTTCTCTTGAATTTCTTTTGTATTCGGAGGAATGTTCCAAGCGGTCCAATGAACCCATGTTCCCATCGGAGCGTCGGGGTCGTCCGCTATCAGCGCCAAACTTTTCGTTCCTTCGGGAATGTCGGAAATAATAAGCGGCGGATTGACGTCGACGCCGTCGCAAGTGTATTTAACCGGAATCGTTTGATTGTGTTCAAATACAGGACTTGAAATTTTCATTTTGCTTTCGGCTATTAAAGGTTTAATCTCCGGCGATTCTTTTCGCGTTCCTTGAGACAAATAAACGCCGGCAATCGCGAACAAAAGAAACAAAATAATAACGCCCGTTATCGCCCAAAATGACTTTGACTTCATACATTCTTATTATATTTCAAACAAGATGTTTCATCAATTCCGGCCACGAGGTTACCCGCTTGTAAGAATCCATTCCGTCAAAAATACCGAGATGGTCAAAAAGAAATTTGTGCTCAACGTCGGGCAATTTCTCCAAAATTCCGATCTCATCGTCAACGTAATGCGTTACCCCCAATTCCACGGCTTTTGGATTTTTACCTTCCGACCCCACGACGAAAAAAGCGTTTTTTTCGTTAAAATAATCGGGCCACAACCCGCGGGCTTTTAAAAGATTTGTCGCCGCTTCCGGGTTTTTCCGCTTTGATATCAAAACGTACGGAATCCCCCGCTTTTTTATTTCTTCAAGCGCGGCTTTGGCGCCCGGCATCAGCGGAGCCAAAAGCGAAACTTCCGGGTCGGAATACAGCGCGTGTTTTAAGTTCTCCAAAACCGGCTCGGGTATTATGGCGTTAAAAATTTCCGCCGGCGTCTGTTCGGGCGCCAGCTTCCAGCCGTGCTCCGCTGCAAGCTTAAGCCGCATGGCGGTGTGGTCAACGAGCACCCCGTCCATATCAAAACCGATAATTCGTTCATTGTTTATTTTTGTCATAAATTTGACTTTACGCGAATTTTTTTTTATTCTATTCATAATAACCAAAGAAACGCACTTTGACAACTTAAAAACGACAAGAGGGAGAAAAGCGATGCGAATTTCGGGAAACGAAGAAAATATTTTTGAGAAAAAAGCCCAGGCGATTCTGAAATATCTCAAAAGCAACCTGCGCTACGACGATAAATATCTGCCGCGGCCGTTTTTCATTGAACTCACCGGCTCGCCGTCATCCGGCAAAACCACAACCATAACCGAACTCGATAAATTTTTCCGCCGTCAGGGATTTCGCGTTCTGCGGCCCCAGGAAGGAGCCGAAGTAATAAGGCATATTCCCCGCACTACGCCCCTTTACAACGTAAGAACCGGCCTTTACGCTCTCAACATCCTCATTGACGAAAGTTACGGACATCTTTACGACATTATCATTTTTGACCGGTGCGTTTTTGACGCCTATTGCTGGATGATGTACTGGCTTGAAAAAAGACAAATAAGCCAAAAAGAAAAAAACATGATTCAATCCTTTTTCTTGTCGCGTTTCTGGACCGACAAAATCGACGCGGCTTATTTTATGGTCTGCGACTCGAAACTCGCGATGGAGCGCGAATTAAGAATCGCCTTAAGCCGGAAACTCGGAGAAACGACCAATCCAAAGACCGTGGATATTCTTGTCAGGCGTTACAAAAACGCGTACAACATACTGTCTCCTCAATTTCCCCAGCTTCAACTTATAGACACGACAACGCTGAATGAGCAGGAAATGATTAAAAATATCGCCGTCAAGACCCTCCAAATCCTTGAACAAAAAACAAAAACAGCCGCCAAATAACGGCTGTTTTTTAACGCGGAAATAAAGCGAACTTCATTTAATCTTATAAATCACGTCTTTCCTTTCGGTCACGATCGTCCAGCCGGCTTTCTTGGCGTATTTATAAAGTTTAAGATTGGGATTAAAAGCGATCGGTCGTTCCACTAATTTCAAAAACGCGATGTCAGCTTCGGTGTCGCCGACGCCGATGGAATTTTTCAATGTCAGCTCTTCTTTTTCAACGGCGCGTTTCAGGATTTTCGCCTTGTCGCCGATGAGTTCCGAATGCAGGGTCTTGCCCGTAAAGCGGCCGCGTTTGTCCAACTCGTAAAACCGTCCGTACATCTTGCGAAAACCGAGTTTCTTGGCGAAGGGCTGAACAATGCCCGTCGGCGAACCGGAGATGGCCAAAAGATAATAACCGCGCTTTCTCAAATCCCTGACCAGATCGCGCGTATAACGATAAACACGGTTTTGATGAAACGCCATCACCTTCCGCGCCACTTTCAAAAAATCCTCGTACGAAACGCCTTTGATATTTTTCTCAAACGCGAGAACGACTCCGTCAATGTAATTTCTGTAATCGCCTTTTCTGTCCAGCCATTTTTTATACGTTTTGGCGTAAATCCTTCGCACCTTGGCCGGAAGTATACCCTCTTCAATCAGGGCCTCGGTAAGTTCAATAAGCAAACTTGAGCGGAAAATCGTTCCGTCTATGTCAAACACCGCGACTTTTGTTTTTTTCTTTGGCATAATCCTACTTTAAAATTTGAATCCTGTTCATTTTCAAGAGTGTATCAAAAACCCGCGGTCAGCGTGCTTAAAAGCATGGGGATGACGAAAATCAATCCCACAAGCGGCAAGACGATGAACACGACGCTGACTACGAGCGTGAAAAGAAAATATTTTCTCGTTTTTTCAACGGATTTATAAATAGCGTCCAATTTTTTCTCCTGCTCTTCAAATTTTCGCGAAATATCCTGCTCCATATATTTAAATTATATCACAAATGTCTTGTTTTATCCTATTTGGAAACCGCGGAATTTCCTTTGATAAAAAACCGCCAGGGCTTCGCGGCCCAATAAGAGCCGGCGTAATCAATTCCGATTCTCGGAGAAATGCCGATTTCCGAACGCCTAACCTTGACTCCCCTGTCTTCAACCCAAAGCCGTTTTGATTTCGTAACATCCTCGCCGTAAAACGATTTATTCAATTTCATCCAGCGGCAAAGTTTTCCCGGGCCGTTGGCGAGTTTTACGTCCCCTTCTTCAAGTTCAAGAGCGCGAATCAAAACACATTCCGGTTTTCCCGCGCGAGATGTTGAGATATTCAACTGCCAGTACATTCCGTAAACAAGATAGATATACACGTGACCGCCAACCATATATTCGGCAGCGTTTCTTTTCGTCAACTTCCCGCCAAACGCGTGCGAGGCCTTATCGCGGGGCCCGATATAGGCCTCGGTCTCAACAATTTTTCCGGCCACGAGCTTATTGCCGACCTTTCTGACTAAATACTTGCCAAGCAAATCCTTGGATACCGCCAAAGTCGTCCGTGCAAAAAACTCTCTTTTTAACCGTCGCCGCATAAATTTTAAAACAAATCACTTAAATTTTTTTCCTAATTTTCTTTTTCGCCTCAAGCGCCCGCAACTCCGGCTCATCAAAACCAAGATGGTGGCCGACTTCGTGCCACACCACTTCATAAACCAGTTCTTTCAATTTCTTCTCGTTCCCGCCAGCCAATTCTTCCATCGGCTTCTGAAAAATGGTAATTTTGTCCGGCAAAACGCCGGAATAATTTATCCCCCGCCCCGTCTTAGGAACGCCTTCGTAAAGGCCCAACAGCGTCTCATCTACCCTGATAGCCACTCCCCTCGCCCCGTTAGAGGCAGATCGCCGTGAGGCGGTCGTAGGCGTGCCTTTGGCACGGCGGCCTCTAATGGGGTCAATTATAAACACGACATTTTCCATCGCCTCTTTGATCTTAGGCGGCAACTCCTCTATCGCCTCGCGTATAAGCGTTTCAAAATGACTTTTTCGCATATTAAATTTAAGGGAATCTAAGGTGTCTGACCCGATTATCTATTATCAAATTTATACTCATAGCCCATTTCTTTGAGCCATTCTATAACTGGCTGTTCGGTTAGTGTGGATTCGTTAAGCTTTTTGGTCATGTTTAGCAAATAAGAAAAGAAATAAGTAGCATTAATCCACCAAAAATAAATAGTCCGAATATAGCCCAAACAATACCAGATAAAATATCTTTGCGGTCTTTCTCAATTTCTGGGCTATCCGAAAGAATAGAGACAAGCTCCCACTCTTTATTTTGAAGAGCAATTATATCATTACGCGTTAAATTATTTTTAATCGCTTTATCAAAAACAGGTTTAAATAATGCATACCATTCCTTAAAATGTTTCTTGATTTTTGAGAAAAAATCATCGAAATTTTTTCGTTCTCCCAAATAGATTTTTTGAGTTGACCAAATTCCAACAGCAATTGCGGCAAATAGCAATCCTTCGCCGAGAATAAATAATAAATCATTTTTTACATGGTCTATCGCTGTAAAACCGAAACCAGCAACAATACCAATAATTGTTATCGTCTTATAAATAAAATCGATTGATCTATGGTATAAATCCAATGTCTTTTTTCCGTGATCCTCTGCCATTTCAGATTGTAATTGAAATTTCTTAGAGCCGAATTGCTCGTACCATAGTTCTAATTTTTCTTGATCTAAATTTATTTTCTCGCTCATATTTGTATTTCTCCTCTCATTAATTTTGGCAAAAGCAAATCGCGGAGAGCGGCTAATTTTTGGTTTTTCTTTCTAAATTAGTTTTATTATTGGTTTTTACTAAGAAATCGAAAGCACCTAAACCCCCTCTTTCTTCAATTCCTCAAGGAGTTCTTTTTGTTTGCGGGAGAGTTTTTTGGGGGTGATGAGTTGGATTTTGACGAGCATGTCGCCTTTACCGCGGCCGTGGAGGTGCGGAATGCCGAGGCCGGAGAGTTTCAAAATTTTTCCGGATTCAATGCCGGCCGGGATTTTTAGGGCGATGTTTCCTTCAAGGGTCGGGATTTGAACTTCATCTCCAAGAACCGCCTGGCTGAAACGGACGGGAAGTTCGTAATAAACGTCGTTGCCTCTGCGCCGAAAGTCCTTGTGCGGCCTGACGCGGACGGTTACGTAAAAGTCGCCGTTCACGCCTTCGTGAGGCGCGGCTTCGCCTTGGCGCTCCAATTTGATTATTTGGCCGTCTTCAATTCCGGCCGGAATGGAAATGTTAATCGTCTTTATGTCGCGGACCACGCCTTCGCCGCGGCAGTTTGAGCACGCTTTTTCCGGCACCCGGCCAAGGCCGAAACAATCCCGGCAGGAAGAAATTTGGCTGAAGGAGCCGAAAAAACTTCTGGCGGTTTGGCGGATTTCTCCGGAACCGTGACATTTTGGACAGTTTTTCAGAGAAGTGCCGCGTTCGGCGCCGGAGCCGGAACATTCGGCGCAGGAAACCAATTTTTTGAGCTGGATTTCTTTTTTAAGTCCGAACGCCGCTTGTTCAAATTCAATTTCCAAGTCAACGGAGATGTCCGAGCCCTTCCGCTGCTTCGTTCGGGTTTGGGTTCTGCCGCCGAAAAATTCCCCGAAAATGTCTCCGAGGTCAAATTCCTCAAAGTTAAAACCGCGGCCACCGCCGAAACCAGACGGGCCATAGCCGCTTTGGAATCCGCCGCCTCCTTCAAAAGTCGTCCCGAATTGGTCATACTGCGCTTTTTTTTCTTTGTTGGACAACACTTGATAGGCCTCGTTTATTTCTTTAAATTTTGTTTCGTCTCCGCCGGCTTTGTCCGGATGATGCTGATGGGCCAGTTTACGGTAGGCCTTTTTAAGTTCCTCGTCGGAAGCGCCGCGCTCAACGCCTAAAATTTTATAGTAATCTTTACTCATGCGCTTAATACTTCTTTATCCGTCTTTACCGTGCTTATCATAATAAGTCCTGAAGCAAGCAACAGCTCAAACAGCAAAAACGCGAAGATTCCGGCCAGCCATTTCAACGGCGATATCAACGTCAGCAGAGTCAAAAACAGCGCGGAGGTGACGAAAGCCGGAATGTACGGCTTGTAATTTTCCAGATAGACGTTTAATTTTTCGTTCGCCAAATCGTAAAGAAGGTCGCCCAGTTTTTGCTCTCCTTTGAATTCCACGCCGAATTGTTCGGCCAGCGCCTGTTTCTGTTCCGTCAAAAATTTTTGCTTTTCTTTTTCAATCATCGCCGGCGTAATGTCTTTCGGTAATTCTTTCAACTGCTCGGCCAAAAGCCCGTTCAAAATCTCGTCAACGGTTTTTTCCGGGGAAAAAGACGGCAGTTGCTGTTGGAACAAATTTCCGGCAAAAGGCAAAACCATGTCAAACATGTATCTTGGAAGCTTTAAGCCGCCGGTCGCGAATTGCTGGACGTTCGGGGAAAAATAACTTGCGGTGCTAATCATAAAGAACAAGGCGAACAAAATAATGCCGAGGCCGTTTCGGACGAATTTTAACGCTTTGAATTTAAGGGAGAATTGCTTTTCTCTTTGTATTTTTCGCAAGGCGGCGAATGAGAGCAGTAAAAATAACGCGAAAGCGCCGAAATAATATACGTTGAAGCCGAAAAACACGAAAAAGGGCAGAATGGTAAGAAGCGCGCAGATTAAAGCGCTTAATTTGGATTCAATGATTAAGAAGCTTAAAGCGACAAATCCCGCCAGGAACGAGAACAGCACCGCGAGCAAAATCAAACTCCAATAGCTCACGGGCGGGGTCTCAAAAGCGCCGGCCAAAAAGTACCACGCCAAAAATGACGAAATTAGAATCAAAACCGCCAATATGACGTCGACCGGCCGTAAGAAATTTGGCATAATTACAAATACTTGACAGGATAGATAGAGATGCTATACTTTAATTAGAATTCATACGAAAAAGCACTTCTTAAAGTTTTGTCTTTAGGCGGTGCTTTTTCTTTTATATTTATATTCAAGCTTTGATTTCAAATTATCCATAAAAACAATTTTTTCTTTTGCCGATTTCTTCAATAACTTTGAACAGGTTTTTACGTAAGGGCTCATTATCATCTTTAATTTATTCCGCTCATAGAGATATTTTACAAGGGAATAAAAGTCCCCATCACTTGTAACAATTACTGCCTTATCATAATTTTGAAAATCAATCATTGTTTGCAGCACAAGATCAGCGTCAACATTTCCTTTTACCTCGCCATTCTCATTAGGAATTACCGGCTTAAATATTAAAATATAACCGGCTTTCTGCAACGATGCGTATAAATCTTGATTTTCTTGTATGTAACCGATAAACAAGTATGCGGTTGAAATAAAATATTTCTCTTTCAGATATACGCGAAACCTTTCCCAATCCAATTTCCAACCGAGATTCTGAATTCCCAAATTCACATTCTGGCTATCTATAAAAGCGTAATTGTTTTCAAGGGTTTGCATAAACTTATTTTATCAGAAGAACTTAGATTACACATATATTCATAATCTCTACTTTTTCTCAAATTTTCCTTCCTGGACGTTGCCGTCGTCTTTCTTTTCTTGTCCTTCCGCGGACGGGGCCTGCTGTTCGCTCGCTTTTTGCTGCTGATACATCGCCGCGCCGATTTTCTGGACGGCTGACGACAAATCCTGTGAGGCCTTTTTGATCGCCTCCAGATCGTCGCTGTCTTTAACTTTCTTCAGGGCCTCAATTTTTTCTTCAATTTCTTTTTTGTCTTCGGCTTTTACTTTGTCGCCGAATTCTCTTAATGTTTTTTCGGTCGTGTAAATCAGCGTTTCCGCCGTATTTTTTAATTCAACTTTTTCTTTTTTCTTTTTGTCCTCGGCCGCGTGAATCTCCGCCTCTTTTCTCATCCGTTCAATCTCTTCCTTGGAGATGCCGGAGGAGCCCTCGATTCTGACGGATTGCTCGCGATTGGTCGCTTTGTCCTTGGCTTTAACGTTTAATATGCCGTTCGCGTCAATATCAAAAGTAACCTCAACCTGCGGCACACCGCGCGGGGACGGAGGAATGCCGTCAAGAATGAATCTGCCCAGCGTCTTGTTGTCAAAAGCCATTTCCCGTTCGCCCTGTAGAACGTGAATTTCAACCGACGGCTGGCTGTCGGAGGCGGTTGAAAAAACCTGCGTCTTGCTTGTCGGAACGGTCGTGTTTTTTTCAATCAAACGGGTCATCACTCCGCCAAGCGTTTCAATGCCCAAAGAAAGCGGCGTAACGTCCAAAAGCAAAACGTCTTTTACGTCGCCCTGTAAAATTCCGCCCTGAATCGCCGCGCCGTCGGCGACGACTTCGTCGGGATTGATGTCTTTGTGCGGTTCTTTGCCGATGAGTTTTTTAACCGCTTCCTGGATCGCCGGCATTCTCGTCTGGCCTCCGACCATGATAACTTCATCAATGTCTTTTATTGAAAAGCCGGCTTCTTTTATCGTTTTGTCGGTTAATTCTACTGAGCGCTCGATGTATTCGCGGACGAGTTCTTCAAGTTTCGCCCGGCTGAGTTTCAAACTCAGGTGCCTGGGCCCGTCGGCGGCTTGCGTGATGAAAGGAATGTTAATGTCGGTTTCAAGAGTGCTTGAAAGTTCGTGCTTTGACCGCTCGGCCGCTTCTTTCAAACGCTGAAGCGCCAGAACGTCCTTTGACAAATCAAGCCCCTGGTCTTTTTTGAATTCGTCAACGAGCCAGCGAATTATTTTTTGGTCAAAATCGTCGCCGCCGAGGTGGGTGTCGCCGCCTGTTGCCTTAACTTCAATCGTGTCATCGCCGATTTCCAAAACCGAAATGTCAAAAGTTCCGCCGCCGAAATCGTAAACGACGATTTTTTCGTTTTTCTTTTTATTCAAGCCGTAAGCCAGCGCCGCGGCGGTGGGTTCGTTGATGATGCGCTTAACCTTTAAACCGGCGATTTCCCCCGCGTCTTTGGTCGCTTTTCTCTGCGAGTCGTCAAAATAAGCGGGCACGGTGATAATCGCTTCCTCGATTTTCTCGCCCAAGCGGTCCTCGGCGTCGGCTTTTAGTTTCTGAAGCACCATCGCCGAGATTTCCTGCGAAGAATACCATTGCTCCCCCATTTTTATTTCAACTCCGCCGTTCGCGGCCTCGCGGAGTTCGTAAGGCAAAAGTTTTTTGTCCCGCTGGACTTCGGGGTCCGAAAATTTACGGCCGATAAGCCGTTTGGCGGAAAAAATCGTGTTTTGGGGATTGGTCACCGCCTGGCGCTTTGCCAGAAGGCCGACCAGCCGCTCGCCGCTTTTTGAAACGGCGACCTGGGAAGGAGTCGTCCTGTTCCCCTCTTTGTTTTCAAGAATCCTCGGCGCGCCACCTTCAATAATCGCCATTGCCGAGTTGGTTGTTCCTAAATCAATGCCTAATATTTTCGCCATAAATTTATTTATTATATTATAAAATTATTTACTGATTTTTACTCTCGCCGGCCTGATTACTTTGCCATGAAGCGCGTATCCCTTCTGAACTTCCTCAACAATCATTCCTTCTTCCGCGTCCGAAATAATAGCCTCAATCGCTTCGTGAAATTCCGGGTTGAATTTTTCATTTAATGTTTTGATGGCCTCAACCCCCCGGCTTTTCAGGAAATCGTCAAGCTGATTTTTGATTTGCAAAACCCCTTTCGCCCATTCGCTGTTTTTCAGCTCTTCCGGCTGAAATTTAAGTGCTTGTTCAAAACTGTCAACGACGTTCAGAATTTTAACAAGCGCGTCTTCCAAAACGAATTTTTGAATGTCGGAAACCAGCCGTTCCTGGCTTTTTTGGAAATTGATGTAATCCGCCTTCGCTCTTTGCCAGCCGGCCAGATATTCGCCGCGCTCATGCTCGCACTTTTTCAATTCTTCTTTTGCCTTCTTTAACTTTGCCTCAAACGTATCGCGGCCTTCTTCTATTATCTCCATCTCTTCTATTTTATTTTCTTCGTTTTTAATTTCGTCAGGCATGTTTTTCAATATTATCCAAAATCTCACCCAAATATTCAATCAAAGAAATGTTTTTGCGGTAATTCATTCTCGTCGGCCCCATCAAAGCCAAAAAACCGTCGCGATCGGCAAGCCGGTAGTGCCGGCCGATAAAACTAAACTCCTCCAGCCCCAAAGGATTCTCGCTACCGATGTAAATTTCGGGCGCCGATTCCGCGAACGCGTCCAGGAGTTTGTCAAAATAACTGTCCAATTCGTCAAGCGCTTCCGCCGCTTCAAAAACCAAATTGGTGCCGATAAATTCCGGTTCAGAAAAAAGCCGGCTCAGTCCGGACCGATAAATTTCCTCGGAATCGAAAAAACCGACCAAAGCAAGGCCATGGGAATGATGGGACAGAATTTTCGCCGTTTTTTTTAAAATCGCGTCGCGTTTTTCCGACTCCGAAAATAATTCCTGGGCGACTTTTTCCCGCTCGGACCGCGCCAATTCCCGTTCTTTCAAACATTCCTCCACATAGAAACGGTAGGCCTTTTCCGTCGGCAGGCGGCCGGCGGAAGTGTGGGGTTGAGAAAGATAACCGCTTTCTTCAAGTTCGGCGAACTCGTTACGAATGGTCGCGGAACTGACGCGGAGATCGCGTTTTTCGGTCAAATCCCAGGAACTCACGGGCTTGGCCGATTTGATGTAATTCTCAATAACCGCTTTTAAAATCGCCTTTTGACGTTCGGTCAACATATCACCAATTATAAATAATTTAGCACTCCGATGTCAAGAGTGCTAACTACCGCGAATTATCCGTTTGTCCCATGGAAAAACATATGGTAAAATACAATATATGAAGCAGATCGCCCACAAAAATTTAACCTGGATTGACATTGAACAGCCGACCGAAAAGGATGTTGAGTTTTTAAAGAAAAATTTTCATTTCCATCCCGTCGTGCTGGCGGAAGTCATTCCCCCTTCCCGAAGGTCAAAAGTCGAGCATTACGACCATTTTTTGTTCATGGTGCTTCACATTCCCGTGTTCAATCCGGTCAAACGTACGACCGTGCCGGCCGAGCTTGATATTTTCGTCACAAAAACGCATCTCATCACCGTCCACTACGGCTATCTTCCTCCTCTTGACGGCTTTTTGAAAAAATGCGGCGCCAACGCCGCCCTGAAAGAAAAATATTTCAGCGAGGGCGCCGGCGCGCTTCTTTATCATCTTGTTGAGCAAATCTTCAATTTTTATCATCCTCAATTGAGCTACGTCAACAAAAACATTGACGTGATAGAAGAGCAGATTTTCAAAGGCAGGGAAAAAGCAATGATCCATCAAATATCCCTGGCGAAAAGAGAAATCCTTGATTTCAGAAGAATCATCAGACCCCAGCATTCAATTCTTGAATCGCTCCTTCGCAAAGGGCCTAAATTCTTCGGCGCGGAGATGGCCATATATTTTTCCGATCTGATCGGCGATTTTGACAGAATTTTCAACACCCTTGACCATTACAAAGAAACGATAGAATCGCTTGAACACACGAACGAATCCCTCGTTTCCAACAAATTAAACGAAATGATGCGGCTGTTGACCATTTTTTCAACAATTCTGCTACCCTTGAGTTTTATAACCCAAATTTTCAACATGACCATGACGGCGACGGTTGATTTCTTAAACACGCCGATGATGTTCTGGCTGATTAATATTTTTATTCTTTTCGTCGGCATATTCATGTACGCCTTTTTCAAGCTCAAAAAATGGCTTTAAAAATATTCAACACACTGTCGGGCAAAAAAGAGCCGTTTAAACCCTTAAAAAACAAAAGGGTTAATTTATTTGTCTGCGGCCCGACCGTTTACGATTTAAGCCATCTCGGACACGCCCGGACTTACGCCGCTTTCGACGTCATCGTCCGCTATCTGCGCCGCGCCGGATACGAGGTCTTTTACTTGCAAAACATCACCGACATCGACGATAAAATAATCGTCCGGGCCAAAGAATTAAACGCCGATCCGCTGAAATTCTCCCGTCAAATGACGAAAGAATATTATAAAGACGCCGCGGCGCTGAAAATAAAAAGCGTGACGAAATACGCGAAAGCGAGCGAATTTATCCCGCAAATCATCCGGCAAATTCAGGTCCTGCTTAAAAAAGGGTACGCTTATGAAGCGAGTGATGGCGTTTATTTCGACATCTCAAAATTTCCAGATTACGGAAAATTGTCGGGACAGAAAATAAAAAAATTGAAAGCCGGCGCGAGGGTTAAAATCAGAGAAACGAAAAAACACCCTTTTGATTTTGACCTATGGAAAAAGAAGAAGCCCGGGGAGCCGGCTTGGGCAAGCCCGTGGGGCGCCGGCCGGCCGGGCTGGCACATAGAAGACACCGCCATAAGCGAAAATTTTTTCGGACCCCAATATGACTTGCACGGCGGCGCCTATGAATTGATATTCCCCCACCACGAATCGGAAATCGCCCAAATGGAAGCGACTTCGGGCAAAAAGCCGTTCGTCAAATACTGGCTCCATACCGGCGTTTTGAAAATCGGCGGAGAGAAAATGTCCAAATCGCTCGGAAATTTCATAACCGTCCGGGATTTTCTTGAAAAATATCCGGTTGAAATTTTGCGTTTTATCATCGTCTCAAGCCACTACCGGTCCGTTATTGATTACAATGAACAACTTGCCGTTCAGGCAAAACATGCTTTGGGCAGAATTTCGGAATTTTTGGAGAGATTGGACAAGGTAAATCAAAAATTAAAAATCAAAAATCAAAAATACAAATTAAAAATTAAAAAATTCAGAGAAAAATTCTTTGATTATATGGACGACGACTTCAATACGCCGAGGGCTTTAAGCGTGATGTTCGACGTCATAAAAACCTCGAACGCGTCAATTGATAAAAATCAACTGGATAAAGACGCCGCCCGGGAAATAAAGAATTTTTTCGGGGAAGCGGACGCGATATTCGGCATTTTGCCGCCGCGAAAAAAAATTAAATTGCCTAAAAAAATCGCGGCACTGGTTGAACAAAGAGAGAAAGCGCGGCAAGAAAAAAACTGGGCTTTGGCGGATCAATTGCGGGCTGAAACAGAACGGTTGGGGTATAAAATTGAGGACACCCCAAAAGGCCCGACAGTGAAATTTGATTTTTGATTTATTATTGCTATACTGAAAATAAATTATAACCTTCGCCTATGCCTTACCAAAAGACCCGAAAAATATCCCCTCTTCCCGACCGTCTTCCGCCTCAAAATATAGAGGCCGAGCAGTCGGTTTTGGGCGCTTTAATGCTTGATAAAGACGCGATTATCAAGGTCGCCGACATCGTAAAGCCGGAAGATTTTTACCGCAAAAGCCATGAAACGATTTTTCGGGCGATGTTCGAGCTTTACGAAAAGCAGGAGCCGATAGACGTGCTAAGCTTGTCCAATCGCCTGAAGGAAAAAGAAGAGCTGGAAAACGTCGGCGGATTAAGCTACCTGACTTCTCTGGTGAATGCCGTCCCGACCGCGGCTCACATCGCTCATTACGCGAACATCATCAAAGAAAAGAAAATCTTAAGGGATTTGATCAGCGCTTCTTACGACATCGCCCGTTTGGGATATCAGGAAAGCGACGACGTTGAAAATCTGCTTGACGAGGTGGAACAAAAGATCTTCAGCATTTCCCAGCAGTCGGTCCAAAAAAATTTCTTCCACATAAAGCCGCTGGTGGAAAAAGTCGGCGAGAGAACGATGTTATTGTCAGAAGGCGGAGGCAAAATAATGCGCGGCGTGCCGACCGGTTTCACTTCTCTGGACAATAAACTCTCCGGTCTTCAAAAGTCGGATCTAATCGTCCTGGCGGCGAGACCGAGCTTGGGAAAAACGTCGCTGGCGCTGGACATCGCCCGGCACGTGGCGGTTAAAGAAAAAATTCCCGTCGGCATTTTTTCTCTTGAAATGTCGTCCGATCAGTTGTCCGATCGTTTCGTCGCGGCCCACTCGGCGGTTGATCTTTGGAAAATCAGAACCGGCATGAATTTAAAAAAAACGGAAGACCGCGACGGCGACAGCGATATTAAAAGAATCATTGACGCGATCAACGCCATTTCCGAAGCCCCGATCTTCATTGACGACACCCCTTCGCCGGACATCATACAAATGAGAACCATGGCAAGGCGCCTTCAATCCCAGCACGGCTTGGGACTGATAATCGTCGATTATCTGCAATTGATGCGGGGCCGCGGCAAGACCGACAACCGGGTGGAAATCGTTTCCGAGATTTCAAGGTCGCTGAAAGGCCTGGCCAGAGAATTAAGCGTTCCGGTTCTGGCGCTTTCCCAATTGTCCAGAGCGACGGAAATGCGAGGCGATCAGCCGCCACGGCTTTCCGATTTGAGAGAATCCGGCTCAATCGAACAAGATGCCGACGTCGTGCTTTTCATTTACCGCCCGGATAAAGCCAAAAAAAGCGAATTTGACGACGATAACGGCGCGACCCCGAAATATGCCGAAATCCACATCGCCAAACACAGAAACGGCCCGACCGGCAAAATTGAATTGACCTTCCAGGAACACCTGGCCTCATTTAAAGAAGTTGACAAACGTTTTACTGAGGAACAATGGTAAAATGTATCCAAATCCCATTCAAGAATTCATAGCCCGCTTCGCCTCTTTGCCTTCA
>MEYT01000044.1 GCA_001774105.1 Candidatus Azambacteria bacterium RIFCSPLOWO2_01_FULL_46_26 | reverse complement strand
TGAAAAGGTCTTAAAGAAATCTGAAGTCGCGCTGCCAATTTCATTGAAAATGAAATTGGCGGAATTGATTTTGGGTTTGTCTTTGTCGCGAAAGCATTTCGGGTTATTCGTGATTTTCGGCTGGAAAAATAAATGGCGGAAATTTACCGATGTCTCCGACAGTTCTCAAGACATTTTTTTGAAGCGCCGCGTGAATGTAAAGAATCTTCAATTTGGCAAGCAAAAACACTATGACATCGCGACAACGATTAATTTTGACGGCGCCATTTTGATCAATCGCCGCGGAAACATAGTCCATTCCGGCGTGATGCTTGAAGGATTACGGCCGAGAATAGTCGCCGACAAAATCAACCCCGGCCGTTTTGAAGATCTTTCGGAACAATTCGGTTTTAAGCAAAAAGTCCATCTCCGCCATTTGAACGCCATCACGGCTTCTTACGTTTTTAAAGGCACGACGGTTTTTACGGTATCGGAAGAAACCGGCAGTTTTCACGTTTTTGAAAAAGGAGGAATAATTTATTCAACCGTTTCGGACGAGCGCGGTAATCTTCAGACCTTTTGAAAAAAATGAAGAATAAAAAAATAAACATAACTCTTCTCATGGGCGGGCCTTCTTCCGAGCGCGAGGTGTCTCTGGCAACCGGAAGAGTCATTTTAAATGCGCTTGATAAAACTAAATATAATCTAACGCCAGTTACCATAAATAAAGATGGAAAATGGCTTTTACCTCCGCCTGATAGAAAATTTCTTAGTGGCGATGAAAACAAAGAAGAAAAAAGTTTGGTCGCACTGGAAACTGGTAATGCGATTGATAAATTGAAAACCGAAAGAGGTGCGGATGTTGTTTTCATCGCCATGCACGGTACATACGGAGAAGACGGCACAGTGCAGGGTTTTTTGGAGATGGCGGGAGTTCCATACACTGGCTCGGGTATTTTGGCGAGCGCACTCGCCATGGATAAACTAAAATCTAGCGAGCTCTTTTTGTTCCATGGCCTTAAAGTTCCAAAGTATCTCAATTTTTCTAACAAGCAATGGAATAAAGACAAAGATAAAATAACAACCAAAGTGAGCGAAAAAATTTCGCTTCCCTGTGTTATCAAACCTTCAAATTGTGGCTCTAGTGTTGGCATAACTATTGTTAGAAAAATTGATGATCTAGAAAATGCCGTGCAATTGGCTTTTTCTTACGACGACATAGTTCTTGCACAAGAATATATCTCTGGCGTGGAAGTTACTTGTGCTGTGTTGGATGAGGGAGGAGACAAGGAACCCATTGCACTGCCTCCGACACAAATCATCCCTAAGGATTCCGAATTTTTTGATTATCATGCGAAATACACACCTGGCGCTACGGAAGAAATTACTCCTCCGCGTCTACCCGCCGAGATAATCAATAAAATTCAGGAGAACGCTTTGCAAGTGCACAAAATTATTGGTTGTTCAGGTATGTCAAGAACAGACATGATTTTGGGCGGGGACGGGAAATTATATGTTTTGGAAATTAACACCATTCCCGGCATGACCGAAACGAGCTTACTGCCGCAAGCGGCCGCCGCCGCCGGCATTTCTTTTCCGGACCTGCTTGATAAAATAATCCAAGCCGCTTTGAATAAAAGGAAATCGCTTTAAGAATTTTGTCAGGTTTTCCGTGAAGTGATAAAATGGAAATACTATGTTGAGTAGAATTAAAAGTAAGTTTACCGCGGCGGGATTGTCAAAACTGAAAATCGTTCTTCCGGCGATTTCGGTTTTATTTGTTTTGCTCGCCGTCGGTTTTTATGTTTTTTATCTTGGCGAGAAGGAGTTCGTTCCGGTTCAGGCGGGAGCGGGGCAGAACGTTCAGGGATGGATATGGTCCGAAAACATCGGCTGGATAAGTTTAAACTCTTCAAACTGCGACCCTGACAACGACGGCCAATCAAACGGCGCTACGGGCTGTCCTTCAACCGGTTCCGCGGTTCCGAATTATGGCGTGTCAATTTATAGGCCGAGCAACTGGAGCGACGCGGAAGCCGGAAAATTTTCCGGCTGGGCGTGGTCCGAAAATATCGGCTGGGTTGCTTTTGACCGCGCGACGGCCGGAAATCCGCCGTTCGCTCCGTTTCTGAACGCGACAAATACCGTACTGGCCGCGCTTGACGACGATAGTAACGCGGTTCGCGGCTGGGCAAGGGCGGTTTCCGCCTGCAAAGATAATTATTGGAACGGAAGCGCCTGCACTTCAACCTCGGCCGGTAGCGCCTCCGGCGGCTGGGACGGCTGGATTAAATTGGGGCCCTCAACTATGGGCGTTGACGCCACTCCTCCGGTCATATCTTCGGTTGCCGCGATAAACATCACCGCGACTTCCGCGACCGCCACATGGTCAACCGACGAAATATCAACTTCTCAGGTTGAGTACGGCCTGACCGGTTCTTACGGTTCTCAAACGACATTGGACGCGACTTTGCTGACTTCTCATTCCGTTAATTTAACAGGACTCACTTCAAACACTCTTTATCATTTCCGGGTCAAATCAAAAGACGCGGCGAACAACGAGGCGATTTCCGGGGATTACACTTTCACGACGCTTGAAATTCCCGGCAGTTTGAATTGGACGCAGACAAGTAATCCTTTAAACTCTGCCAATACAGAACGGGCTCAAGCCATTGCCGTTGATTCAACCGGAATTTATGTTGCCGGTTCTGACAAGTCGGCAGGCGCGGGCCGATGGCGCGTTGAGAAAAGAAATGTGTCGGACGGCAGTATTGTTTGGACCATTACAAGCGATCCTCACAGTACTTGCAATGATATTTCTTACGCCATCGCCGTTGACTCAACCGGAATTTATGTCGCCGGTCAAGCTAATGCCGCCGGCGCTTGCGGCTATTATCGATGGCGCGTTGAAAAAAGAAGTTTGACCACAGGCGCTCTAATTACTTCATTTGGCACCAATGGAATTGTGGATGGTGTTGCGAGCGGTTCTGATGCTAGAAGAGCTACCGCAATTGCCGTTGACTCAACCGGAATTTATGTCGCGGGCTATGACGCAGTTCCAGGAAATTATCAATGGCGAATTGAAAAATTAAATCCGACGAATGGAAGCTCTATTTGGGTTCAAACAAGCAATCCCAGTTCACAGACTGCTGAATATGCTTACGCAATTGTCGTTGACTCAACCGGGTTTTATGTCGCCGGTTCTGACTTGTCTCTTGGCAGTTCCAATGCTCAATGGCGCGTTGAAAAAAGGAACTTGACTGACGGAAATTTGATTACTTCCTTTGGAACAAACGGAGTGGCAACGAGTAATCCGAGCTCATCAAGCGATGTTTCCTACACAATTACCGTTGACTCAACCGGGTTTTATGTCGCCGGTTATGATTCTTCGCCGGGAAATTATCAATGGCGCGTTGAAAAAAGAAGTTTAACTGACGGAAGTCAAATTTGGGTTCAAACAAGCAATCCCAGTTCGCAGAACGATCTGGCCTACGCCATCGCCGTTGACTCAACCGGGTTTTATGTGGCGGGTTCCGACAAAACCGTCGGTTCGTCAAATCTTCAATGGCGCGTTGAAAAAAGAAGTTTGATAACAGGCGTTCTTATTTACGGGGTGACGAGTAATCCGAGCAGTACTAATGACGAGGCATTGGCGATTACCGTTGATTCGTCAGCGATTTACGCCGCGGGCTATGACAATGTGCCGGGCAACGAACAGTGGCGGATTGAAAAAAGAGCTAAGGGTATGGCTGATACCAGCGCTCCGCTAATTTCCGGCGTGGCCGCCCAAAATATCACTTTTGATTCCGCTGCCATTGTTTGGAACACGGACGAGACGGCAAATTCACAAGTTGACTATGGCCTGACAACTTCCTACGGAACCACGTTCAGTTATACTTCAACTTACGGAACTTTCCATGTGTCTATTTTGAACGGTCTTTCGCCGAATACAACTTACAATTTCAGGGTGAAATCAAAAGACCCGGACAATAACGAAGCGACAAGCGGAAATTATATCTTTACGACATCAAACACCGGGCTTGGCACTATGGGGGATTTGTTTGGCGTTGGCGTTTATGCGTGGTCCGAAGGGAGTATTTATGGAGTTTCAACCACTCCTGTTGCCTGTAGAAAAGGAACGACATACACGGGGACCGCGGGCGATCCTTATCCGGCCGTCACAAATGTTGCCGCCGGCGATTATTATTCTCTTGCCATTAAAACCACGCGTAAGGTAGAAGTGTGGGGACAAGGCGCTTGGGGCGAAACCACCAGAAGCGGAACTTTGCTCAATCCGTCCCCTGCGAACATCAGCGATATTATCGCAATTGACGGAGGAAGAGATCATACCGTTGCCATCAAATCCGACAGAACGATGTGGGCATGGGGCAGTAATAGTTATGGCCAGCTCGGGAACGGCACTTTCGTTGGCGGCACTTCCCCAGTTCAAGTGCTGGGGCTGGGCGGCGTTGGTTTTCTTACTGGAGTGACGGCAGTTGCCGCGGGACAAAGTATTTATGCACCGGCTTATTCGTACGGCCATTCTCTTGCCGTTAAATCCGATGGCACAGCATGGGCCTGGGGTAGTAATTCAAACGGCCAACTCGGGACCGGCGGGTCCAACAGTTCAACTCCGGTTCAGGTCAAAAGCACGACCGGCTCGGGTTATCTGACTGATGTGGTCGCGATTGCCGCCGGTTATAATTATTCTCTTGCCCTTAAATCCGACGGCACGGTCTGGGCGTGGGGTGTTAATAATTATGGTCAATTAGGCGGTGGAACCACCGCGCAAAGTACATTGCCGGTTCAAGTGAAAGATTTAAGCGGCACAGGCTATTTAACCGGTATTATAGCGATAGACGCGGGGGAGTATCACACGCTTGCCCTCAAATCAGACGGCACTGTCTGGGCGTGGGGTAGAAATGATTATGGTCAGCTCGGCGATGGAACCGCCACGCAAAGGACATTGCCGGTTCAGGTCTCAGGTCTTTCGGCTGTTAGCGCGATTAGAGCGTCAAGCACCGGCGATCTATTTTCTCCGACTGCTTATTTTTCAATGGCCCTCAAATCAGACGGCACTGTCTGGGTATGGGGCAGAAATAATTACGGTCAGTTAGGAAACGGAACAACGGATTCAAGCGCGCATTCAACGCCAAGCCAGGTCCCGGGTCTTTCCGGTATTAGCGCGATCGCGGCCGGTGGCGCTCATGCTTTTGCCCTTAAATCAGACGGAACTGTTGTTTGGGCTTGGGGCATGAACTCAACCGGACAACTCGGAGACGGGACACAGACCAATCGCTCTTCCCCGGTTCAAGTAAGCGGCATTTACAGCGGAGTTTCCTGGACAGACATTCCTTGTCCGGCTAATACCAAACATCTTTTTAAGACCATGGCTCCTCAGCCCGGATTGCTTGCTTTTGTTAACGCAGGAGGATCATCAGCTCTCGTTTATCTTTATCGTTCCACGGACGACGGACAAAATTGGACATTAGAACACACAGGCGGCGATCAGGTTAATATTCCGCAACGAAAT
>MEYT01000043.1 GCA_001774105.1 Candidatus Azambacteria bacterium RIFCSPLOWO2_01_FULL_46_26 | reverse complement strand
AGCCGTATTTCGCGTATTTTTCGGACAATTTTGTCATCAAACGGTCACGGGTCACTTTGGCGATGACCGAAGCCGCGGCGATTGAAAAAACCTTTTCATCGCCCCTGACAATCAGGTTATAGGTTTTGGGTTTTAGCTTATGGGAGGAGAATCGGTTGCCGTCAATCAATAAAAAATTTGGTTTTTTTTCCAATTTCAGAACCGCTTTTTCCATCGCAAGCCATGTCGCGCGGTCAATCCCAATTTTATCTATGATTTTTTCCGAAACCAGCGCGACGGACCAGACAATGTCCGGGCGGCCGGAGAGCGCGCCGTAAAATTTTTCTCTTTTGCCGGCCGTCAATTGTTTTGAATCTTTTATATTTTTTAACTCTCCGCTTAATTTTTTATTCAAAATTAAAACAGCCGCCGCGCAAACCGGCCCGGCCAAAGCCCCGCGGCCGACTTCGTCAACGCCGGCGACATAACGATAACCCGATTTCCATATTTTTTTTTCTTGTTTCAAAGTCATACTTTAAACCTTCGGCAAAAAAGTCTTTTCTTTATTGTAACACAAAAACAAAACCCTTTTCATCGTGAAAAGGGTATTAATTCGTAAACGTGTCAGTCGTGGAATTCATCCGTCTTTTTTTGACGATTTTCGAATTTGATTCTGAAAACTATCGTGTTCCGCCTGCCTTCGGAGACCCGGACAACCTCAACCGGAATCGCGTCTTTTCCCGCGCCGGTTTTAAGCAAAGCGACCCTCAGATCAAAAGTGTCGTTCACCGGATAGCCGTTGAATTTCACGATGATGTCGCCTATCTTCAAACCGGCTTTCTGCGCCGGCGAATTGCTTTTAACTTCCATAACGAGCGCGGAATTTGTTTTTGAAATTTCCGCCACCATTATGAGGTCGGCCATATCGTTCCAATCCAGCAGTTCGCTTATCTTTTTAATGTCGTCAAAGCCGCTGCTGCGGGGAAAATTCTTAAGCAAGACACTAACGCCCAAAGGAGTAATTTTCAAATCGCCTTCTTTTTTCATTCGTTCAAGATATTCGGATGCAAGATTTATCGGCACGGAAAAACCCAAACCGTCCATGCTTCTGACGGTGGCGTCGTTAATGCCGATAACTTCGCCGCGCATGTTGATTAGCGGTCCGCCGGAATTGCCCGGATTTATCGGCGCGTCGGTCTGAATAAAGTCCTCTATGAACCAGAGTTCGTAATCTCTCCTGTTAAGCGCGCTGATAATGCCGCTTGAGACAGAATTCGTCAAGCCGACCGGATTTCCGACGGCGACCACGAATTCTCCCACTTTCACTTCGTCCGAATTTCCCAATACCGCCGGCAAAAACTCGTCCGAAGGCAACTTGTCAAGCTTGATAATAGCCGTGTCGACATAGCGGTTGCTTCCGACGAAATGGGCGCTGTATTTTTTGCCGTTAAAAATGACCTGGTACTTGTAGGTCTTGCCGCGCCGGTTCTCGTCTTTTCCTTTGTCCTGATTCGACTCCCGCAATTCGTCAACCGTTCCGTCTTCGTCGTCATACACGACATGAGCCGCGGTTAAAATGTGCCCTTCCCTGTCTATGAAAAAACCGGCACCCATCGTTTCCACGGTATCGCCGGAAGAGTTCTTAATCGAGGTTTGAATCTCAACCACCGTCAGGCGGTATTTCGCGGCTATGTTCTGGACCGTCGTCGAATTGACGATTGAAGCGGAAACGTTTGAGACGCAGAAGACTAAAAGAAAGCAAATTAAACTTATAAAATTTTTGGTCTTCATTCCATCCTCTCCATTCCTTTTCATTGTTAAAAAACTTACTCCAACTCTAACAAGCGGGCTGTTACGCTGTCAATACCGCTTGTGGTATAATTAAAGGGCTTGCTCCCCGCCTTGGCGGGGTTAGCAAACCTTTATCCCGAGTCCGCCAGCCGGCGGACGAGGGATTTCTCTCAAAATGATGAACGAACCGCAAAATCAGGACTGGTCTTTCGTCGAACACGCCCTTGAGGAAGGGACGTGTTCCGGCTTTAAAATGGCGATTCTTGAAAGCGAAAAAATCTTTCAACAGATGGTGAAAAACTGCCATTTTAAGAGACCTGTGGTAATTAAGGAGCTTCCGAAAATACTGTCCGAACCGGAAAAATTTTTCCACGCCCGGCTGATTGCCGAAAAAATCATTTTGGAGCCGAATTTTGAAATTACGCGGGAGGACGCCAAGAACATTATCGCCGCTTATTGGCGGGGCGTCCAGGATTTCGGCGACTGGCTGGAAGGAGTCGGTTGGCTTGAAAAGCAATTTCTGAAAATAAAATATTATTTTCCCAAAAAAGCGTTCGCAAAAGCTGGAATTTTTTTGTTTTTGCTGATATTGTTTATTCAGCTTGCGAACAAAACGCAAGTCGGCGGAAACGCGATCGCGTTCATTGCCGATTGGAATGACTTTCTGTTTTGGAAAATAATTATCGCGGTCGGAGTGTGCGCGATCCTTTACTTTGGCTTAAAAATCACTAAAGTATACTTAGGGAAGTAATTTACTAAATTACAAATTAACTCAAAGCTCAGTCCGCCAGTCGGCGGATTGAGTTTTGAATTTTTCATGAAGTTTACTCATCTCCATGTCCACTCCCACTACTCCCTCCTTGACGGGCTCGCAAAAATCGACGGACTTTTGGACAGGGCGAAAGAATTGGGAATGGATTCGCTGGCTCTGACGGATCACGGCGTTCTTTACGGCGCGATTGAATTTTACAGAGAGGCGAAAAAACGAGGCATCAAGCCGATAATCGGGGTTGAAACCTATTTGGCCCCCAACGGCCGGCTCAACAAAAGACCGAAAATAGATGACAAAAGATACCATCTGATTCTTTTGGCGAAAAACAGGACCGGCTATCAAAATTTACTTAAGCTCGTAACGGCCGCTCATTTGGAGGGCTTTTATTACAAACCGCGGATTGACAAAGAAATTTTGCGCGCCCATTCCGAGGGACTGATCGGCCTTTCGGCCTGCCTCGGCGGCGAACTGCCGAGAATGATTTTAAGCAAAAAGCCGATTCAAGAAATAGAAGCCGCTGTTCTGGAATACCGGGAAATCTTCGGACCGGAAAATTTTTATCTGGAATTGGGCGCACATCCGAACATTCCGGAACTCAAAATCGTCAACCAAACTCTCATTGATCTTGGCCGGCGCCTGAAAGTTCCGTGTGTCGCCACTTACGACGTCCATTATCTGAAAGCCGAAGACGCCGAGGCACATGATGTTTTGACGGCGATCCAAACAAACGCTCTGCTTGAAGACAGCGACCGGCTGACTCTCAAGATTGATGATTTTTCTTTGGCCGCGCCAGAAAAAATCGTTGAATTTTTCAAAGACGTGCCCGAAGCGGTGGAAAACACGCAAAAAATCGCCGACGCCTGCGATCTGGAACTTGAGCTTGACAGATGGGTCTTTCCCAATTATCAGGTGCCGGAGAATAAAACCCCCGACGAGTATCTCGCGGAACTTACATGGAAGGGACTTGATCAAAAATTGCCCGGCTTTGACGAGACGGCACGGAAAAGAGCGGAATACGAACTTGAGGTCATCAATAAAAAAGGATTCGCTCCCTACTTCCTGATCGTGGCGGACATCATCAACTGGGCGAATTCGCGGGGCATCATAACCACGACGCGCGGTTCGGCCGCGGGATGCCTTGTTTCCCACGCCCTCGGAATCACACAGATCAATCCGATTGAATACAATCTTCCTTTTGAAAGATTCCTGAATCCTTTCCGGCCTTCGCCTCCGGACATTGACATGGATTTCGCGGATAACAGGCGCGATGAGGTTATTGAATACGCGGTCCAAAAATACGGCTCGGACAAAGTGGCCCAAATCAGCACGTTCGGAACCATGATGGCAAGAGCCGCGGCTCGGGACGTTACGAGGGTTTTGGGATATCCTTACGGCTTCGGCGACAAGATCGCCAAAGCAATCCCCTTCGGCTCCCAGGGATTTCCGATGACCATTGAAAACGCGAAAAAAATCAGCTCGGAATTGTCCGTGCTTTACGATTCCGATCCCAAAGTAAAAAAGGTCTTGGATCTGGCGGAAAAATTGGAGGGCTGCGCCAGGCACGCCTCGGTTCACGCCGCCGGAGTCGTCATCAGCCCGACTCCTTTGACCGATTACACTCCTCTGCAATACGATCCGAAAGGCGGAAAAATAATCACCCAATACGACATGTATTCAATTGAACCGACCGGCCTTTTGAAAATGGACTTTTTGGGAATCAGAAACTTGTCCATTTTGGGCATCGCGGTTGAACTCATAAAGCAAAGGAGAAACATCGTTATTGATATCAACAATCTCCCTTTGGACGACAAGAAAACATTTCGGCTTCTGGCGAAAGGCGAAACAATGGGTCTTTTTCAGCTGGGCGGCGAAGGAATGACGCATTATTTGAAAGAACTGAAGCCGACCGTGATAACCGACATTATGGCGATGATCGCCCTTTTCAGACCCGGCCCCATGGCCGTCATTCCGGAATATATCGCCCGAAAAAACAATCCCTCGCTCGTGAAATATCTTGACCCCCGGATGAAAAAATATCTTGATAAGTCGTACGGACTTATCGTCTATCAGGACGACCTTCTTTTCACCGCGATTGAGCTTGCCGGCTACACGTGGGAAGAAGCGGACAAATTCAGGAAAGCGGTCGGCAAAAAAATTCCGGAGGAGATGGCGAAACAAAAAGATAAATTCATTGAAGGCGTAGTCAAACACGGCCAGACCATGCAATTCGCCGAAAAACTCTGGCAGCTCTTTGAACCGTTTCAGGGCTACGGGTTCAACAAAAGTCACGCGGCGTCTTACGGCATCGTCGCCTACCAAACCGCTTACCTGAAAGCGAATTTTCCGGTTGAATACGTGACCGCCATTCTGATGGCCGAAGCCGGCGACAACGAAAAGATCGCCCAGATCATCGCCGAATGCAAAAGAATGGAAATCACCGTGCTCGCGCCCGACATCAACGAAAGTTTTGAAAATTTCGCCGTTATTGACGACAAGACGATCAGATTCGGACTGCTCGCGATCAAAAACGTCGGCGAAAACGCGATTAAGGCGATCATTGAAGAAAGAAAAAACAACGGCTCTTTCAAATCAATCGGCGATTTCGCGGAGCGCGTCCATCACAAAGACCTGAACAAAAAAACGCTGGAAAGTTTGATAAAATGCGGCGCGATGGACGAACTGGGAGAGCGCAACCGGCTCCTCAAGGGCGTTGAAACGATCCTTGAATACTTGCGGGAAACGAAAAGAATGAAAGAACAAGGACAGCAAAATATTTTTGAATTAAATCCCTCGGTCGGCGCCGTTTCCTATCTGAAACTTCCCTCGGTTGAACCGGCGCCGGATTACGACAAACTTGTGTGGGAAAAAGAATTGCTCGGGCTTTTTATTTCTTCGCATCCGCTTGAAAGATTCAAAGACGCGCTTGCGAAATACACGCCGATTAAGGAATTGTCGGCCGCGCGAAACGGCTATAAAATCAAAACCGCCGGCATCGTTTCTTCAATGAAAAAAATCATCACGAAAAGCAAAAAATTGATGGCTTTCGTCAATTTGGAGGATTTTGACGGCAAAATGGAAATAATCGTCTTTCCCGACGCCTTTGAAAAAAACGCCGCGCTCTGGCAGGAAAACAAAATTTTGGCCGTCGCCGGGAAAATTGACAATCGCAACGGAAGCGTTAAGATAATTTGTGAAGAAGCGAAAGAAATAAAATGACTTACCCTTTAGAGACAATTCGTCACTCATACGCTCATGTTTTGGCCGCGGCGATTCAGCGGCTGTTTCCCGACGTGCGATTCGGCGTCGGGCCGGTCATTGAAAACGGTTTTTATTACGACATTCTTTTGCCCAAAGCGATTGGCGGCGAGGACTTGCCCAAGATCGAGCAGGAAATGAAAAGAATCATCAAACAGAATTTGAAATTTGAGAGAGAAGAAACGGGCATTGACGAGGCAATCGCGTTTTTCCAAAAAACAAATCAGCCGTTCAAAGTGGAATTGCTTAAAGACCTAAAAATGAAAGGCACGACCGCGATGAGCGAAGAAGAACAAAAAACTATTGGTAAGGAAGTCAAAACCGTTTCAATTTATAAAACCGGCGGCTTTGTTGATCTCTGCCGCGGTCCGCACGTCGCTTCCACGAAAGAATTGCCGGCGGACGCGTTCAGGTTGACCAAAATCGCCGGAGCTTACTGGCGCGGCTCGGAAAAAAACCCAATGCTGACGCGGATTTACGGCGCCGGATTCATTGCAAAAAAAGATTTGGACAAATATCTCTGGCAGCAGGAAGAAATCAAAAAAAGAGACCATCGGGTTTTGGGGGAAAAATTGAAATTGTTTACTTTCGCCGAAGAAGTCGGCCCGGGCCTGCCTTTATGGCTGCCGAACGGAACGATCCTCCGCGATGAAATTGAAAATTACGCGAAAGAAATTGAAAAAAAGTGGGGCTACCGGCGCGTGGCAACGCCCCACATCGCCAAAGAAACGTTGTATAGAATGTCCGGCCATATTCCCTACTACGCCGAGAGCATGTTTCCGCCGATGAAATTGGACGACGGGAATTACTACTTAAAAGCGATGAACTGTCCGCACACTCACATGATTTACAAATCGGAGCCGAAGAGCTACAGGGATTTGCCTCTGCGTCTTGCCGAATACGGAACGGTTTACCGCTATGAACTTTCCGGAACCCTGGCCGGCCTGCTCAGGACACGCGGCTTTACCCAGAACGACGCTCACATTTATTGCCGGGAAGATCAGGTTGAGGCGGAATTTCTTAAAGTGATGAAACTGCACGAATTTTGGTACAAAAAGGTTTTCGGCATCAAAGATTTTTACATGCGACTCTCCCTGCCCGCCAAAGACAAAGCAAAATACGCGGATATTCCGGAGGGCTGGAAAAAATCGGTTGAAATGATAAGAAGATCGATGCAAAACTCAAAACTACCGTTTGTGGAAGCCGAGGGAGAAGCGGCTTTTTACGGGCCGAAGGTTGATTTCCAAATTAAAAGCATCGTCGGCCGCGAAGAAACCGCCTCCACGAACCAGCTGGATTTCCTGGCGGCCCAAAGATTTAATTTAAACTATCGCGACAAAGACGGAAAAGACAAGCCGGTTTACGTTATTCATCGGGCGCCGCTCGGCTCGCACGAAAGATTCATCGCTTTTCTCATTGAACATTTTGCCGGCGCGTTTCCTTTATGGCTTGCCCCGGTTCAGGCCTGGATTTTGCCGATCGGAAAAGCGCATAAAAAATACGCCGCGCGAATCGCGAAAGAACTGCAAGCCGTCGACATCCGCGCCGAACTGAAAGACCAAAACGAAACAGTCGGCAAAAAAATCAGGGAGGGAGAGAACCAAAAAATCCCTTATCTTTTGATCGTCGGAGACAAAGAAATGAAAAACGAATCCGTGGCGGTTCGAAAGCGCGCGAAAGGAGACCTCGGCGCCGTTAAATTCAAAAAATTCCTGGCGCGAATCAAAGAAGAGATTGTAAAGAAAAAATGAACAAACTCATAGTGATTCTCGGCCCGACGGCAAGCGGCAAGACAGACCTTGCCGTTTTTCTCGCTAAAAAATTAAAAGGCGAAGTCGTTTCCGCCGATTCGCGGCAAATTTACAAAGAGATGAATATCGGCACGGCCAAAGTTACGAAGAAAGAAATGACCGGCGTGCCTCATTACTTAATAGACATCATCCCTCCGAACAAAACATTTACGCTTGCTCAATACAAAATAAGAACAATCAAAATTATTAAAGACATTCAAAGGCGCGGCAAGACGCCTTTCTTGGTCGGCGGGACAGGGCTTTACATCAAAGCTGTGGTTGAAAATCTTCAGATTCCGAAAGTCGCACCCAATCCGGCGTTAAGGGAAAAATTGGAGAAAAAGACAAATGAAGAACTGTTGAAAGATTTGGCCAAACTGGATCCTCAAGCCGCCGAGACGATTGACCGGAAAAACAAAAGGCGGTTGGTCCGGGCGCTTGAAGTTTGTATCTTAAGCGGCAAGCCGTTCTCCGCGTTAAAAATCAAAGGCAAGCCGATGTTTGAGGTTTTGCAACTGGGAATCTCCGTCCCGAGACAAACGCTTTACCGGCGGATAAATCAAAGGGTTGAAAGGCAAATAAAAGACGGGTTGATTGACGAAGTAAAAAATTTGTCGCGAAAATACGGCTGGAATTTGCCGTCACTGAGCGGAATCGGCTATAAAGAATTTAAACCCTATTTTGAGGAAAAGATTACGCTTCGCGAAGCGAAAAAAAATTTAAAACAAAATACCCGGCAATACGCCAGACGCCAAATGACCTGGTTCCGCAAAGACAAATCAATCCAGTGGATCAAAAACGCAAAAGAAGCGAACCGCCTCATTAAAAAATTTTTGCAACAAAATTAAATCCCCGAATCTGCTTCAGATTCGGGGATTTTTCACTTCAAAAATCGTTCATTCTTTTTCTTGAATTGGGCCGCCTTTACCGCTCATCGCCTGTCTCTCCACCGCTTTAAGCCACTCGCCAACATCATCTTTAGTGATAGATCCGGTGTTTAACGCTTCGGTTAAGCCCTCTTCTAATTGCTTGACATACAAATCCTGCATTCTCTCAAGTCGATCCAAATTCGCCCTTTCAATCTTTTCTTCAAGCTTTTTCAATTCTTCCGGCGACCTGGTCGCTTTTTCTTCTTCCGTCACTCTAAAGCTTCCTGTCTCAAATTTTTTTATATCCATATTTTTCTCCTTTTTGTTATCCCAACCATGAATGGCCGGGGATTTAATTTATTTAACAACATTATACACTATTTATTTCACTCTGTCAATAGCTTTGACAAAATTTCCTGAACGATTTGCGGGTTCGCTCGACCTTTTGTTTTGGCCATAATTTGGCCGGCTAAAAACTGCATCGCGTTTTTTTGTCCCGCGCGGTAATCCGCGGCCGCTTTCGGATTTAAATCAATTACCTCTTTCACGACTTTTTCAATCTCACCCGTGTCGCTCAATTGCGATAAACCTTTTTCTTCCATTATGTGGCTGGGATCCGCGCCGCTGCCGTACATTTCTTTGAGGATTATTTTGGCGGCTTTGCTTGAAATGTCCCCCTGATGAATCATCACGACGAACTCGGCGAAATTTTCCGGAGTTATGAGCAAATCTTTAGCCGCGTCCCCGGACTCGTTCAACAAACTCATCAAATCGGAAATCAGATAATTGGCGGTCAATTTGATAATCGCGTCAAAATGCTCCGGCGCGAGTTTTGCTCTGTGCCGCGAAGAATCCCATTCTTTCAATTCTGATATCACCTGTTCAAAATAGTGTCCGAGCTCTTTTTCCGAAACCAAAATTTCAACCTGCTCATCGCTTAACTTGTATTCTTCTTTAAACCGCGGACGGCGATAGTGAGGCAATTCCGGAATCTCAGCTTTGATTTTTTCCAAATCAAACAAACTCGTATTAAGCGGCGGCAAATCCGGCTCCGGAAAATAACGGTAATCGTGCGCCTCCTCTTTCAGCCGTTGAGAAAAAGTTTTCTCTTTATTCTCGTCCCAGCCGCGCGTTTCTTGAACGATCTTTTCTCCGGCTTCCAAAAGTTCGGCCTGCCTTTGAAGTTCGTATTCAATCGCCCTTTCAACCGATTTGAATGAGTTAAGATTTTTCACCTCCACCTTGACTCCCGGCTTCGCGGCGTCTTCGCTAATCGAAACATTTGCCTCGCATCTCATCTCCCCTTTTTCCATATCGGCGCTTGAAACGCCAAGATACCGCAAAATCAATTGCAATTCTTCGGCGAATTTTCTCGCTTCCCGCGCGCTTTTGATGTCCGGCTCGGTCACCAATTCCATCAAAGGAACGCCAGCACGGTTGAAATCAATCAGCGAAGCTGATTGCCCCGAGCTTGCCGAGGGGCCCCCTTGAACGTGAACCAATCGTCCGGTATCTTCTTCCAGATGAATCCTTCTGACGCGAATCTTGTCGCCGGAAATTTCCAAAAAACCATCCAGACAAAGCGGTTTATCATACTGCGATATTTGATAACCTTTCGGCAAATCGGGATAAAAATAGTTTTTCCGATCAAATTTTGACACGCCGGCAATCCTGCATCCGGTCGCCAGACCTGTTTTAATCACGCTTTCAACGGCTTTTTTATTTATGGTCGGCAGAGTGCCGGGATGCCCAAGACAAATCGGACAAACGTTTAAATTTGGATGCCGCTCGTCGGGATCGTTCAAACAACCGCAAAACATTTTGCCGTTCGTTTTCAGCTCGGCATGTATCTCAAGACCGATTGTGGGGCGATAAGTCATAACTTTTTTATTATACCATACTTTATAAAACAAAAAACCCCTTATGGGGCCGCTTTGCGCTACAATATGCCAAGCTCTTTGAAGAAATCCCGCCAGACCGGCTCAATTCCGGGATTCGCGTTCCATTCGCTCTCGGAAATCTTTCCGGATTCGCGCTCCGCGGTTCTCTCTGCTAATTTTCTAAGATTTTTGGGACCCGACCAAAGATATTTTTTGACCTCCGTCGGCTCAATAATCACTTCGCCGGCTGTCTTAATTTCATAAATTTTCCATTCATGCCAATCGCCGCCTTTCCTGCGACAGGGATTTTGTGACTTTTCATGCAAAATCTCTTTAAGCGAAACCGCCTCAAGTCCGACTTCTTCCTTCAACTCCCGTTTAGCCGCCTGTTCAAAACTTTCTCCTTCTTCCAAATGACCGGCTGGGCAGGCAAAGCCAATCGGATATTTCATTCGCTCTATCAGCAAATACCGTCCTTTTAAATCCTTAACCAGCATCCCGCAACTAAGATGATTGCATACTTCTTCGGACATGAATTTTGTATTACACCAAATATCTTGCCAAATCCTCCGGGGTCTTAATAATCTTGTCGAAAAGAATGTGCCGGCAAGGTTCGTGAGTATCTTCTTCAAGCGCGAAAATCAGCTTGCCGAGTATTGCCGCGGCTCCGAGTTCCAAAGTCGTGTTATAGCCGACATAACCCTTCTTGTTGTATATGAAACAGACGTCGGCTTTTTGAATCCGGTGCAAATGCGCCCGCACCAGGCCTTCAAGCCCCTTGCGGTACGACGCCGATTTCAGCCGCACCGATTCCGGGGCGGCGGCAACTTTCGCGGGACGGTATCTGAAATCGGGCGCGAGCACCAAAGGAACGCCGAGTTTTTCCAATTTTTTGGCGAAATCGTCAACTTCTTTTTTAAACCGCTGGCTCGAACAAATGACAACGCTTTTCATAATGTTACGAATATGCGAATTAGTACAAATATACGAATCAAGTTGCAAAATTAGTGATGAAACCAAGCTCTAATATAATTATAGAATATGCTTTACGCCATGTCAAATAACAAAAGCCCCGCCTTGGCGGGGCTTTTTTTTAAATTATCTTTCTTTTTTTGAAAATTTCCAGAACTTTTTGCTTTACGTCTTCAAGCGGCTGTTCGGCGTCAACAATCGCCCAATGTTCGTCATCGTTCCTTGCCATACTAAGATATGCCCGTCGTACGCGGCGATGAAGATCCAATTCTTCCTTTTCGAAACGGGTAACGTTTTTTCCTTCGCGGTTTAGGCCAATTTCCGGAGAAACGTCAAAAAGAATATACAAATCCGGAACGAGATTGTCCTTGGCAAAGGCGTTCATAACCAGTATTAAATCAAAATCCACTGCCCTCGCGCCGCCCTGATAAGCGAAGGTGGAGCCGTCAAACCTGTCGCAAATGACGATTTTTCCTTCAGCCAAAGCCGGTTTTATCGTTCGCTCGACGTGTTCGGCGCGGTCCGCCAAAAACAGCAACAATTCGGTTCTCGGATGAATGTTTTCTCCGTACAGTAAAATTTTTCTGATGTCCGTTCCCAATTTCGTTCCGCCCGGTTCGTGAGTGAGCAGTGTTTTGAGACCGAGATTTTCCAAAGTTTGTAAAATAAATCTCGCGACGGTGGTTTTGCCGCTGCCCTCGCCTCCCTCAAAAACGATGAATTTGTCTCGTTTTTTCATTTTCTTGCGCTCTCCTTTCTTTCAATCTCCATCAACGCCATTATACCACTTTCTTTTTCAATTGTTAAAAAACTGCCGCGTTGAAATTACTCAATCGTAATTCCCATTGATCGCGCGGTTCCCATGATTATTTTTTCCGCCGCCTCAAGATCGTGTGCGTTGAGATCGGCCATTTTCTTTTCGGCGATCTCTTTGATTTTCTCGCGGCTCACCTTGCCGACTTTATTTCTGTTGGGCTGGGCCGATCCCTTGTCAATGCCCGCGGCCTTTCTTAAAAGGTCGGAGGCCGGAGGGGTCTTCAAAATAAATTGGTAAGTCCTGTCCTCAAAAACGGTAATTTCCACCGGTATAATGTCGCCGGATTGAGCTTTCGTCGCCTCATTAAATTGAGTGCAAAATTGCTGAATGTTGAGGCCGTGCTGTCCCAAAGCCGGGCCGACCGGCGGCGCCGGAGTCGCTTTGCCCGCTTCAATTTGAAGTTTGATAATTGTTTTTATTGGTTTCATACGAATCAAATGCGATGCAAATATACTGTATCGATGCCAATATACCGCGATGCTAATATACGAATGCATGCTAATGATACGAATAAATGCCAATATTAAATTTCCGCATTCGTATAATTAGTATCAATTCGTATATTGGCATCGATACAGTATATTTGCATCGCGGTATATTGGTATCGCGTTAAATCTTTTTAACTTGCAAAAAGTCCAGTTCAACGGGAGTTTCGCGGCCGAACATTGAAACCAAAACCTTAACCTTGCCCCTGTCTTCGTCAACCTCGGAGATTTTTCCGTCAAAATCCTTGAAAGGCCCGTCGGTTATTTTAACGGCGTCTCCGACCGCGACGTCAATTTTATACTTCGGCTCCTCTATTCCCATTCGTTTTTGAAGGGCCGCGATTTCTTCTTCGGAAATCGGAATAGGCATGGTTCCCGAACCGATAAAACCGGTAACTCTCGGCGTATTTCTGACCACATACCAGGAATCATCCGTCACGATCATCTCAACGAGTACGTAGCCGGGATAGATTCTCTCTTCAACCACTTTCCTTTTGCCATGCTTGATTTTAATCTTTTTTTCTTTCGGCACCAAGACGCTGAAAATCTTGTCCCCCATGTCGAGCGACTCAATCCTTTGCTTCAAATTCCTGGCAACGGCGTCTTCGTAGCCGGAATAAGTATGAATCACGTACCATTGTTTTTCTTGAGCTGCTTGCTGTTTTGGCATAATTTTACAACACGAATCTGCTCAGCAAATAGGTGAATAAATAATTGAGTCCGCCCAAAAAGAAAGCCACGGCAAGGCTGGCGGCAATCACTATTCCCGTGTATTTTATCGTTTCTTCTCTGGTCGGCCAATTGACCTTTTTCAATTCCGAATTAACCTCTTTTAAAAAATTGATTATTTTGTCAATCATATAATCATATTAAAAAGCCCTTCGGGGCTTATAGTTATATGCTATCAGCCCAAGCGTAAAGTGTCAATAGCCGGAATCGGCTGTTAAATGTCGAGATTTTGGACTCTTTTGGCGTGGGTCTGGATGAAGCGTTTTCGCGGAGCGACCTCTTCGCCCATTAAGATGTCAAAAATTTTATCCGCTTCCCCGTCGTCGGCCACCGTCACTTTCCTTAAGACCCTATTTTGAGGATTCATCGTCGTCTCCCAAAGCTGTTCCGGATTCATCTCGCCCAAACCTTTGTAGCGCTGGATGGAAGGGGTGATTTTCTTGTCCTTCCATTGCGATAAGATCTTCTCTTTGTCACCATCGCTGTAAGCGTACTCAATGTTCTTGGCGTGTTGTATACGGTAAAGCGGCGGCTCGGCGATGAAAATATGCCCTTTTTCGACAAGTTCCGGCAAATGCCGGTAAAACAAAGTCAAAAGCAGGGTCCTGATGTGCGAACCGTCAACGTCGGCGTCGGTCATAATGACGACTCTCTGATATCTCAACTTAGTTATGTCAAATTCCTCACCCACTCCGGCGCCCAAAGCAATGATAAGGTTTCTAATTTCTTTAAAACCCAGAATCTTGTCGATCCTCGCCCGTTCGACGTTCAAAATTTTTCCCCGCAAAGGCAGGATCGCCTGAAATTGCCTGTCCCGTCCCTGCTTTGCCGATCCGCCGGCGGAATCGCCTTCAACCAGAAATAATTCCGTATTCTCCCGATCCGACGAAGAACAATCGGCGAGCTTGCCGGCCAAGATGGAACCTTCAAGCGCCCCTTTTCGCAAAACCGTCTCCCTTGCCGCTTTGGCGGCCAGACGGGCTTTTGCCGCGAGAATGCATTTTTCCAGAATCAATTTCGCGTCGTTCGGATTCTTTTCCAAAAATTCTTCAAAGATTTCTCCGACCACGTTTTCAACCGCGGTCCTCGCGTCGGGATTGCCCAAACGCGCTTTCGTCTGGCCCTCGAATTGCGGCTCCCGCAATTTGACCGAAACGATGGCGGTTAAGCCCTCTCTGGAATCCTCGCCGGTCAGGTTCTCTTCTTCCGCTTTGAGATACTCGTTCTTTTTCGCGTAATTATTCAGAGTCCGCGTCAAGGCGGTTCTGAAGCCGGTCAAATGCATTCCCCCTTCGCCGGTATGAATGTTGTTGGCGAAACTGACTTCTTTTCCTTGAATATCTTGAGTGTATTGCACCGCCGCTTCGACAAAAATGTCGCCGCTTTCTTTCGCCGCGTAAAAAACGTTCGGATTAAGAGGTTTTTCGTTTTTATTCAAAAACTTTATGAAAGAAATCAAACCGCCTTCAAAATAAAAAACGTGGGAAAGATGCGGCGTTTCGCGCTCGTCCCTGACTTCTATTTTCACTCCCTTTGTCAGATACGCTTGTTCGCGCAGATGACTCAAAATTCTCTGCCAGTCAAACCTGATCTCCTTGAAAATTTCCGGATCCGGACTGAAAGTGACGGTCGTGCCGGTCCGGTCAGGAGGGCATTTGCCGATTTTCTTTACTTTGTATTTCGGTTTTCCCCGCTCGTACTCCTGGGCGTGCCGTTCGCCTTTTCGACACACCTCGGCCTTGAGTTCTTTGGAAAGAGCGTTTACGACCGAGACGCCGACGCCGTGAAGGCCGCCGGAAATTTTGTACGACTCGCCGCCGAATTTGCCGCCGGCGTGAAGCGTGGTCATGACGGTTTCAAGCGCCGATTTTTTCGTCTGTTTGTGAATTTCAACCGGAATTCCACGGCCGTCGTCAACCACCCGAATCGCGTCGTTGGGCAACAGCGCGACTTCAATGTTCTTGGCATAGCCGGCCATTGCTTCATCAAGGGAATTATCAACGACCTCCCAAATCAAATGGTGCAGGCCGTCAACGCCGGTTGAACCGATGTACATTCCCGGCCTTTTGCGAACCGGCTCCAATCCCTCCAAAACGTAAATGTCCTTGGCCTCGTAACTGGCCTCCGTCTTTTTCTCCAAGTTTATTGGATTTTCTATTTTTTGTTTTCCTTTCATAATTCTGTTCTTTAGTTATTGGTCATGCGTTATTTGTTATTCATTATCTCACCTCCCAACCCTCTTGCCTGATCGCGTTGATTATTTTAGCCGTGATGTCACCCACCTCTTTATCGGATAATGTTCTTTCTTTGGATTGGAAAATCAAACGAAAAGCCAAACTCTTCATTCCCCCGGGCAAATTCTCTCCTTCATAAATATCAAACAAATCAGCGTCCTGCAGCAGCGGGCCGCCGACATTTTCAATGACGTTTAAGGCCTCTTCAACCCTGATTTCCAAAGGCAGGAGAATCGCCAGATCACGGACAATCGCCGGATATTTTGAAATCGGATAATAAACCTGTTCTTCTTCGGCCAAAGACGCGAGCGCCTCAAAATCAATTTCAAATCCGGCAACCGGCGTTTTAATATCGTATTTTTCCAAAACAAACGGCGTGATTTCGCCCAAATAACCGACGTGTTTGTCGCCCACTTTAATCTCCGCCGACCCGCCCTCTTTCCAAAACCCCCGCGGCGCTTCGCCGGAGCGCGGTTCAAAATCGTTCCCTCGGACATACTCGGGACTTTCGGCATACCAATGTTCGGCAATACCGAGACCGTCAAACAACGCGTCAATCACGCCTTTCAGCTCATAAAATTCTCTTCCCTTGCGATTTGTCGTTTTATGAGCGATAACGCCGGCGAGCATTCTTTTCTCGCCAATTTCGGCGTTTTTTCTAAAAATTTTTCCAATTTCAAACATCCTTGCTTCGTCAAAAAATCTGAAATTGTTTCCGACGTTTTTGATTAAATTTATTAAAAGCGCCGGCCTCAAAAACTTTTTCTCATCACTCACAGGATTAAGCAAAAAAGCGATTTTAGCGGGATTAAATCCGGCGTTTTCAATATCTTTTTCACCGACGAAAGAATAATTGTAAATTTCGTCAAACCCGGCTCCGGAAAGAGCGTCTTTCGCCATTCGTTCCCAGAACAAAAGATCATTTCTTTTCGGAACGGCCAAAGAAGCCAGCGGAAGTTTGGAGGGAATATTCTCGTAACCGTGAATTCTCGC
>MEYT01000042.1 GCA_001774105.1 Candidatus Azambacteria bacterium RIFCSPLOWO2_01_FULL_46_26 | reverse complement strand
ATAATGTTGGAAACATTTGTCGTAGTGCTGGACATCTCGTTGCTTATTGTCGCGGCCTTGGGCGCGATTACGGCGTCGAGTGCGGAGACGAGGAATGAAAAAGGGTGGTGGCTGGTGGTGTTTGGTCTTTTTATATTGGGGCTTGGCCACGTAACGGAAACATTGTTTGGGGAAGTCTTTCATATATCCTATGAACTGAATGAAGTACAGCATCGGCTCTGGGTTTTGGGCGGGTTTGTGATTATTGTTTCCGGAATTTCTTTTATTCGCCGCTCGCGAACGGCGGAGGAAACAAATGAGGGCGCGAAAGAAGAAAGCGCGAAGGAAAATAAAATTTCTTCCGGCAAAGCCGAGCTTAGCTCTGTCGGCAGGCAATTCATCAAATTCGTTAATTCTTTTTCAAATTTTACGTTTTAGCTTATAGCGTATAGATTTTCTGTCGCATGCGGTTAAACCTCGCCAATAAAATTTCACTTTTTTTGATTGCCTTTATCGCGGCAGTCGGCGTTGCTTTGTTTTTCACTACCAACCGGATGATAGAGAACAATCTGATTATGTTCCTTAAAATTCAGCAGGAAACGCATGTCGTGGGACACGCGCTTCATGAAACAACGCATGAGAACTGGCTCAATCCAAAGACCGTCTCGGCAAAAGAAAAATTTAACGACTTGGTTGAGGAGGTCCTGTTTTTTCCGGACACTTTGCGAATTAAAATTTGGAGTCCGGAGCTTGAAGTGCTTTTTACAGACCCCGGAGCGGAAGGGCTTATGGGTAAGCGATTTCCGGAAAATGAATCGGTCAAACGGGCGTTCCAAACAGGACAGACGGGTTTTGAGAGAGAGGAGGCGGAAGAGTTTGCCGGAAAACCCGAACATATATACGATCTTGGACTGGGAGAAGTTTTTGAGATTTATGTTCCGATAATGTTTCCCGGCCAAAATAAGCCGGTCGGAGTGGTTGAGATTTATCAAAGCGCGCGAATTTTTAATCTGCTCTTTGCCGACACGGCGAGATTTTTCATTTTGATTTTGGCCGCCGAATTCCTGATTTTATTTTTCGTTTTTGCCGTGATATTGCAATATCTTGTTCATCGTCCTCTGGCTTCGCTCGGCGAGGGCGCCGGAAAGATTGCCAAAGGGGATTTTGATTTTGAGATTAAGCCGTCCGCGAAAGACGAAATCGGACATCTGGCGGAGAACCTTGATTTTATGCGTCGGGCCTTGAAGCAAAAGGGCGAAAGCGAGGAATCCTATCGGCTCTTGCTTTTAAACGCCTTGCAGGACGCGGAGCAGGAGAAAAAAAATACCCTGCGCGAAAAATCAAAAACCGAAACTATTTTGACCAACATTAACGACGCGGTTGTTCTTACGGACACGGAGGGCGTTGTCGTTGCCGTGAACAAAATGTTTGAAAAGGTTTTTAAGCCGGCGGCCAAAGAAATAATAAATCGGCCATTCGACGCGTTTATTGAGTTGATAAAAAATTCTTTCGCTCAGGCCGCGGCGAATTTGCCCGCCAAAAATAGCGGGGGGGCGAACCAGCCGCCGGAGAATTCCGCGGATAAAAAAAATAATAGCGCGCCGGAGGCGCTGGAAAATTGGTTCAGAAAGGCGTTTTCAAGTTATGCCATACTTGAAAAAGAATTGACCTTGAATCGTCCTTTAACCGAGTATGGTATTGTCGCGGGTACGGCAAAACCGACTTTTAAATTATTTACCACCCCGGCATGGTCAATAGAAATGACGATGATGGGCCGGATTTGGGTATTTTCGGACATGTCCAACCAAAAAGAACTTGAAAAGGCGAGATTGGAATTTGTTTCTTTAACTTCGCACCAGCTCAGAACGCCCTCAAGCGGCATTAAAGCGTTTTTGGAACTTATTTTAGGAGGAGACGCCGGACCTCTTACCGAGACGCAGACAGATTATTTAAACGAAATTTATCAATCAAACGAACGGATGATAGAGCTGGTTGAAGCGCTTTTGAATGTTTCAAAAATAGAAAGCGGCCAGCTGGTTCTTGAGCCGCGGCCGGTTGATTTGATTAAATTAAGCGAGGAAGTAATTGAAGAAGTAATGCCGCTAATAAAGGAGCGAAAGCAGAAATTTGAGTTTATCAAACCCGCCGAATCGCCGCGAGCGGCCCTTGACGCGAGACTTATTTTTCAGGTCATCAGCAATCTTTTGACAAACGCTTCAAAATACAATTCCGAAGGCGGAAGCATTGTTTTTCAAATTTCAAAAGAAACGAATGAAATTTTGTTCAGGGTTTCCGATAACGGCTGGGGAATCCCAAAACATCAGCAAGATAAAATTTTTACCAAATTCTTCAGGGGAGACAACGTCGTCATGCGCCAAACCGTCGGCTCGGGGCTGGGACTTTATATCGTGAAACAGATCGTCGAGATGAGCGGAGGGAGGGTCTGGTTTGAAAGCGAAGAAAACAAGGGGACGACTTTTTATTTCACATTGCCGTTCGCCCTCCAACCTATAAGCCCTAAAATAAAGAAATAAACATGACTCAATCTTTGGGCAAAATTTTAATTATTGAAGACGACAGATTCGTGCGCAAGGCCTACGAAGCGAAATTGACGCTCGCCGGCTTTGCGGTAATTACCGCCATTGACGGCGGAGAGGCGATTGAGCTGACAAAAACCGAAAAGCCGGACCTTGTTTTGCTTGATTTGATGCTGCCCGTGGTCAGCGGTTTTGAATATTTAAAGGTGATAAAGGAAAATCCGGAAACAAAAGACATACCGATTGTCATCATTTCCAATTTGGGGCAGGACGAAGACGTTAAGCGCGGAATGGATATGGGCGCGGAGACCTATTTCGTCAAGGCGAAAGTTAAAATTGAGGAGATGGTTGAAAGGATAAAAGAGTTAGTAGCGAAACGGGCTTAATTCTTTTGCTTTTCTCAACGCCTCGTCTTTGTCTTTTTGAAATTCCGAGTGTCCTTGTTGAATCAAAAAATCGTAAAGATCAGCCAAAAACGTGTAGTTCCTGGCGTAATGCGGCCTTAGTCGGCCGTATTTTTTTACTTTTTCAATTGTTTCTCGGACTATTTTTTCGCTTTTTTTCGGGTCACGGTCTCTTAAAGTTTTGGCGTACGCGAATTCCCACGGGCTTTGTTTTAAAAGGTAAAAATAATGGTCATACGGCGTTTGCGTCTCGGCGAGTTTTGAAAATTGACCAAATACGCGCTCAGCGTTTCGGGGATAATTAATTTGGATTAAACTGACGAGGCGATTGACTTCGGAATTTGTCCAAAACGGACGAAGAGAGGCAAAAAAAATGAGTTTTGAGAAGAGGAGAATGATTATCAACATGCTGATTGTTTTAAAGATAAAAATAATAAAAGGTTTATAAATTGTTTGTTGATTGTCATTCTGAGGTCGCGGAGCGACCGAAGAATCTTCTTGTTCTGCGAGATTCTTCGCTTCGCTCAGAATGACGGTTTTGGGCGGTGTGGACAAATCAATAACATTAATTGTGTAAGCCAAAAGTAAAAATAAAATGATGTATGTTGACACCGTGTCAAAGTTAAAGAGGTTTTGAACCAGATAGGCAACCCACGCGCTTTGAAGTCCGGTTAATATGATGATTTTAGATTTTAGATTGTAAATGGTAGATTGAGGGTTTGATAAAAGTCGCCGTTTCTTCAGAGAGAGTTTATAAAAAGTAGCGGCAAAAATCGCAAGATAGGCAACGAGTCCGACAATGCCCGAAGTGACGCCGATGTCAAAAATAAAATTATGAGCGCGGTCAAACCATGTTTCGGTTTTGCCCCATTTTTCCAGTTCCGGGTTGAAATGTTTGTCAAAACCGATTGAAAAATTTTCCGGTCCCCAGCCAAGAAGCGGTTTTTCTTTAAACGCGTTCCAGGAGATTTGCCACGCAAGAAGCCGGGTTTGGGTGGTGTGTTCGCTTAAAGAAATCGTCGTCAATCGCCTGATGATATTGTCTTCCGGGGCCGAGAAATTGCCGGATTCGTTTGTTTTCGCGAAATAAAAAAAACCGGCAAGCGCGAGAATGAGAAAGACGGCTGCCAATTTTGGAATATGTCTTTTCGCGAAGCCAAGCTCGGCTTTTGTCGGATACAAAAAAAGAAATAAAAGCGCGCCAGCGATCAAGCCGAGAAACGCTCCGCGGGAAGCGCTTGAGATAATCGCGGTTCCCTGAATAATCGCGGCCGAGAAATAGAACGCCGCCTCGCGTTTTTTTTCTGAGCGAAGCGCGAAAGCAAAAGTGGGGAATATCAAAAGCAAAAGATAGGCGGCCAAAAAATTGGCATTGCCGATGGTTGAGGCCGAGCGCTCGTAATAGTTAAGAAAGGGGATGCCGAAAAAATTGAATTTTTGTTCAACGGCAATCGCGGCAATGAAGACGCTGACGGCAATCGCGCAATTCCAGAGCTTTCGCCGTTTTTTTTCGTCGTCAAAAAAAATTAAGGCAAGGAAAAACAGCAGACCGTAGTGGATCAAAGAAAAAACTCCGCCTCCGCGTTCCGGCTCGCCCCAGAAAGCAAGATAAGGATTTTGAGCAAAGACGGCCGCGGCAATCACAGTGGCGAAATAACCAAGAAGCGCGATTTCAAGCGCGCCGAATCGAATTTTCTTCCACGGGAGCCAATTTGAATCAATGACGAGCAGGATTAAATAAAGAACCACAGCGGCTTCAATGATGATTTTGAGAAGAGTCGTTTTAGCGAACTCCAGAGGAAAGAAATAAACATAGCCGCCGGCGAGGGGGACAAAAACGGCCAATATAACAGCGGCGCGTATTAATTTGAGCAAAATTTTTTCCATAGTCAGAGATCCCTCGTCCGCCAGCCGGCGGACTCGGGATCAAGGTTTTCTTCCCCCGCCAAGGCGGGGAGAAAGCCCTTGTGAGATCCCTCGCTTCGCTCGGGATCAAGGTTTTGTAACCCCGCTAAGCGGGGACAAAGCCCTTGAGTTATCCACAGCCCTCCCAAAAAAAACTTTCCAAGGCGGGGTGATGGTGGTATAATTAAAAATAAAGCCGAAAGGCGATAAAAAGTCGAAAAATAAAAATAAAGTTTAAAAAGGTCGAATAATTCAACCTAAGTAACATAATAACATGCGAAATTTAAATTTAACAATCGCAAAGAGAACCAAAGGTTTTACTTTGCTTGAGCTTTTGATAGTTATCGCGATACTCGCGATTTTGGCAACCGTCGTGGTGCTGGTCTTAAACCCGGCCGAAACCCTGAAGAAGACCCGCGATTCCCAGCGGCTTTCGGACATGAACACCTTGCGGGCGGCCATTGCTTTGTACGTTACCCAGATAGGCCAACCGAAATTGGACGGAACCGCCTTCAGCGACACAAATTGTCTTGATAGGTTTGACGGTAATACGCCGGATTTCGGCGAACCGCTTAACGGAGCGGCTTCCAATTTGAGAAAGATTTGGGTGAGTTTGCCTGATTCCAGCGATATCACGGATACCAGCATTAGCACGAACATGGCAAATCTTGCATCTGCTGACTTCAATCAAATCGTAGTCGCGGACTTGTATAAGACCAACGGAAACGGCTGGATTCCGGTTCAGTTTAATGCCATTCAAGGCGGACCTCCGATTGCCAATTTGCCGGTTGATCCGACAAACGCGGTGACCGATCTTGCTTCGGTTGCCAACGAAGACCTTATTTATCGCTACTCCTGCCGTTCAAGCAGGGCCGCGAGCAATTCCACGACTTTTGAGCTTAACGCCAGAATGGAGTCCGACGACTTCAAACCGGGCGGCGCTTCCGACAAAGCGGCTAAAGACGGAGGAAACAACTCAAATCTGTATGAGGTCGGCACAGACCTGTCAATTCTGCCGGGCACCGACGGATTCTAATGTTTTTAGGCCTTAAACACAAAAAGCCCCTTGAGGGGCTTTTTGTTTTGCGCGGGATTTGGTATAATAAATAATGCGATACCAATATACGAATGCATACTAATGATACAAATAGATACAAATAAAAAGGTAGTTCAAAATTCAAAAAAGGGATTCACGTTGTTGGAGCTTTTGATAACCATCGCCATTTTGGCGATATTGATATCAATGGTCGTTTTTTTGCTGAACCCGGCCGAGATTTTGAGAAAGAGCCGCGACGCCCAGCGGCTTTCGGACATGACGACATTGCGGGCCGCTCTCGGTTTGTATGTTGTTTCAACGAATCAGCCGAAACTTGACAACGCGGTTAATTCGGACACTTATTGCGCCGGCGGAACCGGAAGCGATTTAATTTGGGTAAGTTATCCTTCGGATAGCCCGGGGGCCGTCATAACCGACCTGCCGCCAGTCGGTTCGGCCTTCGTCGCTTTTAAACAGGTTTCAAACACCGACATTTACAAAGTTGACGGCAGCGGCTGGATTCCGACTCCTTTGGATTCAATCAAGGGCGGCGCGCCTATTTCCAATTTGCCGGTTGATCCGGTCAATAGAGTTAACTCCGTCAGCAATATCACGAATCTTGATTTAATTTACCGTTATGCCTGCCGAACCGGTTTGGCGTCAACAAAGCCGCATACGTTTGAAATCAACGGCCGGCTGGAATCCGAGTTTTACGGCGAAAGCGGCGAAGACGACAAGGCCGCGAAAGACGGAGGAAACAACGCGAAATTGTTTGAAGTGGGAAGCAATTTGACGATTTTGCCGGACACGAATGACTTTTAAATCGCATGCTCGCCGTTTTATACAACAATCTTTCGATAATTTCACTGGTTTTATACGCCCTGATTCTGCTCATCGCCGGCTGGTTTTTTTATTCCAAACGGCTCTCGGTCAAATTGGCTCAAATTTTTGTCTTGCTGGTCATCGTCTTTCTTTTTTTTCAAGCCGGTTTTTTGACTTTTTTGCAGTATTTTTCTTTTAAGTCCACTCCGCCGGGAATGTATCTGCTGCCGCCGTATCAGCCAATCACTTATTTCCTCTCCTATGTCTGGCTTCATTTTTGGGCAGGCCCGGTCGCGGCCGTCGGATTTTCGCTGGTTTCCGGTTTCGCGGCTTGGGTTTTAAACTATTTGAGGGGCGAGCGTTTTTTTGAAAAAGAAGAAATATTTTTGCTGGCACTCGCGGGTTTGACTTCCGGCTGGCCGAATTTTTTGATGTATCTTGGACTCGCGATTATTCTGATGATTTTGGTCAATTTCGGAAATCTGATTATTTATCGGGATTCCCAATACCGCTTGCCTTCGGGATTGTTCATTATCGTCGCGGCGCTGATAATTCTGATTTTCGGCGATTATCTCGCGCCTTATCTTGGGATAGGGCAGTTTAAGATTTAAAGTTTTGAGCATGCATTTACCCGAACAAAAATTAAAACAAATTCTTCTTGAATCCGGCCTTATAAGCGAGGAGACATTTGAGAATGCCAAGACCGAAGCGGCGCGTTCCGGTCAGACCATAATCAATATTCTCATCGGCAGAGGAGAGATGACCGAGGAATATTTTGCCGAACTTTTGTCCCAGTATCTTAACGTGCCGCTCGCGAATTTGAAAGAACGGACTCCTGACCCGAAAAATTTGGCGCTTTTGCCGGAATCGCTGGCCAAGGAGAAAAGAGTCGTTGTTTTTGAAAAAGAGCCCGGTTTGACAAGGGTGGCAATGGAAGATCCGGCGGATTTGGAAACGATTGAATATTTAAAGCAAAAATTAGGTGGAGAGATTGAGCCGTATCTGGCAACGCCTTCGGATTTAAGGTTTGCCTTCAAGATTTACAAAAAAGACATTGCCAAAGAATTTAAAAAAATTATTGAAGAAAACATCGCCCAGACGCTGACTCAGACAAAAGAAGGGAAAGATCTCGAACGCCTGGCGGAAAATATGCCGGTCATCTCAATGGTGGATAACATTGTCGAGTACGCGACGATTTCAAACGCCTCGGATATTTTTTTTGAACGGTCGGCGGAAGGGGTCACGGTGCGCTATCGCATAGACGGGATTCTGAGGGACATCGTTGCCATGCCGAAAGAAGTCCACCCGGGGATTATCGCCCGAATTAAAATTTTAGCCGCGTTGAAAATTGACGAACACAGGGCGCCCCAGGACGGGAGGTTTAAGTTCAAGGCCGAAGAGCAGCCGGTTGACATCCGCGTTTCCATAATGCCGACGTTTTACGGCGAAAAAGCCGTTATGCGTCTTTTAAGAAGTTCGGCGCGGCCGCTGAATTTGACGGATCTTGGGATATTGAGCGAAACAAAAGCGATTATTGAAGAAAATATAACAAAAACGCACGGCATGATTCTGGTGACCGGGCCGACCGGAAGCGGAAAAACAACGACGCTTTACGCCCTGCTGCAAATTCTCAACAAGCCGGAAGTGAGCATTTCCACGATTGAAGACCCGATTGAATACGACATTCAGGGCATCAGCCAGACGCAGGTTAATCCAAGGGCAAATATTACTTTCGCGAACGGTTTACGTTCTTTGATGAGGCAAAATCCGGACATTATTATGGTCGGAGAAATCCGCGATAATGAAACGGCGGACATAGCCATTAATTCGGCCCTGACCGGACATCTCATGCTTTCAACCCTGCACACCAACGACGCGATTTCCGCCATACCGAGATTTTTGGATTTGGGAATTCCGGCGTTTCTTATTTCCTCAACCCTTAACGTTATCATTGCCCAGCGATTGGTCAGAAAAAATTGCATTCATTGCGTTCGTTCGATTGAGACGCCGGCGGAGGTGAAAAAAGAAATTGAAAAGCAATTGAGGAGCGTCTATGGGGAGGGAAAAATTAAAAGAGTCATCCCGGCGATTATTTTTCAGGGCGCCGGTTGCGACGTGTGCGGACACACGGGATATTCCGGACAGATCGGAATTTTTGAGGCGTTGAACGTTTCGCCGCGCATCAGGGATTTAATTAACAAAGGACTAACGGCGTCGGAATTGAAAAAGATAGCCATGGAGGAAGGAATGATTTTTATGTTTGAAGACGGTTTGACCAAGGTGGAAAAAGGAGTCACTTCGATTGAAGAAGTGCTTAGAGTGATAAAAGAATAACAAATATCAAATGTTATATTTCTATACCGCCGTTGACGGACGCGGCATAATGAAGGAAGGCGAATACGACGCCTCCAACAAGGAGGCGGTTTTGAACTATCTTTCGCGGCAGGGATTGACGCCGATTTCGGTGAAAGAAAAAAAAGCCGGAGCGGCCGCCGTGAAGAGAGAGATTGTTTTTTTGCAGAGAATCACTCTTTTGGACAAAATTTTTTTTACCAAGCATCTCGCGATAATGCTTAAAGCGGGCGTGGGAGTCATTGAAGCGATGGACATTCTGATTTTTGACACCGAAAAAGCGGTTTTGAAAAAAATTTACGCGAGTATCAAAGCGAACCTTGAAAAAGGCCGGACTCTGTCTTCGGCTCTGGGCGATTTTCCCCGCCATTTTTCCACGCTCTTCATCAGCGTTGTCAGCGCCGGAGAAAAAAGCGGCAATTTGATTGAGGTTCTTGAGCGGTTGAGCGTTCAGATGAAAACCGAGTATGAGCTCAAAAGCCGAATCAGGAGCGCGATGGTTTATCCGGCTATTTTGCTAACGGCCAGTTTCGGCATCGTCGTCCTGCTTTTGACCGTGGTTTTGCCGCGCCTGACCAAGACCTTTCAGGAAACCGGAATAAAACTGCCGGCCATTACCCAGTTTTTGATAGACGCGAGCAATTGGGTTTCCGCTCACGTTACGGTGCTTGGCGTATTTTTCGCCATCCTTGTTGTCTCCTTGATTTTCGCATGGAGAACGATACTCGGGCAAAAATTGCTGACCGAGATTATGTTCAGGGCGCCGATTATCAAAGGTCTGATGAAAAAAATAATTTTCGCGCGCAGTTTGCACACTTTGGCGATTTTGCTAAAAAGTGGCATCCCGATTATTGAGGCTTTGAACATTACGGCTAATTCCATCGGCAACATCAGATACAAAGAAATCTTCATAAAAATCGCCGAGGAAGACGTCGCAAGGGGGATTTCTTTGGGTTCGGCGTTTCGGCATCACGAAAAATTTTTTCCGCGTTTAATCAGCAACATGGTGGGCATCGGCGAAAAGGCCGGAAGTTTGGACCTTATTTTGGACACTCTAAGCGTTTTTTACGACGAAGAGGTTGACGCCACTCTAAAGAACATGGTTACTCTTCTTGAGCCGATATTGCTTTTGATTATGGGATTGATAGTCGCTTTTATCGCGTTGTCGGTAATCCTTCCGATTTACCAAATGTTGGGAGCGATAGGGTAATAGTGCGATACTAATATACCGCGATGCCAATATACGAATTCATACTAATAATACGAATGAAGACCGGTATTTCTTATTCGCATTTATTGGTATAATTCGTATGCATTAGTATATTAGCATCGCGGTATATTGGCATCGCGTAAGCGAAGCGTTTATGCAAAAGGGTTTTTCTTTGCTTGAACTTATTATCGTCGTCGGAATTTTGGCGATCTTGGCCTCTCTTACCACAATGCTTGGGGTCGGTTATTTTCGTTCGGCTTCGCTGGATCAGGGAGCGGGAGAAATAATTCTGCAGTTAAGAAAAGCGCAGGCAAAAGCAATGTCGGGAGAGAACGGCTTGAGATGGGGAATTCATTTCGTTAATCCGGTTTCCGGCGCCCATTATTATCAGCTTTTTTCAACCGCGAGCGATTTCAGCGCGGGTCAAATTCAGGAAATGATTTATCTTGACGAGCGCGTGAATTTCAGCCAGCCGTCCTCCGAAAACACTCTTGATGTCGTGTTTTTAAAAAACACCGGCAAGGTCGCCGCCGATGTTTCAGTCGCGGTTTTTCTGACAAGCGACACGGCGAACATCAGGACGATTACGGTGAGCAGGGAAGGGAGAATCTCGGAATAGAATTTTGGATTTAAAAATTTTTATGTTTCTCAATCACCGCGGACAAATTTTAATAGAGCTTCTTCTTGTCGTCGCCATTACAGCCGTTATCGCGGGTCTCGCGGCTCAAATGATCGGCGTGAGTTTGCGGTCGGTTCAGATAAGCGGCAGGGAAACGATTGCCAAAAATCTGGCGGAAGAAATGATGGAAACCGTTCGGGCGGTCAGCGGCGAGAAGTGGCACAATATTTATTTGTTAAACAAAAGCCAGACAAACACATATTATCCTGTTCACCAAACAACGCCGGTTGATAAGTGGGTGTTACAGGCGGGGCAGGAAAATGTTATAATAGGAGGTGTAACTTACACGCGGTATTTGTATTTTGAAAACGCGTATCGCGACGAAATAACCGAAAAAATTACCCCCTCCGGCACCGGAACTTACGAAGACCCTTCAACCCAAAAAATGGCGGCAATCGTAACTTGGAACGAAGGTTTAATAACTCTAAACGATTATTTCAGCCGCTGGCCTAACGAAACCGCAATTCAGAGCGCTTGGTTCGGCGCCATCGGCGTGGCGGGCCCGGTTACGAACTTCGGCTATGATTTTTTTACCGACGACGCGAATCTGGATTATAACACTCCGCCATGGAGCATTACATTAAGAAGGGAACAATAGTATGTTTACCAAACGAAACCTTATTATTTTTGGATTGTTGTTTGTTTTAATTTTAGTCGCAGTGCTGTATTTCGCCACGCTTGGAGAGAAGCAATACACGATAGAAAAAACTCCGCCGAAGGAATCAATGACGGCAAAGCAGGCGTATGATTTGGCGTCCGCGGAAGCGAAAAAATGGCAGGCGGACGTTCAGCCGGTCTTTTTGAAAACAATCGGCGAGGTGAAGGAAGGAAAGAGCGAAGCGTGGCAGGCGGAGTTTTATTCAAAGAGTTACACGGAGGCGCAAGGCGGTCCCGTGGGCAGTCCGACGAAATATAATTATCTGGTAACGGTAAAAAATAAAAAAATTGAGAATACCGAAATTGCGGAAAGCGGGATATGGGGTTCGGGTTTGCCTTCCGACTGGCGCGACAGTGCGGAAGTCGCCGGCCAATTCTTGGCCTTGCCGAATTTTAAAAACGAGACAATTAAGGAAATGAATTTATATTACGACCGCGCGTTTCAAAAATGGTTCTGGGCTGTCAGGACGGAGAAGGGAGTGACGGGTTTTGAGATAAGATAAGCGCCATGACAAAAATAATAAAAAAACACAAATTTCCATTCGTTATAACATTGGCGATTCTTGTCGCGGCGGCCGGCGCGGTATTTTATTTTTCCGGCGTCCAAAAAGCCCGGGGCGCGGTTCAGACCCTGCTTTTGAGCAACGACTTGTCTTTCAGTATTCCGCCGCTCCAATCGTTCAGCTTTGATGAGACGAACGCCACGCCTTCAACCGACACGACCACCGACATCAATACCGGAAATACCAATACCGGAAGATATTTTATTATCACCCCCGGACAAATAAACAGCACGCCTTTCGGAACCGCTCTGCCGACAAACATAACGACCGCCGGTTTCCGCAGTTCCACCTTGTTAAAGGGCGGCTACAACAACGGCAACTGGACTTTTAAGGTAAAATTAAGAAACAGGGCCGCGTACGCCCATTCCGGCAAAGTTTATGTCCGGCTCTGGAAAGCGGTGAACGCGGACATGACTTCGCCGACCGCCGTCACGGACTGGTTCGCGAGCCCGAACACGATTAACTTTTCCGCGACATCCGGAGAAATCAAAACAGATGTTTTTACTTATAATCCCGGTGGACCCAATCTAAACAATGAATGGTTTTATGTTGAGTATGTTTGGTATATCAGCGCCAAGGCGAACAATTCCGCCGCCGGGTTTCAATTCGTTGTTGACGAGTCAAGCGGCGAAGAGGCGGTTTTGACGACCAGTTGGACATCAACCGTTAATCCTGACGCGACTTCTTACACCAATGACACCAATCCGGCGATGAACAATTTGGGCGGTAAAATCGGAGATCAAATTACAATTACGGGAAACAGTTTTAGAAATAATGTTTGCACCGGCTCCGATTATAAAGTTTCAATCCAGACCTTTGATATTCCCTGCGACAATATTATATCGTGGCAAAATACAAGTATTGTGTTTACGATTCCCGCCACTATTAATGTGTACGGCGGGGTGGGAGCCCTTGTGGTTTTTGCCGCTGGAACTTCCGATCCCACGCCGCTGGATTTTTACGTGTATCCAACCGCGGGGGCTTTGCAAAGTCCTCCCGGCGTCCCTTGCGCGAATTGCGCCAGAGAATACAGCGCCGGCGATACCGACGGGGTAATTACGCTAACCGGCACGGCATTCGGATTAGGCGGCACAGTAACAATTTTGAACCAGCCGGCAACCGTAAACAGTTACAGCGATACCGCGATTGAAGTCCGCGTGCCAACCTCCATTGCCGACAATCTTTATCAGGGTTCCATCACGCTTACGAGAACCGATCCGCCGGACAACAGAACCGCGACATGGTCAACATTCCGTATTTTGCCGCGAATTACGGGAATTACTCCTTCAAGCGGCGTCGCCAATGACCCTGTTACGATTTCGGGAAATCATCTTTGTCAGCCGAGCCAAATCTGTCCGGGTGTTGGTTCAAGAAGCACGGCAAGCGACAACGTGGTGTTCGAGTCCGTTCAGGTTTCAGATGCCAATGTAACAGGATGGACAAATACGGTGATTAACGCGAATGTCCCAGTCGGAACTCCGGTGGGAAACATCACCGTGACCGTTGAGAGTTTTAATGATTTAAGCAACGCGTTTCCGTTTGTTATCTTGACGCCGATTCCCAATGACCCAAGTTCGGCCACGTTATACCAATTCAAAACAAACACAGATACGCTAGAGCCGCCCACAACCAACATCGCGGTCAACGGAGGAATTAACCAGACAAACGTGTGGTTTAGGATGACAATGAGCGCGGTTGTGAACGTTACGCTCATTCCGCAAGTTGAGGTAAAGGCGGTTGGCGTCGCGTTTGACGGAACCGGAATTGCGGACGGTACCGGTGTTGCTTACAGCGGCGCGCCGGTTCTTGGATGGGTTAATGCAGGTAGCTTAAGCGACGGAACTTCCTATCATTGGCGCGCTCGGGTTAAAAATCAAAGCACGAATGATGTGAGCAATTGGATTTCATTCGGCGGCAATGCTGACCCCGGAGACACCGACTTTTACATTGACACTACTTTTCCGATTATTTCCGCGGTCAACGCGACCAATATCGCTGGTAACACGGCAACCATTGAATGGACGACAAACGAAAGTGCGACCCAGCAGGTTGAATACGGAATTTCAACCTGCGACCCGGGCGCGTATTTTGAACCGTCCAGCGGCGCGGGTTCGGGGACTTCTCATTCCATAACGCTCCTTGGACTTTCCTCAAACACAACCTACTATTATCGCGTCCGTTCAAAGGACCTGGCAAATAACGAAACGATCTCTCCTTCCGCCCCGAGTTGTAATTCGTTCCTGACCGTTGCTCCCGAGGTCAAGGCGATGAAGACCCTTGAATTTTTCGCGAAACAGCAGACAACCACGATTACCGCGCCTTACACCGACCCGGGTACGACATTTCAGATTTACATTTCCGACGCAAGTCCGAACATCCAAAACGCGTTTGTTGAGGTTTCCGGCGTGTCGTCCGCGGGCGCGGGCATTGATGTAAAAGTGAACAGTGCGGCTTCAATGACCGCGAATTTGTCCGCGAACAATGTTACGGCGTTTAATTTGATGTATAACATCCCTAATCCGAATACCACGCTTCTTGTCGCCAGCGAAAATAATCCTTCGCCGACAAATACCCTGTATATGAATTTAACCGGCACTTCAAACATTTCGCTTTTGAGCGCGAAAGTGGTGGTAACGTATTATTATAGTCCGTAGAATTATGAAGTTGAAACTTTTCCTTCTATCACTGTCGTTCTTATTTCTTGCCGCGTTCTCGGCGCACGCCGCCGCGATGAAGCAAATCCAGTATTTTGTCGGACAGGAGACGGTTTTGCGTAATCCCGGGGATCAGATAGACATGCCTTTCACCGTGTTTATCGGAGAAATCCAGCCGCTCATCAAAAGCGCGGAAGTTGAGATACGCGGTGTTGCGACAAATCAAGTAACTCCCAACCCCACCCTTCAGGTCTCAATAGACGATCCGACTTTTGCTCAAGCAAGAGCAAAAACGTTCGTTCTTGATTCCGTGCAAAGAACAGATCCTTTCAAGATACGATATGACGCCACTTCTTATCTGGCTTCGGTTATTAACGAGGGAGGTAATTGGTCTTTTACGCTTAATTTGAAGCTTGACGGAGCCGCTGCGTCCTTGCTTTCCGCAAAAATCCGGCTCACTTACACTTTTTTGCCGAAATTTTTGACCTCCGGTCAGCTTGATTCTTCAACTTATGATACGCAGGTTCCCGAAGGCGCTGGGTACAACGCGATAATGTGGAAAGGGCAACTGCCCGCGACCTCGCGCGTCCTATTTCAGTTCGCCACCTCAAACGACCCGAACGGCCCCTGGAATTTTTTAGGTCCTGACGGCTTGCCGACGAGCTACTACGAACCGAGCGGGCCTGATATTCCGATCCGAATCAGCCCGGCTTATCACAATAATATGCGTTATTTCAGATACAGAATTATTTTAAAGCCGAGCAACACGGGCCTTGCAAGCCCGAGGGTGGATGACGTGATTATCAACTGGTCTCCATAAATATGAATCAAAAAGGGTTTACTTTTATTGAATTGATAATTTACATCGCCATCTTCGCCGTTATTTCGCTTGTCTTGACCGATTTCTTCATAACTTTGGCGAAGGTGAGGGCGCAGACGGAAGCAAGGGGAGAGGTGAGGCAGAATTTGGCAAGAACAATGGAACGCCTGTCACAGGTAATTCACTCGGCTTCCGGCGTGAATTCCGCTTCGGGAAACACTCTTTCGCTGGCAATGACCGATTCCGCGAAAAATCCCACGATCTTCACCGTCACCGGAAACGCATTAACCATTCAGGAAGGGGCTTCGCCTGCAACGGCTTTGACAAGCGACAAAGTTATCATCGGCAAACTTTTTTTTGCCTCAATTAACAACCCCTCTCCGGCGAAGAAGAGCGTTCAGCTAAGCGTGACGGTTGATTACGACGCGAAAGAACGGCCTGATTATATTTATTCGTCTTCGGCCACGACAACGGCCGTTCTGAGGAATTAACAAATGTCATATGTCAAATGTTATATGTTCTCAAAAGGGCATAGCCGCTCTCCCTTCCATCCTAATAATTACTCTCATCCTCCTGGCCGTCGGCTTGATATTAACGACCACCAGCGTGATTGAGAGCACAATTTCTTTCGCGCAGAGAAAATCGCTTGAGAGTTTTTATCTGACCGAAGCCGGGCTTAAAGACGCTTTAATGAAAATCACGCGGAACAAAAATTACACGAGCGCGGATGATTTAACCTGTTCGGCCGGCGTTTGCACCCTGACTTTTGACGACAATAAAAAGGCCGAAATTACCGTAACCGGGACCGACCCAAAGACCGTAATCGTCATTGGTTCGGTCGGAAACATAAAAAGAAAAATCAGCAATGTCGTAAACGTGGACACTTACGGAAAAGTGACCCACCAGAGTTGGGAAGAAATTGAATAACGCGATGCCAATATACGAATGCATACGAATTATACTAATAAATACGAATAAAAAAACATTAGTATCCATTCGTATCATTAGTATGCATTAGTATATTAGTATCGCACGAGCGAAGCGCGTATGAATATAGTTAACCTATTTTATCCGGGAGAAAAAATCGCGGGGCTGGCGATATCGGATTCGTCCCTGCGGCTTTTGCTTTTTCATAAAACGGATTCAACAATATCCTTAATTGTTCAAGCCGGCGTTCGCTTGGCGCCGTCAATTCTTGAAAACGGCGAAGTCAAAGATAAAGAGGGCTTAATTTCGGCCTTGAAAAAAATAAAAGAAAAAGCGGGCGGATATTTGGATAAAACGCCTTACGTGATCGTTTCCCTGCCACCGGAAGGCATTTATTCAAAAGTTTTTCAATTTCCGAATTTAAACCCGGAGCAAATAAAAGACGCGATGAATTTGAACATCAGCACGGTCTTGCCGGTTGCTCCATCAGATACTTATCTTGATTGGCAGGAACAGAGCGAGTTTCAGATTGATTCCGTCATAAGCAGGGAAGTCCTGCTGGAAGCGGTCAGAAAAGAGAGAGCGGACGCTTACATTGACGCGCTGAATAAAGCGGGTTTTATGGCTTTGGCTTTTGAATCGCCGTCGCAAAGTTTGGCTCGGCTGGTTGAAAATTTTGAAGACGAGGCGGGATTAATCGCGTATTTGAACGAAGAGGGAATTAATTTGGTTATCACGCAGAAAAATTTCGTAAGATTTAATCGCTTTGTTGCTTGGTCGGCTCATCTCGCTAAGGAAAAAGAAGCCGAATTAACCCGGGAACGCATTTTGGATGTTTTGGCGAAAGAGATAAATTTAACCGTGAATTTTTTTCAGTCGGAACACAAGGAAACCGTTCTTAAAAAATTTACATTGCTCGCTCCGGAAGCCGTGAAAGCGGGAATTCTTGATCAATTGCAAACCAAAACCGGCCTTGAGCATCAGCCGTTTAAATTAAAGATTCATAGGGCCAAAAATTTTCCTTTGTTTGACGATTCATGGTTGATAGCGGTCGGCACGGCTCTAAGAGGATTGATTCCGAGAGTTGAGGACGCGATAAACAGTTTAATGCCCGTGGGAACCGAAGCGGCTTACGCGAAGAGAAAGTTTGTTTCTTACTTTACTTTATGGAGCGACATAATCGCCGCGCTGTCCATCGCGATTATGATTCTTTTCGTCGGCTCGCATTTTTTTCTTAACTCTATTTTGACGGGAGTGGATCGGCAGCTTGAAACAAGAGGAATTATTTCTGGACCCGTTACTTTGGGCGATTTGGAACAGAAAGCGTCGGAAATCAACGAAAAACTGAAAATAATGGTTCCGGCCGCCGAAAACGCCAATTTCGTTTCTCCTGTCATTGAAAAAATCTTGGCTTTGGCACCTCCGGGTATCAATCTGACGCAGTTAGGTTTAAGCTCTTTGGACCAGCCCATAAGCATTACCGGCATCGCGTCAAGCCGCGACGCGGCCCTGCTTTTCAAAAATAAGCTTGAAAACTCTCCCGATTTCTCCGACGTGAATTTGCCGCTGGGAAGTTTGGTTCAAACGCAGAATATCCTATTCACGATTTCATTCAAATGGAAAGCAAGATAAATAAATTCGCCAGAAAATATGAATATTTTTAAAGAATATCTTTTATCCGTCGTTTTGCGATTAACGCTGGTTTTGATTTTGACCGGCGGAGTGGTTTTTTATACATCAAGACAGATTGCCGTCAATAGCGAGGCCGTAAGGACAAAAAGAACCCTTATCGCGGTTTGGGATCAAAAAGCCGAATCATTGACGCGCCTTCAGGCCGATTATAAAATCATAGAGCCCAATCTCCCGGTTTTGGAAAGCGCCCTGCCCAAAGCCGACGATTTGTTCGTTTATTTCAATAAATTGGACAAACTGGCGGAGAAGAACGGTTTGGCCGCCCAGTTGGCCATCGGCCAGCAGATAACTTCGGCTGAAGGCGGCGAGCCGGCCGGAATGGTTTTCCGGGCGACGATTGACGGAACATTGCCCAATTTTTTGAACTATTTGAAAGAGGCGGAAAAATTGCCTCATTTCGTCAAATTTTCCGAGATTGCATTGGTCGGACTTCAGGGGCTTTACAATCCTTCAAGAATCAATTATTCGGGGAAAATATATACGGCCCCGTAATTAATAAAAATTAAAATGATAGTGCAAAATTTAAACATTTTAACGAAATTAAAGCAGATTAAACTTCGCGAACAGGTTTATCTGATAGTGTCTTTGATTGTGATATCGCTGATATTTTTTACTTTTTATAAGGCGATTGCTTTCATCGCCGGCGCGATCGTAAAGAGTTTTGAAGTTGACGAAATCGCGGTTCAGAGCCAGGTTGTCCGTTTCAATCTGGAGGATTACGAGCAGATAGTACCGAAATTGATTAAAAAGTGATATAATAAAAGCGAGCTGTCATTCTGACCCCGCCAAGGCGGGGGAAGAATCTCTTGAGATCCTTCACTGCGTTCAGGATGACACCTCATGTCAGTTTTAAGTTATAAGTTTTAAGACACAATATGAAAAATTATTTGAAATACGTTCTTATCGCGGTTGTCGCGATTACTGTCGGTTGTGCCGTTGGTTTTGGCGCGGGTTTTTGGTATGGCCAAAAATCGGGGTATGAATCCGGCAAGCAGGCCGGGGTAGAGACGGGCAAGCAAGAAAGCGCCCAAGAGGTCTCCGAGCTCAACAGGGCGCTGGAGGTGTTTTATCCGCCACTGCCGGAGGACATCCGCTCGGTTTCGGGCGAGATAAAATCAATTCAAGGCGATGTGATTGAACTTGAAATTTCTTCTTTGACCGAAAGGATTTTGCCGGGCAAGGAGCCGAAAAAAGAAATAAGGAAAATTACCGTCGGCAAGGATGCGCCGATAGTCAAGGTTGATTTAACTATGCCGCCCTCTCCGATAATAGGGCCGGAAGGCGTGCCGGTCGGGCCTGAAGAAAAGAAAATTCCGCTATCCGACCTTAAAGTCGGGGATACCGTCACGGCTGAAGCCGCGGAAAACATCAAAACAAAGCAGGAATTCAACGCCGTAAAAGTGTCATTGTTGGTCTTGCCTTAGCAATTCATATTTCAAGTTTTAAGAGACATTATCATGAAAAAGAACCTCGCGCTTTTATTTTCGGTAATTATTTTCACCGCCCTTATCGGCTTCGGTTTTTTTGGAATTAACGGTGTTCTGGCGGCTGACGTGAATTGGAGTCTTGATCCCGGTTCAACAGCTTCCGGCGCATTAGATTCCGGCACATCTGTTGCGAAAGTTAATGGCGTACCTAATAATATCAGAGATAATGATAGTACCACCACTTATTATGAAGGCGAATGCGTATCATATATTACAAATTGTAATTTTTCGTACAGTGCTTTGGTAACTTTTCCTCAAGCGGTTAGCTTGAATAAAGTAGAAATTGCCCACAGATTTGAATTAGGCCAGTATAGCCCTTCAGTATCGTGGATCGTGGCGTTAAACATCGGAGGTAATTGGCTAGATGTAATGACTGGAACCGAAAATACGATAAATTTGGCGTCCACGAAAACAAACACACAAACGGGTTCGTGGTCCAATGTTTCGGCAATCAGAATCAAAGCGACAGGAAAGGCGAATTATGGTTCGCCGTATAACGCGGTCGCCAGGCATTATACTTACGAACTCAGAGCTTTTGGGCCTTCTCTCCCCGTGCCCCCTACGGTTACCACTTCTCCGGCTAGTGATGTTTCTTCCTACTACGCGCAACTTAATGGCACGGCTAATCCCAATGGCTTCGCCACGACAGCTTGGTTTCGGTACAGTTCCACCAATCCCGGTTCTTGTAATGATACTTTTGGATACAGGTATCCTGAACTCACTAACACTCAAAAATCTCTTGGCAGCGGGACAAGTTCAGTTTCTTTTAATACCGCGGGCGTAGGTCTTTCTCATTCCCGCACTACTACCTATTACTACTGCGCTATTGCCGAAAATTCTGGAGGGAAGGGTTTTGGTTCAATTGTTTCTTACACCACTCGCGATGTTTCAACAGGAGTTAATCCCGCTTCAGGACAAATAGTTTTAGGAAAAGAAACTGCTGTTTCAACGACTGTAACCGTCACTCATGTAAGCGGCGGGCCAAATGTTGGTCCTGTTGATTTTAGTATTTCCGGTTTGCCGTCAGGAGTCACCGCTGCTTTTTCTTTATCTTCGTGCACGCCTACTTGCAATTCAACTTTAACCTTTACTGCCGGCGGAGGAGCAACACCGGGAGTTTATCCTATTACAATTGAGGCAACAGATAAGTATCTTAGTATAAAGCAGATCTATAAAACAACTTATACTTTGACAATAGCTAAAAGAACTCTTACGGTCACCAAATCTTCCGCGGGCGCCGCCAACGGCACCGTGACCTCCTCTCCCTCGGGCATAAATTGCGGCGCTGATTGTTCCGAGGTCTACAATTATGGAACTTCGGTGACATTAACCGCTTCTAATACCAACGGCGCCGTATTTTTAAACTGGACGGGTGCTTGTACGGGGAGCGGGACAACCTGTACCGTTAATATTGACGCGGATAAATCGGTGAACGCGGCTTTCGGCCAAACTTTTAACACAAAAACCCTTACCGTTTCCAAATCAGGCTCCGGTTCCGGCACCGTGACTTCGTCTCCGGCGGGTATAAATTGCGGCGCTGATTGTTCCGAAAACTATATTGACGGCACATCGGTCACTCTCACCGCTTCGGTATCCGGCGGCTCAACCTTCACCGGCTGGTCCGGCGCCGGATGTTCCGGGACCGGCATCTGCGTCGTAACGATGAATTCCGCTCAATCGGTAACCGCGAATTTTAACGCGAACTCTCCAGGCGTATCGACAAATCCCGTAAGTTCGGTTACGGCCAACGGCGCCGCTTTAAATGGTTCGGCAAATCCGAACGGCTTGGCAACAAGCGCCTGGTTTGAATGGGGGACTTCCGCTTCCCTTTCAACTTTTAACACCACCTCGCCGACTCAAAATCTCGGTAGCGGAACATCGGCCGTTAGTTACAGCGCGTCAATTTCCGGTCTTTCCTCCGGCGCAACCTATTACTTCAGAGCCGCGGCTTCAAACAGTTCAGGCACTTCAAAAGGAACGATTTTAAATTTTACGACCGTGGCGGTGGCCGCGCCAGGCGTAAGCGTTGTTCCAACCAATCTAACCGTTATTCCCGGCGACTCTTGTGTTGCCGCTTTGCAGCCGACGCTTTCCTGGGATCTTTCCTCCGCCATGTGGTTTTCAAAAGGATGGGCATGGTCAACAAACATCCGCTGGATAAGCTTCAACTCGTCAAATTGCGATACGGACAATGACGGCAAATCAAACGGCAGCTCCGGCTGTCCGGCGGCCGGAACCGCCATGTCCGCTTACAGCGTTAAAATTGATTCCGGGAACGGAAATTTTTCCGGTTACGCATGGTCTTCAAGAATCGGCTGGATCAGTTTCGGCGATTATAACGGCGACGGCGCGATTAACTCAAGCGATGAAAATATCTCCGGCGCGCCCTGCTCGGGTAATTGCCGCGCGAAATTGAACTTGTCAAACAATCAGGTAACCGGTTGGGCAAGAGTGCTTCGTTACAAAAGTTTCGGCGGCGACCGCGGCTGGATAAAACTTTCCGGCACCGCCACAAACGGCTCAACCTATGGCATCTACAAAAACGGCAACAATCTGGAAGGGTATGTCTGGGGTTCGGAAAACATTGGCTGGATTCGCTTCAATGGAACAAATTACGGCGTAACGGTTGTCGTTCCCACCCAGAGCGCTTATCAGGTTCAGGTTGACAGCGATCCCGTTTTTCCGTTCCCGGCCGAAGTTGATACCGGGAAAGTCGCGTCAAGCGGCCGTACCTACACCGTCCCTTCGGGAAAGTTAAATTATGGCACGACTTATTATTGGCGAGCCAAGATCTGGGACACCGAAAACAGCGAATCTTCCTGGGTTAACGGCCCGTCGTTCGGCACAGCCGCTCATCAATATCCAAGAGTTGATTTTGAATGGACACCCAAAACTCCTTCGGCTCTTGAAACGGTGGAATTCAAAGACAAATCAATTGTTTACGGCGGAACGTCAATCTCGGATTGGCTCTGGACTTTCCAAGACGCGATTTGCAAGACCCCGGCGACCGGATGCGAGACAGTTCAAAATCCGAAAATTACTTTCAATGAAGTCGCGGAAAAATCAAACAAATCGGTTTCGTTGAAAGTTACCGACAGCGACGGCTTCAGCTGTCTCTTGAACAAATCCATCCCGGTCAACGTCAAATTGCCGGAAATCAAAGAAGTCGCTCCAAAGAAATAGCAACGCGACGGGTTTACCCCGTTAGAAATCCGCACAAAGCTGCGGCAGACGCCAAAAGCGTCTTATTTCTAACGGGGTTTATCCCGCACGTAATAAGTTTTGTGTCGGGTCTTGCCCCGTTAGAAGCCACGGCTTCTAACGGGGCTTGCTTTTTGTTTATTTTAATATTATTCTGACATTAGTTATTTAAAAATTTTAAAGGCGCGAACTTGTCTTTGGCGATTAAAAGGGGGTGATGAAAAAGTGCCGCGGGAGAAGAGAGACAGGAAGTTAAGCAGCGGCGATTGGCTTGTAAATTGGTTTTTTCGGAGATTCATCCAAATACTTAGGAGCGAGGAATGGCAAATCCAGATGAAACCGAATTTGCGATATGAAGGAGAAGGGCCATCCGAAGTCCTGTGCGGCATGACAGATTTCGGCAATAATATCATCTATCTGAATCCTTCGCGAAAAGAACATCCCACTTGCGATGACCTTGCCAAGACCCTTGTTCATGAACTTGCCCACATTCTTTTTAACAGCAGCGAAGACGATAAATTCGTCAGCCACAGAAACATTTATCAAATTGAAAAAATTTGGGACAGATTTTCCGAGAATCAGCGGAAAGCGCTTTTAAGCTTCATTCCCAAAAAGTACAGACAAAAAAAATGAAAAGCCCCTCAATAAACGGGGCTTTTATTGTTTTTGATTTTGTGGTATAAAGGAAGAAAGAACATGGCGTTCAGAAGCAATAAAAACAAAAGCGAACAGAGCGAGGTCCCGCCGAGACGGGGCGAAGCGCGAAGCCGGTTTAATCTTTCGCATGACACCAAAAGAGCGGTCTGGGGCGTTATTTTTCTCGCCGGCGCGGCGCTTGTCGCGCTAAGTTTTTTCAATCTCACCGGCAGGGGCGGAGAAATTTTTTATAATTTAACGACTTTGATTTTCGGATGGGGATACTATGTTTTGCCGGCCGTGTTCGCGGCAATCGGAATCATTTTTTTATTCGGTAAAAGTCCGGTTGAGGAGCTGGGCGAAAAAAAGAAGAGCGTTTTTTTTCATACTCTTTTCGGCGCCGGTCTTTTTCTTTTGACTCTTTTGGGGCTTTTTGAGCTTTTCGGCCAAAATTTTCAGGGCGGGTGGCTGGGATTTCTTTTTGCTTATCCCTTTTTGCATTTCTTCGGATTTTGGGCCGCGCTGGTGATTTTCGCCGCCGGATTTTTAATCTCCGTTTTAATCGCCGCGAATGTTTCGCCTCGCGATTTTTGGCAAAAACGCGAAACGGTTGGTGAGGAGAAAATAATCCAGGAGGAAGCGGCGGAATCGGAAGTCGCATCTTCGGCGCCGATTAAGGCGTTGCCGTTTTTTTCGCCTTCGGGTAGCGACAAGATTATTGAAGCGCGCGAATCCGAGCCCGCGCCGCCTCAAATTCAAAACGAAACGGGGCGAGGCAATTTTGTAACCAGTTTTTTTTCCAATCCGCCGGTTTTTGAGATAAAGAAAATCGGCTCGGAACAAGAAGAAAAAGGAGTTGAGCGCGAATTGACGGACGAAGAAGGAGAATTTGAAACAGTCGAAAGCGCGGCCTCGCCCATGGAAGACGATTATTCGCCGCCGTCTTTAAAATTTTTGGACGAGGAAAGAGGAGTTCCTTCAAGCGGAGACATCAGAGCCAACGCCAACATAATCAAGCGGACGCTTGAAAATTTCGGAATTGACGTTGAAATGGGCGAGGTCAACGTCGGCCCGACCGTCACCCAATATACTTTAAAGCCGGCTCAGGGCATCAAATTATCCCGCATCATGGCTCTTCAAAACGATTTGGCTCTCGCTTTGGCGGCGCACCCCATCAGAATAGAAGCGCCGATTCCGGGGAGATCCCTGGTCGGCATTGAAATTCCGAATAAGATCGCCTCGCTCGTCCGTCTGAAAAATTTGTTGGAAATTGAAGCGTTTAACGAAGCGCCTTCGTCTCTGACTTTCGCGCTCGGCAGGGACGTCACCGGCAGTCCGGTATACGCCGATTTGGGCCGAATGCCTCATCTTTTGATCGCCGGCAGCACTGGTTCCGGAAAATCGGTCTGCATCCACGACATCATCATCAGTTTTCTTTACCGCAATTCCCCCAAAGTTTTGAAATTTATTTTTATTGATCCCAAAAGAGTGGAACTTTCGGTTTACAACGGAATTCCGCATCTTTTGAGTCCGGTGATTACCGAAGGCCGCAAAGCAATCAATGCTTTGCGCTGGGCGGTCGGAGAAATGGAAAGGAGATACGAGAAATTGGAACAGGTCGGAGCCAGAGACATCGGTTCATACAATTCCAAAATCAACGGAAAAAATCCCCAAGATGGACGTCTGCCGTATATCGTCATTATGATTGACGAATTGGCGGATTTAATGGCCGCTTTTCCGAGAGAGGTGGAAGGTTCAATCGTCCGGCTGGCCCAAATGGCCCGGGCCGTGGGCATTCATTTGATTGTTTCAACCCAGCGGCCGTCGGTTGAAGTCATTACCGGTTTGATCAAAGCGAACATCACAAGCCGTATTGCTTTTCAAGTCGCCAGCCAAATCGATTCACGGACGATTCTTGACATGGCCGGAGCGGAAAAATTGCTCGGCAGCGGCGATATGCTTTTCCTGTCCGCCGATTCGCTCAAACCCCGGCGCATTCAGGGAAGTTTTTTAACCGAGCAGGAAATTAAAAAGGTCGTTGAATACATGAAAAACGCGAGCGGGATATTCGGAGAAAGCGGCGAGGTCCAAAGCGAAACCGGCGGCTTGAGCAGCGCTTTGGAACAAAAGGATTTTCCGAAAGAATTGAATTTTGACGACGATTCCGGCCAGGGAGGAGACGATGAACTTTATTTGCAGGCAAGGAAACTGGTCGTTGAAGCAGGCAAGGCCTCGGCTTCATTGCTTCAAAGGCGCTTAAGAATCGGTTACGCCAGGGCGGCACGGCTGCTGGATATGCTTGAAGAAGAAGGAGTCATAGGTCCGGGTGACGGCGCCAAGCCGCGCGAGATATTGGTTTCAAAAGAAGAATATGGTGAATATTGAGTCGGACAAAAAATTAGCCGAGCGACTGAAACAAGCCAGAGAGTCAATGGGTTTGGCTCTTGAGAATCTGGCGATTTTGACTAAAATTCAAAAAAAATATTTGACGCGGCTGGAAAGCGGCCAATACGACAAATTGCCGTCAGGCGTTTTTATCGTCGGTTTCTTGAAAAGATGCGCCAAGGTCTTGAATCTTGACGCGAATGAAATAATCGATCAATATAGGAAGGAACGGGGTTTATCGGACCAAAAAGATCGGCAGACGGACGGGTTTGGCGGGGTTAAATCAGGAAAAATTCTGTCCGGAAATAAATCGGTTTTTGTCATTACTCCGAAAATTTTTTCCGTTTTTGTCGCTTTACTCGTTTTTTTGGCGATATTTTTGTTCTTCTGGCATCAAATGAAATTTTTAATCGGCCCGCCGAAGCTGATTCTTGAGGATCCGGCGAATGATTTCGTAACCTTGAATCCGAGTTTGACTCTGAAAGGATTGGCGGAGATTGGCGCCGATCTGACCGTTAACGGCAGGCGGCTGGAGGTCTCCAAAGAAGGAAAATTTTTCGATTACGTCAATTTAAGCGCCGGTCTGAATTTGATTGAAATTAAAGCCGCCAATAAATTCGGCAAAAGCAAATTAATAAGCAGAAAAATAATATTACAGCAATAAACGCGATACTAATATACTAATGCATACTAATAATACGAATAAAATACTGTTTTAAATTTCCGCATTCGTATAATTAGTATAAATTCGTATATTGGCATCGATACAATTTATGGCTACGTCAAACGAAGAAAAAAACGAAAAAGTCAGGGTGTTGTCCGAGACGGTAAAAGAGCTTCGCGAGCGGTTCGGCGAAGGGACGATTATGAAATTGGGCGAAGTCAAAAAAGTTGACGTTGACGCTATCCCCACGGGTTCAATTTCTTTGGATATTGCTTTGGGCGTTGGCGGCGTGCCGAAAGGCCGAATAATTGAAATTTACGGTCATGAAAGTTCCGGCAAGACGACCCTAGCTCTTCATATTGTGGCCGAAGCGCAGAAGAAAAAGGGACTTGCGGCGTTTATTGACGCCGAACACGCTCTTGATCCGGAATACGCCAAAAAAATCGGCGTTAAAGTTGACGATCTGCTAATTTCTCAGCCGGATTCCGGGGAGCAGGCGCTTCAAATCGTGGAGAGCTTGGTCAAGTCCGGGGCCGTTGACGTGATTGTCGTTGACTCCGTGGCCGCTTTGACGCCGCGAGCCGAGATTGAGGGCGAAATCGGCGATCAGCACATCGGCCTTCAGGCGCGTTTGATGTCGCAGGCATTGAGAAAATTGACTTCAATCGCCAGCAAAAGCGGATCAACCATTATTTTTATTAATCAGATCAGAACAAAAATCGGCGTGATGTTCGGCAATCCGGAAACGACGCCCGGCGGCAAAGCCCTGAAATTTTATTCTTCGGTAAGAATTGAAGTCAGGCGGTCGGCTCAGATTAAGAAAGGGGAGGATATCGTCGGCAACCGCGTGAACGCGAAGGTGGTGAAAAATAAAGTCGCCCCCCCTTTTAAGACCGCGGAATTCGACATTATGTACAACGAAGGGATTTCTTACGAAGGCGATATCATCAATACCGCGATTAAATACGGCGTTATAAACAAGAGCGGCAGTTGGCTTAATTATCACGACGCGAAGCTCGGCCAGGGCATGGAAGTGTCAAAACAATTTCTCAAAGAAAACCCGCAAGTGACGAAACAGATATTGGCCGATTTGAATAAAATAGAAAAATAGAAAATAAAAAATCTCTCCCTTGTTCAAGGGAGAGATTTTTTTTATGGAACATTATCTTGAAGTGGCGGACAAGAGAGCCATGGTCCTGGCGCGTTTTACGGCCTGAACAAGCGAACGCTGATGTTTCGTGCAAACGCCGGTTTTTTTTCTCGGATATATTTTTCCCTGGAAATTGATGAAATTTCTTAAAAATTCCGATTCTTTGTAATCGACGTACTTGATGTTATTTTTGCAAAAATAACAAGATTTTTCCTGAAAATTCATATATTTTTAATTCTTAAAACGGTATGTCTTTTGCTTCTATTTCTCCGGTTTCTTCTTCAATTATAGGCAAATCATCCATTTTTTCTTCACGCGAAATATCGTTATTGGCGGTCGCTTTTGCCGCACCCGCCAGTCTTGGCCCCATCTGCATGTTCTCGGCGATGATTTCGGTCCGGTATCTTTTTACTCCGTCCTGTCCCTCCCATGTTCTTGTCTGAAGCCGGCCTTCGATGAGGACCAAAGCGCCTTTGGCAAGATATTGATTGGCTATTTCGGCGAGCCGGCCCCAAAGCACGACATTATGAAATTCGGCCTGTTCCTGTTTCTGGCCGCTCGCGTTCGTCCAGCGCCGATTCGTCGCGACTCCGAGCGTTACCACGGCTTTTCCTGCGGGCGTTGTCCGCATCTCCGGGTCGCGGGTGATATTTCCTAAAATCATCACTTTATTGAGGTTCATTTTTTTGAAAAATTAGTAATTAATTATTTTTGGGAGGTTCGTTTCCCAAAATTTTTTCCAATGTTACGTCAAGTTCTTCCATGGCTTTTTTGGTTTCGGCTGCCGTCGGGGCCGCGGTTTCCGGCTGTTTCGGTTCGCTTACCGTTCTTTTCTTTTGAGACATGGGCGGAACGGCGGCGATCGACGCCAAAAACGGAGGCAAGCCCGGCTTTTGCTCGGCTTCTTCCGGTTTCAGGGAGAGAACAAGAAAACGAAGAACTTGCTTGTCCAGTTTCAATTCGTTTTTCAGTTTTTCCATTTTTTCAGGCTCCAGAATGAATTTAACGAAACCGAAATAACTCTCGGCGTGTTTTTGAAGCGGATAAGCGAGCCGTCTTTTTTTCACGTCGCCGAATTTAACTTCGCCGTTCAATTTTTCAATTAGGGACTTGATTTTATCCGTTGACGGCGACAATTCCGCCTCCGGGATTTCCGGAGAAAGATGGTAGCCAAGTTCGTAGAAATTCTGTTTCTTTTCGTTTGTCATGAAATCCAGTTTAGCAGTTAAATAAAAGGATGTCAATAATTTAAAACCCTCTATTTAATAGAGGGTTAAGAAAATAATAATTTCAGGAGTTTGCCTTCTTTGAGGCGCCGAAAGGCGTAGCGCAGCCAGCGTTTGCCGTAAGGAATGTAAATCCGCGTTTGATGGCCTTCCGCGGTGAGTTTTCGCAGAAGACGGGTTCGTTTTCCGAGCAGCATTTGAAATTCAATCAGTTGGCCGATGTCGTCGCCCTTTTTCGTGAGATCGACGATTTCCCGAATAATTAAAGGATCGTGAGTCGCGACGGCGATCGGGCTTTTGTTTTCGAGAATGAATCGCGCCAGTTCCAGGAAGTTGTTTCTGATTTCGCCGTCTTTTTGAAGCGCAATGTCCGGTTTTTCGCGGTAAATTCCCTTACATAGACGTATCGGGATTTTATGGCGGCACAGCAGTTCAACATCCGCTTTGCTCCGCTTCAAATAGGCCTGAATGGCTACTCCAATGTTCCGACACCCGAGTTCGTTCAGCCAAATCGCGATATCAACGGTATTATGAGTGAAGCGCGAATCTTCCATGTCAAGCCAGACCGACATATTTTCCCGTTTCGCTTTTTGGGTGATGATTTCAATCGCGACGGCGAAAATCATTTTTCCAGCCGGGCGATTGGCGGCCGGCAGCGCGAGTCCGAGAGAAGTTGGTTTAACGGCAATGTTCGCTTTTAAGCCGTTCTTTTTAATTTTGTCAATTAAATTAAGATATTCCTCTATCTCAACCGCTACTTGTTCAACCGATCTAATGTCTTCGCCTAAATGATCAATGGAAGCGGCAATTCCGCTTTTTTCGCATTTACGGGCCCGACGCAAAGCCGAGCCAATCGTTTTTCCGGCGATGAATCTGTGCTTGAACAGGAATGGGATAAATAACGCGGATATCAACAGGGCGGCCGGCAAAATCAGCCAATGAAAACCGCTCAAACGAACCACCTCCTTTTTAAAAGTTATTAATGAACCGTTGTTTTGATTTTACAACGAAAAAATAATTAGTCAAATTTAAATTTTAAATTCAATTACATCGCCGTCTTGAACGACGTATTCTCGGCCTTCGGTTTTGATTAAACCTTTTTCGCGGGCCGCGGCGTAAGAACCGATTTCAAGTAGCGTTCGCCAATTGACGATTTCGGCTTTGATGAATTTTTCCTCAAAATCGCCGTGAATCGCGCGTCCGGCGCGGGGAGCCGTCGAGCCGGCGGGAATGGTCCAGGCGCGCGTCTCGTCTTCGCCGGTGGTCAGAAAAGTGATTAAATTCAGGAGTTCGTAGCTTTTAACTATCAACCGTCCGACACCGCCGTCGTCTTTTAAATTCAACGCTTTCTGATATTCCTCTTTTTCATCGTCGGATATTTCACTTAGTTCTTCTTCGATTTTTGCGTCGACAACCGTCCAGACCGCGTTATTGTTTCTGAAAAAATCCATAAGTTCCGAATAGCGAGGATCGTTCATTTCATCCAAATTCACCCCGCCTGATTTTTTGTTTAAAACGTAAAGAATCGGCTTTACGGTAAGCAAATTCAGGCTTTTTAAAATCGGTTCCTCGGCTTGCGAAACGTCAACCTGCGAGGCGAATTTTTGTTCTTCAATGACTTTTTTGATTTTTTCCAAAAGATCGCGCTCCAAAATCGCTTCTTTCCTGCCGCTTTTCGCTTCCCGGCTTATTTTTTCCAGGCGCTTGGAAACCGCCGCCAAATCGGCGAGAATTAATTCAAGATTAATCGTTTCAACGTCGCTCAGGGGATTGATTTTTCCGGAAGTGTGGATGATGTTTTGATCTTCAAAAATTCTTACGACTTCGGCGATGGCGGCAACTTCCCTGATGTGAGAGAGGAATTGATTGCCCAGCCCCTCGCCTTTGTGGGCTCCGGCGACCAGTCCGGCGATGTCAACGAATTCAATGGCCGTCGGGACAATTTTTTTGGAACGGGAAAAAGCGGCTAATTTTTCAAGCCGCTCGTCCGGGACCGCGACAACGCCGACATTGGGATCAATGGTGCAAAAAGGGTAATTGGCGATGTCGACTTGTTTTTTCGTCAGCGCCTTGAACAGCGTTGATTTGCCTACGTTTGGAAGGCCGACGATGCCTATGGAAAATGACATATGGTATAATATACATATAACTATATGTCCATCAATCCGTCAATTTTTAAGGCGTACGACGTCAGGGGGGTTTATCCCGGAGAGATTAACGAGGAGACGGTTTATCTTGTCGGCAGGGCCTTCGCCGTGTGGCTGACAAAAAAAGCAAGGAAGCAACCGGTAATTGTTGTCGGTTCCGACGCGAGGATTTCCTCACCCGGATTAAAAAAGGCGCTTGTCCGCGGCATTTTGGAACAAGGCGGAAAAATTATTGACATCGGGCTTGCGACGACGCCGATGTTTTATTTTGCCGTAAATAAAGCAAAAGCGGACGGCGGAGCGATGGTTACCGCTTCCCATAACCCGGCCAAATATAACGGCTTAAAATTCACATTGAAACAAGCAAGGCCGGTTGGAGAGGAAACCGGGCTTGAAGAGATAAAAGCATTTGCTTTAAGAGCAAAATTTGCGGCGTCTGTCAAAAAAGGAACTTTAAAAAAGAAATTGCTTTTTAAAAAATATGTTAATTTTATGCTTTGGCAAATTAAAAATATTGAAATGCCGGATTTGAAAATAGCCATAGACAGCGGCAACGGCATGGCCGGTTTAATTTTGCCCAAGCTTTTTAAAAAAATCAAAAGAATTAAAGTTTTTCCTCTATATTTTAAGATTGATTGCGGTTTTCCGAACCACGAAGCCAATCCTTTGAAGGAAGATACGCTGAATGACTTGAAGAATTTAATGCGAAAAAAGAAAGCCGACGCGGGCATTGCTTTTGACGGAGACGGCGATAGGGTTGTTTTTTTGACCGCCGAAGGCCGGCCGGCGAGGGCCGATTTTATAACCGCTTTGCTGGCCGGCGAATATCTTAAAAAATACCCCAAAGCAAAAATCGCTTTCGGCGTCAATTCAAGCCGGGTCGTGAGGGAGGCAATCGCGGAAAAAGGGGGACGACCGTTCGTCAGCCGGATAGGGCATAGTTTTTTCAAGGAGCACTTATGGAAAGAAGGCGTTGTTTTTGGCGGAGAACTTTCGGGGCATTATTATTTCAGAGATTTTTTCAACGCCGATTCCGGAATTTTCACGATGATGAAAGTATTAAAAATCGTGGCTCAAGAAAAAAAGCCGCTCTCGGAGCTGATAAAGCCGTTTGAGCGGTATTTCGCTTCCGGCGAGATAAATTTTGAAGTTAAGGATAAGTTCGGGATAATAAAAAACTTGGAAAAGAAATTTTCTGACGGTCGCGTTTCCAAAGTTGATGGCTTGTCCGTGGAATACAAGGACTGGTGGTTTAACGTCCGGTCTTCCAATACCGAGCCGCTGTTGCGGTTGAACCTTGAAGCGAAAACAAAGAAAATACTTGAAGAAAAAAAGAAAATGCTGACGATAATAATTAAAAAATCCTCTTAAAAAGAGGATTTTATTGCTGATTTTTTATTGCTCGGTTTTTTTAGGTTTAATGAGTTGGCGGAGATTGTTGGTGCGGCAGTTCCAATGACAGGTATTATTGACGGCGATAATTGAAGGGCCTTTTTCCGTTACCTTGATTAAAGTTACGCCGGTATTTGAGATGCGCGGAAATTTTCTGAAATTGCGAAGCGGGATTTCCAAAATACTCATCAGCATTAAGGTAATTGCTCCACCGTGGGAGACGATAAGAACGTCGCTATTGTCGTTTACGGAGCGAATCTCCCGCGTTATGCCAGTAATGACGTCGTTAATGAATTGTGTGACCCGTCGGTGCGCGCCTTTAAGCGTTTCGCCCTTCGGAAATTTGACTTTTTCCGGGTGATTCCACCAAACCTCCAAAATCTCGGGATATTCAATCTTTATCTGCTCTAAGGTTTTGCCGTCAAAAAGGCCGTGGTCTATTTCCAACAGTTCGTCGGTCGCGAAAATGCTTTTTTCGTGATAATTATTGATGTTTTCCGCGGTTTCTATGGCTCTCATACTCGTGCTTGAATAGATTTTTTCAATTTGAAAATCTTTCAGCGCTTCGGAAGCCGCATCCGCCTGACGATTGCCGGTCAAGTTTAAAAAAGGGTCGGTAATCTTTCCTTGATAAATGCCCAGCCGGTTGGCTTCGGTCTCGCCGTGCCTGACTAAAATTATGTGTGCCACTCATCCACCCCGCTTTCTTGTAAAAGTTCATACTCTGTTTATGTGTATAATATCATATTTGCCGTTAAAGTCAATAGAGCATGCTACTTGACAGAAGCTTTAAATTTTGTTATACTTTGTGAAAGAAGTTTAACAATTAAATATGATTGAGAGGGGTGAAAGAATGGCACATTATCTGTACGGATTGTCTATCGGAGGGTTTATCAGCTTCGCCGCCGGAATGTCGTCGGAGATTGCGATGTTGCTGGTTGCACACGCGCTCTTGGCAGGCGCGATCCTTTTTGCGGTGCGGTTTTCCCGGAAGTAAGGAATAAAATTAAAAAAGGAGGAAAACAAAAGATGCAAATTTTTAAGCACATAGTCTTGGTCGTGGTATTGATTAATCTTGGTTTTGTGCTTTTTAGATTGATAGCTTCTCGTAAGATGGAGGAAGATGAGGCAAAAAAAGGATTGACAAAGTCGGATGCGGAAAAAAATCCTCAGAAAGTCGGACTGCTCCCGTATAAAGCCACATTTCCCCGTTACCGGCCCATGGCAGAAAAAAATTATAGGGAAGACGATGCAAAGGAAAAAAGCCCATCTGATGGCAAAGAAAATTTTTCCGACTTTGACGCCTCACATTTGTCAGAGAGCGATAAGGAATTTCTCGGGCATTTCCAGATGAAGTGGTGATTGTCTTGTTTGAGTGTGCAGGGTGTGTTGACATAATTTGAATTTTCTTTATACTAAATGTTAAAATAAAGGGTCTTTAACAATCGTCTCCGTTCGTTTCGGCGCGGAGAGAAAGACGAGGTGAAGAAAATGCTGTTTTTGGCCTTGTGTGTTATTGCGGGGATTGCTTCCGCAGTGGTCGGCGCGGGCGCTATAATTTACGCAAGAAGGGAAGGGATAGCGCTTTTACCAATGTCACTGCTAGGGTGCGGTTTTTTCTTTTTTTCAAGCGTAATTTTCCTTAACGTAGCGGGAGTCCTTAAATAAAAATTAAATTTTAAAAAACCGGTCAAAATGACCGGTTTTTCAATTGGGGTTCGGAGATGACCTTTTGCTATAAGAGCCCCATTTTTTCCTTAACCTCTTTCATTGTTTTTTCGGCAATGCTTCGCGCCGTTTCCGCGCCCCGGCTAAGAATGTTTCTGACTTCGGTGATGTTTTGGAGCAGTTCCTCCCGTTTTCTGCGGAAAGGACGGAATGTTTCAATGACGACTTCGGCCAAATCCGATTTAAACCCAGCGTAGCCCTTGCCTTGATATTGTTTTTCTATTTCGCTTATCGGTTTGTCGGCGCAAAGAGAATAAATCGTCAAAAGATTGGAAATTGCCGGTTTTTTCTTGACGTCGTAAACTATTTCTTTTCCCGAGTCCGTAACCGCGCTTTTGATTTTTTGACGGATGTCTTCTTCCGGTTCAAAAATAGCGAGAAAATGGGCGGGTCCAAGCGACTTGCTCATTTTTTTTGTCGGATCGGCCAGCGACATTATTCTGGCGCCGATTTTCGCGACTTGCGATTTCGGTTCGGGAAACGTCCTGCCGAAAAGATGATTGAATTTTCTGGCCAGTGTTCTCGCCAGTTCCACGTGCTGAAGCTGATCTTCGCCGACCGGCATGAGTTCGGTTTTATATAAAAGAATATCGGCCGCCATAAGCGCCGGGTAGGCGAAAAGTCCGAGTCCGACGTTCGCTTTTTGCCGGTGCTTGGATTTTTCTTTGAATTGCGTCATCCGTTCAAGTTCGCCGAGAGGCGTTATTGTTTCCAAAAGCCAGGCGAGTTCCGCGTGCTGATGGACGTGGGATTGGATGAAAATCGTGCTTTTGGCCGGATCAAGCCCCAAAGCGAGATAGTCAAGCGCCGCGTTCCAGACGTTCTGCCTGAGGTCTTGGGGTTTGTAGGGGACGGTGACGGCATGCAAGTCAACGATAAAAAATAAGCACTCGTGTTTTTCCTGGAGCGGAATCCATTGTTTAATCGCGGCCAGATAATTTCCTATGTGAAGGGCGCCGCTTGGTTGTACGCCTGAGAGAACGCGCATAGTGTTATATTTCCTAACGAGGCCACGCGAAAATTTATTTTCGTGATGGCCGAGCGACGGAAATTCAAGAAATGCCGTGGCATTTCTTATACTTCTATAACCACCGGCAGAACCATTGGTCTGCGCTGGGTTTTGGAATACAAAAATTGCCCGATTTGTTCCCTGATGTTGTCCCGGACGTAAGCCCAGTTTACGGTTTCCTGTCCCGGCGGGGCCGATCTGTCAACAATATCCCTTATTCTTTTCCTGACCTGCTGGAGAAGATCTTTTGATTCGCGAAGATAGATAAAGCCGCGTGAAATAATATCCGGACTCCCTTTAACCTTGCCGGTTTTTGAATCAACCACGGCAATCACGACGAAAATGCCGTCTTCCGCCAGCATCTGGCGGTCGCGAATGACGACCTGTCCGACATCGCCGACTCCGAGTCCGTCAACGAAAACATAGTCGGTCGGCACCCGCTCCTTGGTCAGCGCGCAGACGCCGTCTTTGCAAGCGACGACTTGCCCGTTATCCGCGACCAAAATGTTTTTATCGTCATAGCCGGCTCTTTTCGCGACTTTGGCGTGAATCCGCAAAAATGAATGATTTCCCTCAATCGGCATGAAGAATTTCGGCTGAACCGTCTCAATCATTTTTTTCAAATCTTCCTGTTTCGCGTGGCCGCCGGCATGAATATCCATCATTCGATAGTTAATAACTTCTATTCCTTCCCGATAAAGTTTGTCCGTCAGCCGTTGGACTGTGCGTTCATTTCCGGGAATGACGGAGGAAGAAAACACGAACGTGTCGCCGGGTTCCGGCTCAATAAAGCGATGCTCGCGGTTGGCGATTCTCATCAAAACCGCCCTGTCTTCGCCCTGAGCGCCGGTCGCCAAAACCATGATTTTGTCGTCGGGATAGCGCTTCATTTCTTCAACCGGAATCACGGTATTTTTCGGTATTGTGATGTAGCCCAGTTGTTTCGCGATTTCAACGTTTATCTTCATGCTCCGTCCTTCAATGATTATCTTTTTTCCGTGCCGCGCTCCGACCTGAATGATTTCGTTCAATCGGCCGAGCAGGGAAGAAAAAGTGCCGAAAATCAGGCGGCCTTTGGCGCTTTTGACGATTTCTTCAATGTCGGTCATAATGTCCAATTCGCTGGCTTGTTTTCCTATTTCGCGCGCGTTGGTGCTGTCGGCCATCAGCAAGAGCGGTTTTTCTCTGCTTATCCGGCTCAGTTTGTCCAATTCCGTCACTCCGGCGATCGGGGAGCGTTCGTCAATTTTGAAATCTCCGGTATGGAGGACGATTCCCGCCGGCGTGCGGACGATGACGCCGAACGAGGCCGGGACGTTATGGCTGACGCCGAAAAATTCAACGTTAAAAGCGCCCAATTTCAATTTGGAATCTTTGTTTATAATATGAGCTTCCAGTTTGATCGGATAGGTTTTATACTCTTCAAGTCGTTTGCGAATGATCGCCAAAGTCAGGTCCGCGCTGTAAATCGGGGGATTGCCGAGCTTGGGAATCAAATGAGGGATGGCGCCTATGTGGTCGTAATGGGCGTGGGTGATTATCACTCCACGGATGTTTTTTTCTTTTCCCTGAAGATATTTGACGTTTGGAATGATGTAATCAATGCCTGGCATGTCCTCTTCCGGAAATTGCAAGCCCATGTCGATGATTATGATGTCGTCCTGGTATTCGACAACGGTCATGTTGCGTCCGACTTCTTCAACTCCCCCCAAAGGAATGATCCTGAGGGTTTTATCCAAGTCGCGACGGACGATTTTTTGGCCTGTCTGCGCGGGCAGGCCCGCCTGCTGGCGAGGCAAGCCGGACGGACGAAAATCCCTGCGTATTATCGCCTGCGGTTGAGGCCGTTGGCGGGTAAGCCCGCCTGCGTGCGTTAGCCCGCTTGCCGAATGGGCACTCCCGCTTGCTGGCGAGGCAGGCCCGCCTTGACTCGTCGGCGAGGCAGGTCGTCGTTCAAAACGGCGATAATGTCTCTGAGGTTGTTTGTATGGAGTCATAAAAACTAACTTACAACTTACCACTCACGACTCGCGATAATTCGCAGCGTCGTCAGCCGTCAGTTATCAGTTATTTGTTTAATTATGTGCCCAGGGGGAGATTTGAACTCCCACGAGATTGCTCCCACAGCGCCCTGAACGCTGCGTGTCTGCCAATTCCACCACCTGGGCAATTATAAAGCGTCTATTGAGGTAAAACTTTATTATATAATAAACTGAGTGATATATCTATATCAAATCAGGCCATTTTCTTTTTAAATTCTTCAATCATTTCAATCGGCGCCGGATCAATGCCTTTTTGCAAAGCCAAATAATAAGAAGTCCAGTGTCCGAGAATCAGGGCGTTAAAAATTTTTTCAAAGTTTGATTTGCCTTTGAGAGCCACGACATCAAGCGCGGCTCCGTTTTTTTTCAGAATTTCGGCTGTAAGATTCACGCGCTTGGCGTTTCTTGGGTGTTCCTTGTCGGATTTCAAAACTAAAATATGAAATTTGTCGGCATATTCTTTAAAGTTAAAGCCGAGCATTTCATTATGATTCAATTCCGGAAAAAAATTGCAAAAAGCCGGAATTTTGGCGTTTTCGTTGAATTGTATTTTCCAGTTATAAGCCAGTGAATGATAATCCGAAGAAGAATAAATTATAGGAATTTTTTTGCTGATTTTTTCCGCCAGAGTCCGGCCGTATTTTTCCGATTCAATCGGCCTGATTTTTTCCGCGCCGGTCAGAATCTTTTTACTTAAATTTTCCGCGAAACCGCTTTTTTCAAGGATCGCCGCGAGCGCTCCGAATATATAGCCGACCGCCAGACGGGGCGGAATGTCGTCTGAAGGCAGGGCAATGAACGGAGTTTTGTTTTTTTCGCACAGCGCCTTTAATTTACCGCCGACGCTTACTGAAACGGTTTGATATTTGTTTTTTAAGGCCTGCTTATAATTTGAAATAGTTTCTTCCGTGTTGCCGGAATAGGAAACGCAGACGATTAACGGTTTTTTGCCGCCTATTTTCGGCAAATCATATTGACGCAGGACGTGAATCGGACAATGTTTTTTCTCAAGCCGGAGCCATGTTCCGGCCAAAAGGCCGGCCAGAGCCGAACCGCCCATGCCGCAGACGAATATCTTTTCAAATCCGGTTTTGAGTTTTATGGTTCCGGCCGCTTCAATGCCGAATTTAAATTGACTCGGGAAATTGACGATCACCCCGCGCATATTCGATTTGTCTAATTTCGTGGTATCTAATCTCATTTTTATTTCCAACCCCTTTTGGTTTGGATGTGCCAGTTTTCAACGCCGTTGAATCTTTGAGACGGCGTGGCTATGTTTTTAATATCAACGCCTTTGATTTTTTTGCCGACCGCGTATAAATAGGACGGGCTGTACAGGAAGACGGCCGGAACGTCGTTCACCACCAGTTTTTGAAATTCCGCGTATTTTTTTACTCGTTCCTCCGCGTCCAAAATCTGGCGCGCGTCTTCCAAAAGTTTGTCGGCGTCGCGGTTGTCGTAAAGCGCCAAATTCAGCCCCGGATATTTTTTCTGAGAGGAGTGCCAGAAAGAAAACGGATCGGGTATCAGTCCCAGGACTTCGCCGAACAGGATCGCCTGATAATTTCTCGGAATTATTTTATTTTGCTGAATTTCGCCGATGTCGAGAATTTCAAGATTGATTTTGGCGCCGATTTTTTGCCACTGTTCTTGTATGATTTGAGCCGCCTGTACCAGTTCCGGCCATTGCGTCGTGACGATGTTAATCTCAAGCGGCGTCGGAGTATTTTCATTCTCAAACGCCTTTTCCAAAACGCCGTCGTTGTTTGAATCCCGCCAGCCGCCGGCGGCCAGAATCTCTTTAGCTTTCTCAATTGAAAAATCGTATTTTTTGGCGGTGTCCTGCGCGAGATTTAAAAGTTCTTTGGGAAGCGGCGAATCAACCGGCGTTCCTTTGGCCAAAAGGACTTTTTCAATAATCTCTTGTTTGTTCGTCGCGTACTGGAGCGCCAGCCGGACGTTTCTGTCGGCCAACGGCTTTGAATTGGTTTGATTGAAAAATACGGCGTAGTATCTGGGAAGATTCAGAGAGTAGACGTTGATCTCTCCCGACTTGTTTATTCGTTCAAGGTTTATTGCCGACACGAAGCTCACCCCTTCAATCTCTCTTTTTTCAAAAGCGTTCAAAAGTTCGTCTTCGCCGTCAAAAAATTTAAAAATTATTTGCGCGAGATACGGCTTTTGGCCGTGATATTGAGGCCATACTTCAAGAGTCAAAGAATTTACCGAACCCATTTTGTCTTTCTGGATGTTTTTAAACCGGAAAGGGCCGGTGCCGATTGGCTGCAAATTGTAATCGGCCAGAGGAAAAGCCGACGCGGAAATATTTTGCCAAAGATGCTTGGGCAGAATGCCGACGGTCAGATTTTCCAAAAACGGAGCGTAAGGCGCGGGCAGGGTGAATTTTACCGTCAGATCGTCAATTTTTTCAACTTGAACTCCCTGCCAATTCGGCCGCAAAGGGCTTTTGTAATCCGGGTTTTGAATCAGCCCGATCGTAAAAATTACGTCGTCGGCCGAGAAATTTTCGTTGTCGTGCCATTTTACGCCCGGTTTGAGCGAAAAAATATAAACTTTATTGCCTTCTATTTTATAACTTTCGGCTAAAAACGGTTTAAGTTCTCCCGAGGAATCGTATTTTAAAAGTCCGGAAAAGATAAGTTCGGCAAGATCGCGGTCCGCGTCGCTGGCCTGGCTCAGGATAGGATTGATGAAGCGCGGTTGGCCGACTATTCCTTCGGCGTATTGCCCGCCTTCCGCCGGCACAACTACCGTTCTGCTTTGATAATAACCATAGATAAGGGCGATTGAGGAAGCGACGAAGAGAAAAATGAAAATGACGATGAAAAACCGCTCGCTCTTGTTTAGAACATGAGGCAGGCGCCGCCATTGCTTTAAACTCGGCCATTCTCCCGTTATTTTTGAACGGAAAAAAGAAATTGTATTTTCAAGAAAGTGAAACAAGGCCGTTATAAATTTTGTAAATTATTAAATAACGAGATTGGCGAAAGCCGAAACAAGAAATAACACCGCGAGAACGATAGTCGCGTAATGAAGCCATTTTTCAATGCCCCGGCGGGTCTGATAAATGCTTTCGCCGCCGCCAAAGACGGAGGAGAGTCCTTCTCCCCGCTGTTGGATTAAAATCGTGGCAATCAGAAGAACGGAAACAACAATTTGTATGACGGATAATAAGGTTTGCATGTTATTTATTTTCTTTTAGCGGAAGAATAAATGATTATATTCACGGCGCTTAAAATAAGAGTGCTCCAAAAAAGCGGAGTCAGTCCTTGGATGGTAAGCTCGGCCGAATAGTAATCAACGAGCCACAAAAGGAACATGTTGATGACTATATTGAAGAAGCCGAGGGTGATAAAAATGAAGAAACCCGAAACCAGCTTCAAAAGCGGCTTCAGGGCGAAATTAACGGCCGCTAAAATCAGAGCGACTTTGAGAATATCCCAATAATCGCCGCTGAAAATAAAACCAGGAACAAAATAGCCGGCGGCTATGATTCCTAAGGCGTTTGATATGATATGAGCGGCAAGTCGGACAAGCATTAATTTTAAGCATAGCACGACTTATCCCGACTTGGCAAGCCCCCGGCTTCTGAGCGCGCGATGGTAAGAAACGGCGAAGCGGTGGGCTTCGTCGCGGATTCTTTGAAAAAGGAAGGCGAGTTCGGATGAAAGGGATTTGAGAGGCAGGGGATTTTTCCGTCCCGGCAAATATAATTCCTCCTCCTTTTTCGCGAGAGCGCAGACAGGTATGGAAAGTTTAAGTTTTTTAAGAATTTTCAGCCCCGCGCTTAATTGTCCTTTACCGCCATCAAGGACGATAAGCTGAGGTAATGGCCATTCGGCGTGTTTCAAGCGGCGTTCCAGAATTTCCGCCATCATCGCAGGATCGTCAATTCTCACGACGGTCTTGATTTTGAATTTTCTGTAATCGCTCTTTTTTGGTTTAAAGTTTCCATCTTTAGCGGAAAAAATAACCATTGAGCCCACTGCGTTTTGACCTTGAGTGTTTGAGACATCATAACATTCTATTTGCTTGATGTCGGCATTGAAAAGTTGTTTCAGTTCTTGCGTCAGTTTTTCGGTTTTTTGTTCTTTGTTTTCGGCCGTAAAATTTTCGGCGCCGAGAACAACCCGACGATGACTGAAAATATTTTCCAAACTTAACAGCTGGTTTCTTAAGTCGGCTGCTTTTTCAAATTCTTCTCGCGCGGCGAAGTTTTTCATTCGCTTTTTTAAATTGACCAGAACCGATTTTTTTTCGCCTTTCAGAACGGCAATTAAATTTTTTAAATCGCTCAGATATTTCTTCCCGGCGTTTTTATCGGAGGAGTGAGCGGGACAAAGCGAGAGGTGATGATAAAAGCAAGGTTTTGAAACAGGATTTTTACAAGTTTTGTACGGAAAGTTTTTTCTTAAAAGTTTGAGCGTCATTTTTAACGCTCCTCCGTCCGTAAACGGGCCAACATACTTAGTGAGTAGTTTGTGGTGAGCGGGGAGTGAATTTTGAGCGCGGGCGAATGGTTGATGTGTAATAAAAACCCTCGGCCATTCTTCTTTCGTAACGCCGACGAAAAAGTAATTTTTGTCGTCTTTCATTAAGACATTATATTTCGGGCGGTGCCGTTTAATCAGCCGCGCCTCCAAAACGAGCGCTTCAATTTCGGAATCGTAAATTTGCCAGTCAATTTCAGCGGCTTTTTCAAGCATGGCGGACTTGACCGCGTTTAAAGAAGCGCTTTTGTTGAAATAAGAGCCGATCCTTGAGCGGAGATTTGCCGCCTTGCCGATATACATTATCTTTCCGCGGGAATCTTTGAAAAAATATACTCCCGGCAAGGCCGGTATTTTTTTCTTTGTCGTTAATTTTTTTACCCCGTTAGATATTTTTGATAATTCTTGCATGGCTGGCCATTTTTCCCGTTTTGATATTTAATGCGTATATATTGAGTAAAGGATATCTAACGGGGTGAACGGCTTGAAATATACCGCATATTCCGCAAATGTTCAAATATTGTTGACTTCTCCCTTTGTCCGTTTTAGAATCAAAGCAACTGGCCTTTAACAATTTTCATAAGGAGGTGAGTGATGAACGATAAACCGCAGAAGAGGACGAAATGCGACGGCGAGAAAATATCGGCTGATTCAATCGTCCGTGCCGATTTAGAGGCAAGGATGATTTGCATTTTCGGCGAAATCACGCCCGCGGTTCATCTTGCAATGATAGATTGTTTGAATCGTTTGTCCGAATCTGACACAGACGTAACGGTTTACATTAACAGCCAGGGAGGAAATCTGACCTCGGCTTTAGCGATTTACGACATGTTCACTTCCGGCCGTTATCCTTTTAAGATTACCACAGTCGCGACAGGACAGGCGTTTTCCGCGGCTTTGATTATTCTTCAAGGCGGCCATGAGCGAAAAATGTTTCGCCACGCCAAACTGCTGCTTCATCGCCCAAGATTCACTTTTTCGGGCGGCGATTCTCTTGACAGGGGCGATTTGAAGTATGAGGACGAAATGCTTCAGGAATTTGAAAAAGAGATATGCGAACTGCTTACCGAAAAGACCGGAAAAAAGATCGCCGCGATTTATAAAGACATGGCGACGGAAAAGATATTTACCGCGAAAGAGGCGATTGACTACGGCCTGGCCGATGAAATTATCTAACAAACAAAAGACCCCCGATGAACCGTCAGGGGTCTTGACATATTTTTTTGTTGTGTTAATTTACCAATCACAACCGGAATAGGCCGGTTGTCGCAGTCGGAATATCCGACCGTAACGAGAACCTTAACAAGGAGGTGAAATTGGTGAAAATGTGGTTGAAAACGGCAATGGTTTTTGTTTTTTTGCTGACGGTGAATTACTCGTTTGCCGCGGTTCCAAACGACATTCTTGAACGCGTAAATGATCTTAAGGGTCAGTTGGAGCAATTGCAAAAAGATAAAAACAGCGCTGAAGCCAAAGCCGCGACGCTCGCGCAGGAAGAACAACGGCTGATTGCCACCGACGAGCTTTTGAGCGGGGCGATCGCAAATTACAAAAAAGATCTAGCCGCTCATGACGCAGAGGCAGCCAACCAAAACGCGCAAGTCATCGCTCATAACGCTCAATGCACGGGCACATTTGAAGACGAGAACTTTGTGAATGCCTGCAACACAAAAGCCGGGCAATTGAACGACTGGGGGGGCAGAATAAACGCCCACGCGGACACTCTGGATATGTACGCGGCAGGACTCAATGAACGCATTAACGATTTGAGCAACGCAACGCTGGATTGGGCAAAGAGAACAAAAGAAAATAATGCCGCATTGAACGATATTTACGCGCAGCAACAGGCGCTTACCGAACGCATCAACCGGCTTCTGTCCTCGCCGTCATTCCGTGACCTCATTAAACGAAATGGCCTGAGTCAAGAGTGCACAGCCATAGAAATAATGCCCGGCGACGCTTCCAGTCCCAACCTAAACACCGGAATGGAACGCGCGCATCGCTGTCTTCAACGCGTCTGGGATGGCGCGCAATAAATTGAATTTTTCAAAATACCCGCACACAACTATGTGCGGGCTTTTTATTATAGGAAGAGCTGATTGAGCAAATTGATTCATATTAATGCAGGACTTTACTGTTTCGGACGTTTAATGTATAATGCGAAACTAAATATGGATAAAATCGTTATTAAAGGCGCGAGGGTTCATAATCTCAAAAACATTGATCTTGAGATTCCCCGCGACAAGTTGGTGGTTATCACGGGGCTTTCCGGTTCCGGAAAATCCTCTTTGGCTTTTGACACGATCTACGCCGAAGGCCAGCGCCGCTACATTGAGTCGCTTTCTTCTTACGCCAGACAGTTCCTCGGCGTGATGGACAAGCCGGACGTGGACAAGATAGAGGGTTTGAGTCCGGCCATCGCCATTGACCAGAAAAGCATTTCAAAAAATCCGCGTTCAACCGTCGGGACGATTACGGAAATTTACGATTATCTCCGGCTTCTTTTCGCCAGAATCGGCAAACCGCACTGCCCCAAATGCGGCCGGCTGGTTTCAAAACAGAGCGTTTCGCAAATCGCGGATCAAATTTTAAAATTGCCCGCTAAAAGCGAAATCGCGATTTTAGCGCCGGTCATCCGCGGGAAGAAAGGCGAACATCGCGGAATTTTGGAGGAAATTCAAAGGGCGGGTTATTTAAGGGTAAGAGTCGACAAGACGATTCATCTCGTTGAAGAAGCAATCGAGCTTAAATTGGACAGATATAAAATTCACGACATTGAGGCGGTCATCGATCGCCTGGTCGTTGACAAGCGAATCGACAAGCCGCGGCTTGTCGATTCGCTGGAAACCGGACTGAAGATCGGCAAAGGATTGGTGATGGCGAATGTTTTTAAGAGCGGAAAAAAAGCGCGGAAGTCCGATGATTTGATTTTTTCGGAAATGTTCGCCTGCCCGGAATGCGAAATTAATTTGCCTCAGATAGAACCGCGGCTTTTCTCATTTAACAGTCCTTACGGCGCTTGTCCGGCCTGCACAGGACTCGGAACGCAGCTTGAGGTTTCGCAGGAACTGGTCATTCCGAATAAAAATTTGACCTTGGCCGAAGGAGCGATCAGGCCGTGGGCTTCGGCGTCCCATCGGGTCGGCCGCCAAAGCTGGTACTGGTACATTCTCTCCGAACTCGCGGAACGCCATAATTTTTCTTTGAATGTGCCGGTCAAGGAATTGCCTAAGGAGGTTATTGACTTGATTTTGAACGGAGAAAAGGACGGAAAGTTCGAGGGGGTTATTCCGAATCTCAAAAGGCGTTGGAAAGAAACCGAGTCGGAATGGACAAGAGCCGAGCTTGAAAAATACATGGTGATTCAAAAATGTCCGGCCTGCGGCGGCAGGCGGCTGATGAGAGAAGCACTGGCCGTGCTTTTAGCCGGAAAAAACATTTATGACACAAGTTCTTTGGATATCAGCGCCGCAAAAAATTTTTTTGAAAATCTTTTGGACGGCGGTTTAAAAGTTTCGGAAAAGCCGATTGCCGCCCCGATTGTCAAAGAAATCATCGGCCGTCTGCAATTTTTAATTGATGTGGGGCTCGAATATCTGACGCTGGAGCGCGAGTCAACGACTCTGGCTGGCGGAGAGGCACAGAGAATACGGCTCGCGACCCAGATCGGCTCCCGGTTGGTCGGGGTGCTTTACATTCTGGACGAGCCGTCAGTCGGTTTGCATCCGCGGGATCACGCGCGTTTGATTGAAACGCTCAGACGCTTGCGCGATTTGGGAAACACGGTTTTGGTCGTTGAGCACGACGCGCAGACCATTTTAGCCGCGGATTGGGTGGTTGATCTTGGTCCGGGCGCCGGCCGCCACGGCGGAGAAGTCATTTTTCAGGGTACGTCCGCCGATTTAAAGAAAGCCAAGACCCTGACCGCCGATTATCTTTTCGGACGAAAGACCGCGGTTATGAAAAGGCGGGAAGCGCCGGCGCTGAATGAAAAAGAGAATGAAAAAAATTTGGTTGTCAAAGGCGCGGCTGAACATAATTTGAAAAATATTGACGTTAAAATTCCTCTGGGAAAATTCGTCTGCGTCAGCGGCGTGTCAGGTTCGGGCAAAAGCACTTTGGTGAACGACATTTTGGCCAAGGCCCTGGCGGCGAAATTTTATCGCGCCCAGGTGATTCCCGGGAGGCACGAAGAAATTTTAGGGATTGAACATATCGACAAGGTAATCAGCGTTGACCAGTCGCCGATCGGCCGGACGCCCCGTTCAAATCCGGCGACTTACACCGGAATTTTTACCGTCATCCGCGATCTTTTCGCCAAAAGCCACGAAGCGAAGATTCGCGGTTACGGCGCCGGAAGATTCAGCTTTAACGTCAAAGGCGGCCGGTGCGAACATTGCGAAGGCCAGGGGTTGAAAAAAATTGAAATGCACTTTTTGCCCGACGTCTACGTTGAATGCGAAGAATGCCGCGGCAGCCGTTATAATCAAGAGGCCTTGGAAATCGAATATAAAGGAAAGAACATCGCCCAGGTCTTGAAGATGACGGTTGAGGACGCTATGAAATTTTTTGAAAAGATTCCGGCTCTTCATCAAAAACTGACAACGCTTTTTGAAGTGGGTTTGGGCTACGTTGAACTTGGACAGCCGGCCACGACTCTTTCCGGCGGCGAAGCCCAGCGGATAAAATTGGCGTCCGAGCTTTCGCGCCGCGGGACCGGCCGGACTTTTTACATTTTGGACGAACCGACGACCGGCCTGCACTTTGACGACATCAGGCGGCTCCTCGGCGTCTTGAGTGAACTTGTCAACAAAGGAAACACCGTGCTGGTTATAGAACACAATCTTGACGTGCTGCGTTCGGCGGACTGGCTTATTGATTTGGGGCCGGAAGGAGGAGAGGGCGGCGGACGCGTCATTGCCGAAGGAAGCCCGGAAGAAATCGCCAAGAATACAAAATCTTACACCGGGGAGTATTTAAAGGGCTTTGTCCAAAAATCCAAGCTGTAGGCGCAGGATTTTTGGTAACAAAACCTTTACCCTGTTAAATAATTTTGCGAAGCAAAATTATTTAACAGGGTGCTAAGTTTTATGACTAAATTTTCTTCGTCCTTTTAGGACTTGAAAATTTAGATAAAAATGGCAAATAAAAACCGCTTGATTTTTCAAGCGGCTTTTTGCGCGTCATGTATGTTTTTTAAATAGCCGACTATTTCCAGCGCGAAAGCGGCGAAAGAGAGATAGACAAGCAGGCGGCCGGCGATTAGGGCGAAGGGTTCAATGACGGAGAGGATTGTCATTATTATGGCGATGCTGGTGACGAATTTGCCGATGTTTATTAAACGCCCTTTGTTGTCAATGAACCCGAGAACCAGCAAGGCAATGCCGATTAAAATGAGCGGAGGATAGAGATGGCCGAAATAAAAAAAGAGCGTTGCCCGATCGCGAGCGAAAGCCAAAATCAGAAGTCCCAAACCGCCGAGCATGAATCCGAAACGGTAGCGGCCGATTATGTTGACTTTGACGTTGTCAAGCACTATTGCGGACACTCGCACGCGCGAGGCCGCCCCGCTTTTGCGGGATTTAATCAATTCAACCAGCAGCCAAACGCCGGCTCCCGTGGCCAGGGCGAGTTCGCAGAAGATTAATCCGAATCCCGGCAGAGGGGAAAGGGCGTTGCTGTAAACAAGAAGAAGAATAATCCAGAATCCAAGGAGGTCGTCGGCAACGGGGTCCAAAATCGTGCCCAAAGCCGTGATTTGATTTCTCGTTCTTGCCATTGAGCCGTCAATCCAGTCGGTTATGGCGGCAAAGCCGAGGATTAAGAGCTGAAGAGAAGAAATCTCGTTTTGCGTCTGCCACAATTTATAAGATACGATAACCAGGAAAACTCTTAAAAAAGTCAGAACGTTCGGTTTAAGCCAAAACGGGATAATCGCCAGAATCCATTTTGTCAGCCACCAGTTGTCCCTTTTCTTTTTTTCTTCTTCGGTGAGCATCTCAATCAGCGTTTTTTTCAATTCCGAAGGCACTCTTGCCACCCCCTTTCATAATGTTAGAATTAAAAAGAACTATTAACTTCAGATTAATGCAAATAAAATCCATGTCAAATGTGGAACATTCCATTTTAAGGACGATTGTTTATTACGATTGTTTGAATTTCCCCCTGACTTCGTTCGAGGTTTATGAATATTTGACGAAAAACCCCGAGGAAAAGGGACCGAAAAAAATTGATTATGGGCAAGTTTGCTCGGCTCTTTTTTCAAACAGCGCGTTAAAAAATTTTATTGAAGAAAAAAACGGTTTTTATTTTTTAAACGGCCGAAGTTATTTGGTTGAGCAGAGGATTGAACGGGAAAAAATTTCCTCCAAAAAATGGAAAAAGCTCCGGCACGCCGCCGTCTTGTTGCAGGCAGTTCCTTTTTTGCGCTTGATTTTCGTCAGCGGGTCGCTGGCGCAAAACAGCTGTCATTCCGAAAGCGACTTGGATTTGCTGATTGTCGCCAAGAGCGGCAGAATCTGGACGGCCCGTTTCTTTGCCACGATTTTGACTCACGTTCTCGGTTTGCGCCGGCACGGCGAAAAAATTAAAGACAGAGTTTGTCTGAATCATTACATCACCGACAAATCGCTTCAAATTCCTCAAGCCGGACGGTCTCTTTACACGGCCCAGATTTACAATCAGCTTGTTCTTTTATTTGAAAAAGAGCCGAATCTTTTCTCGCGCTTCAGGGAGGAAAACGGCTGGATTAAAAATTATTTTCAAGCGGTTTCATCCGCGAAGCGAAACGGGGACGATTTGGCTGAAATGAACTTGAAGCGAATCAAAGAAATACGGGTTTTGCTTTTTTTGGCCCGCGCCGCGGAATTTGTCCTGAAAGGTTATTTGGGCGGCCGTCTGGAAATGTTTTTGAGGCGCGTTCAAGGGAGCAAAATACGGAAAAATCCAATGACCCATCAGTCGTCAGCCGGCATTTTCGTTTCGGACGATCGTTTGAGATTTCATCCGGAGTCGCCCGAAAGCGCGGTGCTTGACAAGTATAAAGAGACCATGATAAAGTTTGGCTTGTCCGAGTTGGGACGCGTTTAAAAATAAATTCAAGATATTCATTTTGATTGAATGAAAGGAGGAAAAAGAGAGAGTGCGCCGCGAAAAGGATAAAAGAAGGCACGGCTTTCATTCGCGCAACAAAACGACAAAACAAGGTTTTTCTGTTTTAAGACAAATAAGGATTCAATCCAAAAAAAAGGGGGATACGCGCGAGAAAAAAGGACGGCAAGCGCTTGAGGAACTGGAGCAGGACGGCCTGATTACCAGGGTTCATTTCAGCAAAAAATGGGACGATTGGGACCGGCAAGGTATTGATGCGATGGTTTACGCTTTGAATGGCGATAAAATCCCGATCGACTTTAAGAGTTCGCGGGCGGGAGTGAACGAGCATCTTGAGAAAGGGAAAGAAATGGGAGAACGGGCGACGATTCCGATTTTGGTGAAAACGGATGAAGCCCTGGAAGAGTTTAAGCAAAGAATCATTAAGGAATTGAAGTTGCTGGAGAAGTTTTAAGAGTTTAAGAAATAATTATTCAGTTGAGCGACGGCAAAAAAGCCGTCGTTTTTTAATTTTTGGACAAGGACTTGACAAGTCCGTTAAAGCGCATAAAATTAGAAAGTAAAATTGGCACTCAAAGGTCGGGAGTGCTAAATTCAAACCAATAATTAACAACCGATAACTAACAACAAGAACAATCCTTTTATGAAAATACAACCATTAAACGATCATGTTTTCATTGAGCCTATGTCCAAGGAAGAAAAAACCGCCTCGGGCATCGTTTTACCGGAGACGGTAAGCAAAGAAAAACCGATGCAGGGCAAGATCATCGCCGTCGGTCCGGGCAAATTGAACGAGGACGGCAAAAGAATTCCGATGAGCGTCAAGAAAGGCGACGTCGTGCTTTTCACGAAGTACGGGCCGAACGAAATTAAAATCGATAATAAAGAGTATCTGGTGGCGAAAGAGGAAGACATACTCGCAATTTTAGAATAGCAAGACAGCTTATTAGCTTGTAGCTTTTTAGGAAGAAGAATTTTTTTCTCACCTACAAACTACCGGCTAGAAGCTACAAGTTAACACTATGGCAAAACAAATTATTTATGACGAAGCCGCGCGAGCGGCGATTAAGCGGGGAGTTGATAAACTGGCCAATGTGGTCAGAGTCACTCTCGGCCCCAAAGGAAGAAACGTGATTTTAGACAAGGGCTATGGCGCGCCGACGATAACCAAGGACGGCGTAACCGTTGCCAAAGAGATTGAACTTGAAGACAAATTTGAAAATGTCGGCGCGGAACTCGTTAAAGAAGTCGCGTCCAAAACCGGCGATGTCGCCGGCGACGGCACGACCACCGCGACCGTTCTGGCTCAGGCGATTTATGCCGAAGGGGTAAGCGCGGTTGATTCCGGCGCCAACCCGGTTGTCTTAAAGCGGGGGATGGAAAAAGCGGTGGAAAAAATCATTGAAATTCTGGAGCGCGGCAAAAAAACCGTCAGCGGCGACAGAATCAAGGAAGTGGCGTCAATTTCGGCGAACGACGCGGAGATCGGCGGTTTGATTGCCGAAGTGTTCAAAATCGTCGGCAAGGAGGGCGTCGTTACCGTTGAGGAATCGCAAACTTTCGGCTTGGAAAAAGAAATCGTTGAAGGCCTTCAGTTTGATCGAGGGTACGTTTCGCCTTACATGATTACGAATGCCGAAAGGATGGAAGCGATTTACGAAAATCCTTACATTTTGATCACCGATCAAAAAATTTCTTCATTGAACGACATCCTGCCGGTTTTGGAAAAGGTCGCCAAGAGCGGCAAAAAAGAATTGGTTATTATCGCCGACGAAGTGGAGGGCGAGGCCCTAGCGACATTCGTGGTCAACAAGATTCGCGGAACGTTCAGCGCTTTGGCGATCAAAGCGCCCGGGTTCGGCGACAGGAGAAAAGAAATGCTGGCGGACATCGCCGCGGTAACCGGCGGAGAAGTGATTTCCGAAGAACTGGGCAGGAAGCTCGAGAACGCGGACTTGACCATGCTCGGCGAGGCGAGAAAAGTTATCGCGACAAAAGACAATACGACAATCGTCGGCGGCGCCGGTTCAAAAACCGAAATTGAAAAAAGAATCAAGCAGATTCGGCTCCAGATTGAACAAACCACCTCCGATTTTGACAAGGAAAAGTTGCAGGAGCGTCTGGCGAAACTTTCGGGCGGCGTGGCCGTGATTAAAGTTGGGGCCACGACCGAAACCGAATTAAAAGAGAAAAAATACCGAATTGAAGACGCTCTCGCCGCGACGAGAGCCGCGATTGAGGAGGGCATCGTGCCGGGCGGCGGAGTCGCGCTGTTCAACGCGGCGCAGGAATTGGATTTGAAAACCATGAAGATTTCGGCGGTCGGAGACGAGGCAAAGGGCGTGGCGATTATCAAAGCGGCTTTGGAAAAGCCGATCCGCATTATTGCCGAGAATGCCGGCAAGGACGGAAACGAGGTTGTCCAGCGCATCACGGAAAAAGAAGCCGGTTACGGCTATGACGCCGCGGCGGGCGAATACGTGAAGATGATTGACCGAGGCATTATTGATCCCTTAAAAGTGGTTAAAACCGCGCTTCAAAACGCCGCTTCCATCGCGTCGCTTTTGCTGACAACCGAGGCCGTGGTAACCGACATTCCGGAAAAGAAAGAAAAAGAAATGCCGCAAATGCCCGGCGGCGGAATGGGAATGGGGTATTAATAGAACGCGTTTATTATTATTTCTGAACAAAAAAGGTTGACATAATCAACCTTTTTTGTTATCGTTGGGGCATTGAAAAGCACCTTAAAATGATGGTTGCGAGGTTAAAAAATGAAAGAGCATGAAAAACGGCTTATTGAATTGGCAGGGCCGAAAGCCAAACTTATTTTGCGGGATGCTTTTGAATATTCCGCGAGGACCACAATCTGTTCTCCGTTCGTGCCCGTGAAGGGAAGGGGTGTAAAAGTTCAGAGCATTGACGGCGAATGGTATTTGGATTTCACTTCCGGCGTCGGGGTAAGCAATCTCGGATACCGGCCTGAAAGAATTTACGACGCGGTGCTGAACCAGATGACTACGGGCTTGACCCAGTTTTTGTACCATGATTGGGCGAGCCACAGGCCGGCCGAGTTGTGCCGGCGCCTGGCGGAAATCACTCCCGGAGATTTTCCGAAAAAAGTGTTTTTGTGTTCCTCGGGCGCCGAGGCGAACGAAGCGGCTTTGAAACTTTGTTTTGCCAAAAGGCCGGAGCGCAAAAGAGTTATCGCTTTTGAAGGCGCTTTTCACGGCAGAACTTTAGGCGTGATTCCGTTGATGGCGAGCAAAGAAATACACGTTCGTAATTATCCGTTGGCTTATAAGGCTCATCATTTTCCTTTTCCGGCCCAAGGGAGCGATTGGAAAAACAACTGCGTCGGCGCGATGAAGCGGCAGTTTAAGAAATTGCTTCCGCCCGAAGAAGTCAATGTGATGATAATGGAACTCGTTCAGGGAGAAGGGGGAATAATTCCCGCGGATCCGAAAGCGGTGAAAGCGTTGATTGAAATTTGCAGGGAGCATAATATTCTCGTCGCGATTGACGAAATCCAGACCGGAATGTACAGGACCGGCAAAATGTTCGCGAGCGAGCATTACGGAATTGAGCCCGACATTATGACGCTGGCAAAGGCCTTGGGTTCCGGGGTCGCTCCTATAGGCGCGATGGTATTCAGGGCCGACCTCAATTGGGACGAAAACGGCCGGCATTCAACGACCAACGGCGGAAATCTGCTGGCGGCGGCCGCGGCACGCGAGACGATTGAGATAATGCTTGAAGATGGCTTTGGCGATGATGTTAAACGCGTTTCCAAAGAAATTTCCGCTTATCTTTATCAATTGAAAATCGCCTTCGGTTGGACAATCGTGTCCGTTAGGGGATTGGGCGCGATGTGGGGAATTGAATTTACCGACGGCGCGACCAGGAATAAAGTGGCGGAAGAGTGCTACAAGAGAAAATTGATAGTGATAGGGGCGGGCGAGTCGGTGTTGCGGATAATGCCGCCTCTGACAATCACCGCCGATGAAATCGCGGAAGGAATGAATATTATAACGGACGCGATCAAGACGGTTGCGCCGCCGACCGTTCCCGACGGAGTCATAGTTTAATAAAATATTTTAACAGACGCTCCAATGCGAAATCGCATTGGAGCTTTTTTTAAAATTAAGTCAGTCGTGGTATACTATAATAAACAACTAATAACTAACAATTTACAACTAACAATGGAAATATTGTCGGTTGCGAGTTGCGAGTTGTAAGTAAAAATCATCATGAATCCATTATGGGTTATTTTAATTATAGTGGCCGTCGCGATCGTCTGGCTGATAACGATTTACAACGGCCTCGTCAAAAGAAGAAATCGCGTCAGCGAGGGATGGTCGGACATTGACGTGCAGTTAAAAAGGAGATATGACTTGATTCCGAATCTGGTTGAGACGGTTAAGGGCTACGCGGCGCACGAAAAAGGAGTTTTGGAAAACGTGACCGAAGCCAGAACAAGAGCTCTCAGCGCCGAGGCGTCGGGAGACGTGAAAGAATTGGCGGCCGCGGAAAACATGCTGGCCGGCGCGCTTAAGACGTTGTTCGCGGTTTCGGAAAATTATCCGAACTTGCGGGCCTCCGAGAATTTTACCCATCTCCAGATGGATTTGACGGACACGGAAAACAAAATTCAGGCGGCCAGAAGATTTTACAACGGCACGGTAATGGACTACAACACCGCCATTGAAAGTTTTCCCAATAACCTCATTGCCAACACCTTCGGCTTTGCCAAGCGCGAATTCTTTGAACTGGAACAAG
>MEYT01000041.1:0-7624 GCA_001774105.1 Candidatus Azambacteria bacterium RIFCSPLOWO2_01_FULL_46_26 | reverse complement strand
TGTCTTTTTTGTTTGTGCGCGGGAGAGGAGTCGAACCTCCACGCCTTTCGGCGCTACCACCTCAAGGTAGTGCGTCTGCCATTCCGCCACCCGCGCTTTAAGAGTGAGCAAAGCTAAAATCTGACTTGAGAATTTGAATTACGCCGCAGGGGTTTGCGACGCCGATGATTCCTCGGTTTGTTCTTCGGCGATTACCGGTTCTTCCGCCGGGACCAGAACTTCGGCGAGCGCTTTTTTCCCGGCCAATTTTTTCATCCGCGTTTTTTTGCCAACCGCTTGTCTCAAATAATAAAGTTTCGCTCTTCTCACTTTGGATTTGTCGACGACTTCAATTTTGGCGATAAACGGAGAATGCAGCGGAAACACCCTCTCAACGCCGACGCCGTTTGAAATTTTTCTAACGGTAATGGTTGAGTTGATTCCTTTGCCGTGCTTGCGGGCGATTATCAAACCCTCAAAAACCTGGATTCTCTCTTGTCTCCTTCTTTGATTTTTTGGTGAACCCTGACTTTATAACCCGGCCTTAAATCCATCTCCGCCGGGCCTTTTTTGTCGCCTCGTAAATTTGTTTTGTTGAATGCGTCCAATTTATTCATGTTTGTTGCGTTTATTCCGCGATTTTAAGAGTATATCAGAGTCTAAAAAATCTTTCAAGTCCGCCGGCAGATCGGATTTGAATGTTTTGGTTTGACCGTTCGGCAATTTTAAAGTTAGTTCCGAGGCGTGAAGGAACTGCCGGTTTAAAAGCAGGCGGTCTTTTTTCAGGCCGTATTTTTGATCGCCCACGATCGGATGGCCGATAAAGGCGAAGTGGACTCTCAATTGATGCATTCGTCCGGTTTTTGGAAAAGCCGCGACCAAAGTGTAGCCGTCCAAATATTTAAGAACCTCGTATTCGGTTACGGCGGGCCGCGTTTTTTTGACGCGCAATCCTTTCCTCGGCTTCGCGCCAACGATTTGTTTTGTTTTGAAGCGCCCAATCGGTTCGGAGATGATGCCGCGTCTTTCTTTTATTCTGTCCGAAACCAAAGCAACATATTTTTTTATTGCCTGTCTGCCTTGAAATTGATTTTTCAAGAATTGGAACGCCCGGTCATTTTTCACGGCAATCATTACGCCGGAAGTGTCTTTATCGAGCCGGTGGACGATACCCGGCCTCAGCGGGTCCTCGCCCACGTTTTTTATTTCCGGATAGCGCGCCAAGAGTGCGTTGGCAAGCGTGCCTTTCGGAGTTGATTGCGAAGGATGAACAGATAAGCCGGCTTGTTTGTTAATGACGATTACATCATTATCTTCGTATAAAATTTCAAGGGGAATTGATGTGTCGGGCTCTAAAATCAAAGCGGCGGTCGGCGTTTCCGTGATTTGAACGCCGATTTTGTCACCCGCTGCCAGCGAGTAGTTCGGTTTGACCGCCCTGTTGTTTACCAAGACCAATCCCTGCTTGATGAGCTTTTGCAAATAAGCGCGGGAAAAATTTTTAAATTGATTTTTTAAAAATTTATCAAGCCGTATTTTCTCTTCACTCTTTCCGATTAAAAAATATTTTTCCATATCCATTTAATTTTACGGCAGACATCAAATAATGACAAATGGCCGCGACAAAAACAATCCCGCCGCGGCGGGATTGTTTTTAATGGTGGGCGTATCTGGACTCGAACCAGAGACCTCTTCGATGTCAACGAAGCGCTCTAACCAACTGAGCTATACGCCCATCGCTTGTGTCAATTATGTTAATTGCGCGGGCCAGAATTTTTTTAAAGCCCAATAAAAAGTGACTATCGGCAAAATTATCATTTGTAAAATCGGAGTAACGCCTATTTCCAGACCCGGTATCAGCGGCATTAATTCGTTGTATTGCCAGCGGCCCGATTGAATTGCTTGAAATTCCGTTCCTAAAGCATACGCCAAACCTACAAAACCAGCAAATATCAGGTCCTTCGCTTCCATCTCGAAAATCCAATCGGCCTTTTGGCGCACCAAAGCCGTCAGCCAATAAATCGCGAGAATAACCAATGTATCTTTTAAACTGACAAAGAAAATGTACGGAATAAAAACGGAAATTTTCGGATCCCACGCATACAGCAAATTCTGACCGGCTTCCCATGCTAAATTTAACAAAAATCCGACGAAAATAAGGGAAACGTGGATGATAATGACATTTTTCATAAGGCGGCCCCAGCGGGAATCGAACCCGCGTTTACGCCTTGAAAGAGCGCTGTCCTAACCACTAGACGATGGGGCCAAATAAAAATCAAAGCAAAATATTAAGAGATAATGTAGATTATACAGAATTTGTTGAAGAAAATCAAGAAAAATGGTAAATTGGCTTTATTATGATTATCTTAGCCATAGAAACATCGTGCGATGAGACGGCAATCTCCGTTTTGAAAACTTCCGGCGGAAGAAGGCGGCCGGAATTTAAAATTTTGTCAAATATCGTTTCTTCGCAGGTAAAAGTTCACGCGCCGTTTTGGGGAGTGGTGCCGAATCTTGCCAAGAGAGAACACCAAAAAAATCTTCCCTTGGTTCTTATAAAGGCATTAAAGGAAGGAAGATTTCCAATTTCCAATTTCCAATTTCCAATTTCCAAACATTCAGAATTAAAAGTTCAACAGATTGAAAAAATTTTAGAAAGGGAACCGGAGCTTCTTGAGCAATTCAAAAAATCAATTTTGTCGCTAAAGCCGCCAAAGATTGATATTATCGCCGTTACTCACGGCCCCGGCCTTGAGCCGGCGCTTTGGGTCGGAGTCAATTTTGCCAAAGCCCTGGGTTTTTTTTGGAAAAAGCCGATAATCGGAATCAACCATTTGGAAGGACACGCGCTTGCCAACTGGCTTGCGCCGGTTGGCAAAAAATCCCAATTTCCAATTTCCAATTTCCAAAAAGTATTTCCCGCACTTTGTCTTATCGTAAGCGGGGGACATACGCAGTTGGTTTTAATGAAGGACTTCGGCAAGTATAGGACAATCGGAGAAACGCGGGACGACGCGGCCGGGGAAGCGTTTGACAAGGTCGCGAGAATGTTGAAACTTGGTTATCCCGGAGGACCGGCCATCGCAAAAATTGCGAGCGATATCAAAAATCAAAAATCCCCTCAACTTCGCTCGGGGCAAGCAAAAATCAAAAATATTAAGCTGCCCAGACCCATGATAAATAGCAAAGATTATGATTTTTCGTTTTCAGGTTTAAAAACAGCGGTCTTGTATTTAATTAAGGACTTAGAGAAAAATGGATACGCCTTAAATGATTTTCGCGCCGCCATTGCCGCGGAATTTCAGCAGGCGGTGATTGACGTTTTGATTTCCAAAACATTGAAAGCCGCGGAAAATTATAAAGTTAAGAGCGTGCTGTTGGGCGGGGGGGTTTCGGCAAACAAAAATTTAAGACGGCAGATGGAGAAAGCGGTTAAAGAAAAACTGCCAAAGGTTATTTATCACGAACCGGGCTTAAAGTTTACGACCGATAACGCGGCGATGATCGCGGCCGCGGCGTGTTTTCATTTGAAGCGCAAAAAAGATTGGTCGAAAATCGAAACAGCCGCCAATTTAAGATTGGGTTGAAATATGATAAAATTATGTTAGCTATGGATAAATTCGATCAACCTTACAATCCCAAAGAAACCGAGGACAAGATCTATCAATTTTGGGAAAAATCCGGCTATTTTAATCCGGACAAACTGCCCAAAAGGCATAAAAAGCCGTTTTGCGTTATGATGGCGCCGCCGAACATTACGGGCCACATTCACGTCGGCCACGCCCTGGAAAACGCCCTTAACGACTTGATAACCCGTCGAAAAAGGATGCAGGGCTATAAGGCGCTGTTTTTGCCGGGAAAAGATCATGCCGGCATTGCCGGCCAGTATGTCGTGGACAGGGAACTGCGAAAGCAAGGCTCGTCGCGGTTTGAATTGGGCCGGGAGAAATTTTTGGAAAAGATGTGGCAGTGGATGAAAGAGTACGGCGATTCGATTGATAATGAGCTTAAGAAGATCGGAATTTCCTGCGATTGGTCGAGGAAAAGATTCACCATGGATGAAGATTATCAGGAAGCCGTCAGGGCGGCTTTTGACTATTATCAAAAAAAGGGATGGATTTATAAAGGAAAAAGAATGATTAACTGGTGTTCAAGTTGCCAGACGAGCATTTCCGATTTGGAAGTGGAGTACCTGGAAGAAAAGGGAAAATTGTGGTTCATTAAATATCCGCTTTCGAACTCGCCGGAATTCATAACCGTGGCGACAACCCGGCCGGAAACAATGCTCGGAGACGCGGCCGTCGCCGTTAACCCAAAGGACGAAAGATATAAAAATTTGATCGGCAAAAAGGCGATTTTGCCGATTCAAAACCGCGAAATTCCAATCGTTGCCGACGACTTGGTTGACAAAGAATTCGGCACGGGCGCGGTCAAGGTGACGCCGGCGCACGACGCGGTTGATTTCGAGATCGGTCAAAAGCATAATTTGCCCTCGTATGAAATAATCGACAAAAGAGGAAAAATGACCCGGGAAAGCAAGGTTTGCGAAGGATTAACGGTCAAAGAATGCAGGGAAAAAGTCGTTTCCGCGTTAAGGGAACAAAATTTTTTGCTGAAAGAAGAGGATTATTCGCATAACGTCGGAGTGTGCGAAAGGTCAAAGACCGTGATTGAGCCGATGGTTTCGGATCAATGGTTTTTGTCAATGAAGGATTTGGCGGCACAGGCGATTCGGGCGGCCAGAAAAAATCAAATTAAATTCATTCCCGCCTCCAGAAAACAGATATTCATCAATTGGTTCAAGCAGGTCAAGGACTGGAATATTTCAAGGCAACTCTGGTGGGGGCATAAAGTGCCGGTTGAAGGGGAGGGCGAGGTGCTGGACACCTGGTTTTCTTCGGCGCTCTGGCCGTTAGCCACTTTGGGGTGGCCCAAAAAGACCAGGGATTTAACGACGTTTTTTCCGACCGATATTATCTTAAGCGCGAGAGAAATTTTTTTCCTTTGGATCGGCAGAATGGTTTTTTCCGCGATGGAATTGACCGGAAAAGTTCCTTTTAAAGTCATTTACACTCACGCCACGGTTTTGGATTCGAAAGGCAGGAAAATGAGCAAATCGCTCGGCAATACGGTTGATCCGCTGACGCTGATTGACAAATACGGCGCCGACGCCGTCCGTTTCGGGCTGGTTTGGCAGGTGACCGGCCATCAGGACGTTCATTGGTCGGAAGATCCTCTGATTGCCGGAAAGAAATTCTGCAATAAACTTTGGAACGCAAGCCGATTTGTTTTGCAACAAATAGGAATTCCCAATTCCCAATTCCCAATTTCCAATAAAATCTCAAATTTCAAAAAATTAACAAAAGCCGATAAAATAATTTTGCGCGAATTGCGGAAGACGATTAAAGAGGTTGACAAGAACATTGAGAAATTTCAATTCGGGCAGGCCCTGCAGGCGCTGTATGATTTTTTCTGGCATGAATTTTGCGACGTCTATTTGGAGGCCTCGAAGGCGCAATTGACCGACCCGAAACGCAAAGAGCAGACCCGGCGGATTTTGCTTCACGTTTTGGCAAACTCGCTAAAGCTTCTTCATCCGTTTACGCCGTTTATCACGGAAGAAATATATTCTCATCTTCCGATTAAAGATAAAACCATGTTGATTGTGGAAAATTGGCCCAAATAAAACATGAACATACTCATTCCAATCGCTTTGGGCGTGATTCCTTCGCTTGTGTGGCTGGCGTATTATTTGCGGAAAGATGTTCATCCGGAATTAAAACGCTGGATAGCCGTCGTGTTTCTGCTGGGAATGTCCGTCACGCCGTTCGTCGTGCTTATTCAATGGGTTTTGGCTTATTTTGTTTACGAGCAGAACTTAACTCCGTTTTGGAGAGATTTGGCGATTATTTTTTTTGCCACGGCTTTGATTGAGGAGTATTTTAAATATCTGGCGGTCAGAATCGCCATTTACAAAAATCCGGAATTCGACGAGCCCGTTGACGCGATGATATACATGATTGTCGCGGCTCTTGGTTTTGCCGCGGTTGAAAATATTTTGCTCGTATATTCATTCGCGCCGTTTTACGAAAAAACAGGAGAAGCGTTTTCCATTTTGATTTTGAGATTTGCCGGCGCGACGTTCCTGCACGCTTTGGCTTCCGGGGCGCTGGGCTATTATTTGGCGCTCTCATTTTTCCACGCTCACAAGAAACGGCGTCTTCTTTTGGAAGGCCTCGCTTTGGCGACTCTGTTGCACGGTTTCTTTAATTACTTCATAATAATGTATAAAGGGCAGACCGTTTACGTTCTTGTTTATTTGATAATCCTGTCCATAATCGTTGCTCAGTATTTTAAAACGCTGAAAAACGCGACCAGTATTTGCGAAGTGCCAATAATTAAAAAATGACAAAAAGTCCGCCCCAACCAAGAGGGAGCGGGCTGTGGATAATCTCTTTGTTGCAATTTTTAAAATCTGGTATAATTAGAATAAGCCAATAAATAATACATTTCACATATGCCAAAAGAAAAGCAATCATTTTTAGAGCGGCTGACCGGCTCAATCAAGCCGGAACCGGAAGAGTCGGAATCGGTTGAAATGGAAGTCGCGGTGGCCAAAAAGAATTTTGTCGAAGAGCGGCCGCGGGAAAAAGTAATCGTTAAAGAAATTCCGGCGATGAAAAAAGAAAGAACATGGATGGAGGAGGCCGAAGGCCAGCTGACGATAGACGTCTATCAAACGCCGTCCGAGATTATTATTAAATCAACGATTGCCGGCGTTAAACCGGAGGATTTGGACGTGGCTATCACCAACGACATGGTGACGGTTAAGGGCAGGCGGATGAAAGACGAGGAAGTTTCGCAGGACGATTATTATTATCAGGAATGCTATTGGGGCTCTTTTTCCCGCTCGGTGATTTTGCCGGTTGAGGTTGAAGCGGAAAAATCCAAAGCAACGCTGAGAAACGGAATATTGACCGTTCATTTGCCGAAATTGGAGCGGATTAAGACGAAAAAAATCCAAGTTCAGGAAGAAGAATAGATGAAACCAAAATCCTCCGATCAGTTCGGAGGATTTTTAATCGCCCGGCAAAGTGTGGTATCCTTGAAATATGGCTTCTCGCAGGCACAAGACAATAAAGATCGTTTACGCCTATCTTATCGCCGGCTCTCTTTTTTTTGCCGCGTCGATTTTAATATTTTTTTTGACCATCCAGCTCATGAACATAGGCAAGATAAGCCGCGGGGTCAAGGCGGCCGGTGTTGAATTGGGCGGTTTGAGCCGTGAGCAAGCCAAAGAGTTGCTTGACCGCGAAACGGGAGAATACAGGCAATCCGTTCTCAGTTTTGTTTATCAAGACCGGCAATTTAATTCCGATTTTGACGGATTGGGCATTGTTTTTAACAACGGGGCTTTAATTCAAAGCGCTTACGAAATCGGTCGCGGCCCGAATTTTTTTCTTGGGCTGTTTGAACAGCTTAGGGCACTATTTGGGTATTACAATCTCGGCCTGAATTACGCGATTGATTCCGCCAAATTCCGCGAGTTCCTTCAAACAATTAGCCGTTTGGAAACGCCGGCAAAAGACGCGACGCTGATGTTTGACGAGAAAAAGCAGGATTTTATCGTCGTTGAAGAAAAAAG
>MEYT01000040.1 GCA_001774105.1 Candidatus Azambacteria bacterium RIFCSPLOWO2_01_FULL_46_26 | reverse complement strand
GACTTTGAACTGGACAACTTCAAACAGCGGCGATTTTGATACCACCAGCGGCTCGGTTATTTTAAGATGGGCGTCCGGTTCCGCCGGTTCCGAAGTACCGGCAGAAGGAACGGATTATTCAGCCGGCAACACTATTACCACGGCAACCGTGGCCTGCGCAATTTCAAGCGCCGGTTCTGCATCTCAAAGCAAGATTGACGGTTCCGGCGGTAGCGCAGGTTGCACCACGAGTGCTTTAACCAACGATCAACAATACACGTACAAAGTTTTTCAGAAAGATACGAGAGGCAACTATGATGTAGGCGTGCTTATTGGAACGTTCTCGCCTTCGGCGGCGCCCAACCCCGTTCCAACGACAACTTCAATCTCCCCGACATCAAAAAACGCCGGGGAGTCCGAATTTACCTTGACCGTCAACGGTACTAACTTTATTTCCGGTTCGGTAGTTAAATTTGACGGCTCCAGCCGGACAACCACTTACGTAAGTTCAACTCAATTGACGGCAACAATTCCTGCTTCCGATTTGACCACGGGTGGAATTTTTTCAATCACGGTATTCAATCTTTCTCCCGGCGGCGGCACTTCCAACGCCCAGACATTTACGGTAAATAACCTCGTTCCAACGACCACTTCAATTTCCCCGACCACGAAGACGGTTTACGACAGCGGATTCACTTTGACCGTCAACGGCACGAACTTTGTTTCCACTTCGGTGGTCAAATTTGACGGCTCCAGCCGGACAACCACTTACGTAAGTTCAACCCAGCTTACCGCGACCATTCCGGCTTCCGATTTGACCGCGGCCGGGACTTTTTCAATCACGGTATTTAACCCGACTCCGGGCGGAGGAACTTCAGACGCCCAGACATTGACGGTGAACAATCCCGTTCCTACGACAACCAGCATTGACCCGACCGGAAAAACCGTGGGTGATTCCGAATTCACAATGACGGTTTCCGGAACGCTATTCATATCTTCTTCGGTAGTAAAATTCAACGGCTCAGACCGCACTACTACATTTGTAAACTCAACCACTCTTACGGCAACCATTCCTTCTTCCGACATGACTTCCGAAGGCACTTTTCCGATCACGGTATTCAACCCGACTCCGGGAGGAGGAGAATCAAATTCCCAGACCTTCACGATAAGCGTTACCCCTCCCACGCCAAATCCGGTACCGACTCTGACTTCAATTTCTCCTTCTTCGGCAACTCAAAACGATCCGGAGTTCACCATGACGCTTACGGGCACGGACTTTGTGAGCACTTCCGTGGCAAGGTTTAACGGCGTCAGTCGAACCACAACTTACGTAAGTTCAACCCAGCTGACGGCTACCATTCCGTCTTCCGACCTCACCACCGCCGGCAATTTTCCGATTACCGTTTTTACTCCGTCTCCCGGCGGAGGAGAATCCGGCTCAAAGACGTTCACGGTAACCCCGGCTCCAACCGCTCCAACCGTTCCTCTGCCGCCGGTCGGGGAAGCGGTCAGGCCGACCACGATTATTTTTTCCGGAAAAGCGTTTCCGGGAGGAAAGATGTTCATGGTTGATAAAGACATTCGTTACGAGAAAACCGTGAGCCAGGATACCATCACAAACGACGACGGCACTTTTTACACGAGTTTTATAGGGATTCTTCAGGGTCCTCACAGTTTTAGTCTCATTATCAAAGACAAAGAAGGGCGGGGGAGCCAGACCAAATTTTTTAACATCAATACTCTTGTCCAGGATTTTGTGGTGAAAGATTTAATCATTGCTCCAACCGTCGCTTTGGCCGCCTATTCCGTCACGCGGGGAACCGCGACCGTCGTTAAGGGTTATGCCACCCCCCAGAGTGGCGTTGTTGCCGAAATAGATGGTATAATAAAAAAAGAGGCGCAAGTAGGACAAGACGGCGCCTATAAGTTGACGATAGATACCGGGCCGCTTGAATTTGGCTCGCATCAAATGCGGCTTAAACAAACGCTCGCGGGAGGAAAAGGAGAGAGCGATTACTCGCCTCTGAAAAATTTCATCGTCTCGCGCGTTCTCTTGCCCAAGGCCGATTTTAACGACGACGGGGCGGTTGACATCAGGGACTGGAGCATATTTCTTTTTCACTGGGGTTCCAAGGACAAGGAGAAGAGGATGAAAATTGATTTGAACAATGACGGGAAAATCGACATCAGCGATTTCAGCATATTCGTTCGCAACATAAGAAAAAAATAATAATAAAAAAATGAGAATAAAACTTTTACTAAGTTTTATTGTATTATTCGCGACAGGCGTTTTCGCTTATTCGCCGGCCGCGTCGGCGGCGACGCTTTTTATTTCGCCGCCGAGCGTTGAGGTTGGCACGGGAGACAAGCTGACGCTTGATATCAAAATTGACAGCGAAGGAGTCGGCCTTAACGCCGCGCAGGCGGTTATCCGTTTCCCCAATGACATTCTTGAAGCGACAGGTTTGGACAAAACCGGCTCGGCGTTCAGCTTCTGGCTTGAGGAGCCGAATTTTTCCAACGCCGACGGGGTAATATCGTTTATCGGGGGAATACCTTACGGAGTTACCGGCGGCTCAATTCAGGTTTTGAAAGTTACTTTTACCGCCAAAGGAACCGGCAGCGGCTCCTTGACCGTTTCCGACGCCGCGGTCACCGCGTCCGACGGAAGCGGAACGAATATTTTATCCAAAATCGTCTCCGCGTCTTTTACGGTCGTTCCGAAGAAAGTGGTTCCGCCGACTCCGGTTCCCGCTCCGGTGGAAGTCGTTCCTCCTCCGGTTGAGATCGTCCGTAAGCCGGTGCCAACCGGCAAATTGCCGGTCAAGCCCGCGCTCAAGATCCAGTTATATCCGGATGAAACCCGCTGGTATAATCTGACAAGTGTGTTTAACGTCGCGTGGGAATTGCCGCTCGACGTTACAGGGGTAACGTCCGCGCTCAACAATCAGCCGAATTATGTCCCGCCCAAGAAATCGGAAGGTCTTTTTGAAAATAAGGCCTTTCCGTCGCTCGCGGACGGAGTGCAGTATCTTCACATCCATTTTCAGAACAACGTCGGATGGGGACCGGCCGCCCATTATCGTCTGGCGGTTGACACCCAGCCCCCGCTTCCTTTTGACATCTCCGTGATTGAAGGTGAGTCAAGCGACAGCCCGACGCCCACGCTTCAATTTGGGACAAACGACGCTCTTTCCGGCCTTAAAGAATATCAGATAAGGATTGGAGACGGAGATCTGATAAAAGTTTCCGCGGCCGATTACACGGGAACTTACACGTTGCCGATTTTGACGCCCGGGAAGCGGCAAGTCATTGTCAAGGCGGTTGACAATGCCGAAAACGGAATTGAAGACAGTATCACCATAGAAACTCTGCCCATCGCGTCTCCCGTCATCACTTTCGTCACGCAAGAACTGTTTTCCGAGGAAACGAGAGGGCTGAACGTGAAGGGGACTTCTTTGCCCGACATAAAGATATTGTTTCAGCTTTACACGGGAGAAGCGCTTATAGCCGAAGGCGCGACCAGCAGCGACGAAATGGGTAACTGGGAATTTACGTTTGACCAGCCGCTAAGAAACGGCGATTATAAAGTCACGGCGCAGAGTCGGGATGCCAGAGGCGCGTTGAGTTTGGTCGTTGATTCCCCGTCCATTAAAGTAAAAAGCAAACCCATTATCCAGATCGGGCCTTTGCAGCTTGGGAGAGGAGGAGCGATCGGCCTTTTGCTCTTCGTGCTGTTGGCGGGATTTGGCGGAGGGGTCTGGTTTTATAAAAAGCGGCAGAAAAAATTGGCGTTGCGCGTTTCGTTCGCCGAAGCGGAGATTACAAAGATTTTTCAACTCTTAAAAGCGGACGCGGAGCGGCTTTTGAAAGTCAGAGAGACCCCGACTGCCGGAAACGACGTGTACGCGATACAAAGATTGCAGGAAAATATTCAAAAAATGGAAAATTACATTAAAAAAGGAGTTGAGAAAATAAAAAAGTAAATTTATTATGGATCAAGGAAAAACAATTCTTATCGTTGAAGATGACAGAGCTTTGTCTCTGACCCTCAAAGATAATTTTGAGAAGGAAGGGTTTGGTATCATTCTGGCGAAAGACGGAGTTGAGGGCTTGAAATTCGCGCTGGAACAGAAGCCGGATTTGATACTTTTAGACATCGTCATGCCAAACATGGACGGGATGACGATGATGAGGAAGCTCCGGGATGACGTGAGAGGCAAAAAGGTTCCGATTATTCTTCTTACGAACCTTGAGGCTGACGACGCGATTATGAAAGGCGTAATAAGAGATGAACCGTCTTATTATCTGGTGAAAGCGAATTGGAAGATGGAGGACGTCATAGAAAAAGTAAAAGAGAGATTGGGTCTGTGAGCAAAATTACCCCGCGCCGCGGGGAGTTTTGTATTTAGCGAAAATTCGCGTTTTGCGGCGGGGATAAAAATGATAAGCGAAACCAAGAAGTGCCATGGCGGATAGCACAAAGATGCTGTAATATTGAAACAGAGAATATGTCAACAAGAATTATCAAAGATTCAATTCCCAAAGCGGAACTTGCCGAGATTGCCAAAGAACAATTTGGCGATTTGATAAAGGCGGTGGTGGATGTGGAACAAGGGATAATGGCGATCGGGGGCGAGCTTCACGCCGATGAAGAAGCCGTGCTTTTGGAACAGGGTTCGCGCCAAGAAGATTTGTGGGGCATCAATTTTTATCCGAACAAGCAGGAAGAAGAATGGCTTGAGTTTGATTCAATGATTAATGTAAAGCCGTCGCAAGATAATCGCTCCCGCGGGGTTGAGAATAATGAGACGCGAGAAAAGATAAAACAAGTAATCAAAAAATTGGTGGCATTATGACCACACAGATTCAACACAAAAATTTGGCAAAAGGCGGATGGCAGGAATTGTCTTTGACAGAACAATTGGGCAATGTCGGAAGCGAGATAAGCAGGGCGCTTCGCTGGCAAGGAAAGGATGATAAGCTGTTCCAAGGAGCAATTGAGCGGGCTTTTGAACTTCTTGATTTTACGCTGGGGGATCCTCGCTGGCAAAAACGGTTGAAAGAAATTGCCAGGGCTCGCGAACTGCTTTGCGACGCAATCTTTGGCGGGAAGGAATATAAAAGTTCACTCGAAAATCTTGAGCGTTATTTTTTTCAGTTCGCTCTCGCGTCCCGTTTGCGGAAATAATATCTTTGTCTCCACGAATAGTGGAAAACGAATACTTAAATGAAAAAGCAACTTTTAGCAATTGAAAAGGTCTTAAAGAAATCTGAAGTCGCGCTGCCAATTTCATTGAAAATGAAATTGGCGGAAT
>MEYT01000039.1 GCA_001774105.1 Candidatus Azambacteria bacterium RIFCSPLOWO2_01_FULL_46_26 | reverse complement strand
GGGAATTGCCCAAAGAAGAAACGGAAAAACGGAAAAATCCGTTAAGTAGCGCGGAAGAAGAAATTTTGGAGATGAGGGAAAAAGCGAGTTCCAAAGACATAATAGGGGGTTGCAGTAGCAGGCCGGTTTTTGTTGAATTTAAAGATGACGGCGCCGGAATTTTTAAGCTCAGTAGCAGAGAAGAAAAACTGGAACACGTGGGGAATTACAAGAAAGAAAGAGCGGCTTATTTGGCGGACAGATTTCTCGGATTCGGTCTTGTGCCGCCAACCGTCATACGGGAAATAGACGGAGAAATAGGGAGCGTTCAAGAATTTGTTCCCGACGCCAAAACCGCGGCCGAGGCCTACCTTACGCCAGCCGAGGGAAAAGAACCAACGCTGACCAAGGAGCAAAAGCAATCGCTCAAATCGGAACTTTTCAAATTGTGGTTTTTTGATTATTTGCTTTATAATAGAGATCGTCACGGCGGCAATCTTTTGGTAAAAGAGAACAAGATTTATGCCATTGACAACGGCTGGACTTTTAGAAAGGACGATTTTTACTGGCCTTTTTGCCGCTTTTTCGATACCCCGATTCCCCAAGAAGTAAAAGACGCGTTTGAGCGGTTTTATTCTTGGAAGGAGGGAAAGGAGATATTGCGCGACTTGCTTCTTGAACTTTTGGATAAAGATGAAGTGGATTGTTTTTTTAAGAGGGTTGAAGTCGTGGAACGATTTGTGCGGCAGGGAACGATTCCCGAAAATGCGCAGAGCGCGTTAAAATTTGATCCGGGGATAATCGAAAAGTAAAAAATCTATGCAATACGTGGAATTTTATAAACTCAAAAACGACGGCAGTCAGGAAGTGATCGCAACCTGCGGAATGAAGGACGGGGTTGTTGTTTGCGAAGGGAACGAGGAACTGATTAAAAATCTTGCCAAGGACGGAATCCTTGATTATTCTCAATCGCCGCCTCAAAAAATCTTTCCCAAAGACGGCCCGCGGTTTCTGGAACAGTTGAAGTATAATTTCAAATCCGGCTATCTGAACGCTTCGGAAATAAAGGAGAAGTAGGACTGGAAAAATTTTTGAGAATGTTGTAGAATAAAAAATCGGTTAAGATTCTTTTCCGTTATGGTTATCCGCCCCTAGCTCAATCGGCAGAGCAGAGGACTCTTAATCCTAAGGTTCTGGGTTCGATTCCCAGGGGGCGGACAAATTTTCGGGCCTGTGGTCCAGTGGTAAGACGCCACATTCGCATTGTGGAGACGGGAGTTCGATTCTCCCCAGGTCCACCAAATTTGATGTCAAGGTTATTAACACCTACATGTTTGACTTTTTTACACAAATCTATATACTGGGAGTATGAGTAATAAATATGCACAATTTATAAAAGCGCTTAGAACTAAGCGTGGTTTCTCTCAATCTGCGCTAGCTATAAAGCTTGGTATTTCTCGTCCATCATATATAGCAATAGAGCAAGGAAAGAAAGAACTGACTCTTTCGGAAGCTGAAAAACTTTCCGAAATCTTTGGTGTTTCTATCAAAGAAATGGAAAGTGGTATATCTGCAAACTATGAAAAATATAAGCAGATGATTCTTGCGTGTATACGAAATGCCGGATCAAAAAAAGATGGACGTATTACAAAAACAAAACTCGCTAAACTTATTTATTTGGCAGATTTTGCGTGGTTTTACAATCATCTTGAAAGCATGAGTGGTATGCAATATAGAAAAATTCAATATGGGCCTGTCCCTGATTCATATTTCCGTGCTATAGATGAACTTTTTGAAGACGGTCAAATTGAAATTATTCCAACCGAAGATGGAGCTATGCTTATTTCTCAGACACGAAATGGAGCAAAAATTGCATTGTCCGAAATAAACAAAGATGAAGAAAAGCTCATAAAAAATATTTCCGATAAATGGAAAGATAAGAACACGAAAGAGATAGTTACTTTTACTCACAACCAACTTCCATACGCTGTTTGTTTGGATAATGAAATTATCCCGTATGAATTGATAACTCAAGAAAACCCCGGAGATGTCTACTAATTATGAAGTTGCCATAGAATCTTTTGCCAAAAGGCATTTCATTAAAACTTTTGCCAAGAAATACAAAAAGGCTTGGAATTTTACTCTTTCTGCTCTTGTTCGTGAATTTCAAAGTATAGATGTTATTTTAGAAAAAGATATTGCGGAGGAAATTACTGACAAAAATGCTGATGTGGTCATTTGCAAAACAGAGTTTCGTGTTCAAGGAACACAAGAATCAAGACATGGTTCAGGAAACAGATGTATTGTGGCTAAACATAAAAACACAAACAAAGTTTGTGTTTTGCTTGTATACAACAAAAATGATTTAGGTGGTGGAAATGAGACAGCAAATTGGAAAAGGGTCATCAAAGAAAATTATTCAGAATACAAGAATTTATTGTAACTGATATCCCACCAAAGTTTATTTAAATAAATCATCTTATGAAACAAATTATTCAAACTATTTTGATTTCCGCGGTTGTCGGGGCGGTTGCCGCCGGCGCCGTCGCTTTTGGGGTTATTCGTTATCAAAAGCCGCAAGAACCAACCAACGAGGAATTAATCAAGGATTTTTACCTGACCGAAAACGCGGTTCACGTCAGTCCGCACAGCTTACGGACGAAAATGATGAAAGGCCAGACTGGCGACTATGTTCTCGTTGATTTGCGCTCTCAGGAAGAGTACGAAAGGGAACATATCATAACTGCCGTAAACATCCCGGCTTACAAAGACCCGAACACCTCGGCTTACGACGAAAAAGACCGGATTATCGGCGCTTTTCGCGCTCTGCCGAAGGACAAAGACGTTATCGTTTATTGCTACAGCACGCCCTGCATGACCGGAAGAAAGATCGGAAAGATGCTCGCCGAAAACGGCATTTATGTGAAGCAACTCGGAATCGGCTGGAACGAGTGGCGATATGTCTGGAATCTCTGGAATCATGACGGCGAGGCGCCGACAAACGTGCTTGACTACGTTGTGAGCGGCAAAGAGCCGGGGGTTCCGAAAGGAATCAAGGAACTTCCGTCGCCCTGCGGAGAAGGAGATTTGAGCTGTTAAGCGTTTCCGTGTTAAAATGTAAGTCCCATGGCAAGAAAGAAGAAAAATAACAATAAAAAAAATCACGGCAAATTTTTATTGCCCGCTTCAAAACTGCCCGCCGGAGAGCCGATAAAGGATTTTCGGGAAACGGTGCAGTGGAGGATTTTCAAGATAATAGCGGAGTTCGTTGACGGATTTAATTTTTTGGCCGACATCAAGAAATCGGTCACCTTTTTCGGTTCGGCGCGAATCAAGCCGGAAGCGCCGTCTTATCAGAAGGCGAGAAAGCTCGGTTTCATGCTTGCCAAAAACGGCTATGACATCATCACCGGCGGCGGGCCGGGCATTATGGAAGCCGCCAATCGCGGCGCTTCCGAGGCCAAAGGAAATTCAATCGGTTTTAATATCCAACTGCCGGCCGAGCAGAGGATTAACGATTACGTCAACAAATCAATCGCTTTCCATTATTTTTTCACGAGAAAACTGATGCTCTCCTACTCGGCGCAGGCCTACGTCTTTTTTCCCGGCGGCATGGGAACGCTTGACGAATTTTTTGAGATTATCACGCTCATTCAGACAAAAAAAATTGAAAAGATTACCGTAATCGCGGTAGGGAAGGACTTTTGGAGTCCGCTGTATCATTTTTTGAAAAACACCGTCTATAAAAAGTATGGCGCGATTGACAACGAAGATATGTGGCTGTTTTACATTGTTGACACGGCCGAAGAGGCGTTTAAAATAATCAGAAAATCAAAACCGAGGACGATTGTGATGTAGTTTATTGAATAAAAAAGAGCGCCTCTTCCGTTTGGAAGAAGGCGCTTTTTGTTATTCATTTCGCGGGCCTCGGCCCGTTAATTCCGACAATTCCGCATCTTAACCATATTACGTCAATCGTTTGTAAAATTTGATCATACCTTCGATGGTTATCCGAATCAGCCAGATCAGCAAGTTCGCAAGGATTTGTGCTTTTTGAGATGGCAATCAGATAGTCGTCGGCGTCGTAGATTTTCATGTTTTTTGACGCGATAATCCGGTTTATGGTCCCGTTGCCAAGCTTGAACGGCGCGCGCGGCACGGCGTAAACATCCATAAATCCGTTGCCATAATCAACAAGATGAAGATACTTCTCTTTGAAAGGAGAAAGTTTTTTCAACCCTCCGCAATATTCCGGCCAGTCGGTCATTGTCATGGCAAGCAGCCGGGCCCATTCGGTTTTGTCGTTTTTCTTCAGTTTTTTTATCTTTTTTTCAATATTCTCCGAAATTGAAGTTTGGCCGCCCCAATATCCCCTTCTTATCGCGTCGGTGCTTCGCGCCGCTTCAATGACTTTCGTGAAATTTTTTCGGCTTGAATTGGAATCCATAAGATATGTCCTGAGTGCGCTTAAATATTCAGAAAAATTTCTGGCTCTTTGCTCGTCTCTTGCAATGTCGGTAATGGCGTCTGACATTTTCCTCCTCGTTTTCAATTGTTAATTAAGCTGGAGAAAGTTTACGGCAGTTTTGATAATCAGTCAAGTTGCGGTCGCGTGAAAAAACTGGTATGATTTGATTTAATGAAACGGAACACGGAGCATTTAAAACAAAAAATCAGGGAAATTCTGGATTTCCCGACGCCGGGAATCAAGTTTAAGGACATTACTCCTTTGCTTGAAGACCCTGAATCCTTTAAGGAGGCGATTGACGGCCTGGTTGATTTTTTCAGAGACATAAAAATTGACAAGGTTGTGGGCATTGACGCCCGGGGATTTCTTTTGGCCTCGGCGGTCGCCTATCTTTTGAATGCCGGAATGGTGATTGTGCGCAAGAAAGGCAAACTTCCGCACCAGACCATTGTCCGCGAGCACGACCTTGAATACGGCCGGGGGACTCTTGAAATTCATGTTGACGCGATTAAAAAAGGCGAGCGGGTTTTGGTCATTGACGACGTGCTGGCGACCGGCGGAACGGCCGATGCCGCGGTAAAGCTCGTTGAGCATTTGGGGGGAGATGTCGTGGGGCTGGGTTTTCTGCTTGAGCTTTCTTATTTCCCCGGCAGGGAAAAATTAAAGAATTATAATATTAACTCCCTCATTATCTATTAAATATGCGGCTGGTGATAAAAATCGGCGGTTCTCTGGCTTTTGACGCAAACGGCCCGCGCCTCGCTTATTTGAGGCGGGTCGGCGAGGTTGTCGCCGTACTCAAGAAAGAGCATCAGCTCATAGTTGCCGTCGGCGGCGGGCAATTCATAAGGAAATATCTCCGTAACGTTAAAGGCAAATTGCCCAACCGCCAGATTGAATGGATTTTTATTGAGCTTTTGAGGGCGAATGTTCGCCTGCTCTCGTTTATGTTCGGCTTAAAGCCGATTTTTGATTTGAATGAAGTGACGAAGAAGACAACGGGCGTGGTCGGCGGAATCAGGCCGGGACGTTCGACCGACGCCAACGCGGCCGTCTGCGCGGAAAAAATCAAGGCCGACCTTTTTATCAAATTGACCAATGTTGAAGGAATCTTTACCAAAGACCCGAAGAAGTATAAAAGCGCGAGATTGATTAAAAAGTTGTCTTTCGGCGAGTTGGGCAAAATAGCGGAAAAAAAGACGGCGCCGGCTCAGTACGGCATTTTAGACCCTTTGGCTTTGGCGGTGATAAACAGAAAAAAGATCAAGACCGTTGTGATGAGCGGAAGAAACCCCAAACATCTGTTTGACGTCCTTCAAGGCACGCCTCACGGAACGGTTATCGGTTAATTCAAGCCCCGAATATTTGACATACTTATTTTTTTTTGTTAAATTTTAATCTATCTTATCGTTGTCTGAATTTTATTTATGCCGACAATAAACCAGTTGATAAAAAAAGGACGAAAATCGAACGCGAAAAAAACCAAGGCGCCGGCTTTGTTGCGGATTTTCAACGTGATGAAAAACAGACCGGCGGAATCATTTTCGCCTTTCAAAAGAGGCGTTTGCGTGAAAGTGTTTACCACGACCCCCAAAAAGCCGAATTCGGCTTTGCGTAAAGTCGCCAGAGTCCGCTTGACCAACGGCATGGAAGTTACCGCCTACATTCCGGGCGAAGGCCACAATCTGCAGGAGCACTCCGTTGTCGTCATCCGCGGCGGCAGGGTTAAGGATTTGCCGGGCGTGCGATACCACATTGTCCGCGGCATTTTAGACACGACCGGAGTTGAAGGAAGAAAACAGCAAAGAAGCAAGTACGGGGCAAAGAGACCTCAAGTAAAATCTTAAACTCTAAACCATGAGAAGAAAAAGAAAAATCACAAAATACGTTGAACCGGACATGATTCACAACAGCCAGCTTGTTTCGCATTTGATAAATCAGCTTTTGCGTAAAGGAAAAAAGAACACGGCCAAGAAAATCGTCTATGGCGCTTTTGACCTTATTAAAGAAAAGACCCAAAAAGAGCCGTTGGAAATTTTTGATTTGGCCATGAAAAACGTCTCTCCCCTGCTTGAAGTTAAATCCCGCAGAGTCGGCGGCGCCAATTATCAGGTTCCCCAGGAGGTTCGGGGCGATCGCAAAATAACTTTGGCTTTGCGCTGGATAATCGGCGCGGCCAAACAAAGAAAAGGCGTGCCAATGAAGGAAAAATTGGCCGCGGAGCTGATGGACGCGGCAAATAACGTCGGATCCGCCATTAAGAAGAGACAAGACACCCACAGAATGGCCGAAGCAAACAGAGCTTTCGCTCATTTTAGCTGGTAAATTGAATTAAAATCATGCCCGAATTGTATCCCTTGGAAAAAGTCAGAGACATCGGCATTATCGCTCATATTGATGCCGGTAAAACAACCGTTTCAGAACGGGTTCTTTTTTATACAGGCATTTCTCATAAAATCGGCGAAGTTCATTACGGCGAGGCGATCATGGACTGGATGGAACAGGAACGGGAGCGCGGCATTACGATCACCGCCGCGGCGACAACCTGTTTTTGGATGCCGACTTATAAGGAGCGGAAAAAAGAATTTGAGCACCGGATAAATTTAATTGACACTCCCGGACACGTTGATTTTACCGTTGAAGTGGAGCGCTCTTTAAGAGTCCTTGACGGCGGCGTGGTCGTTTTTGACGGCGTGGCCGGCGTTGAGCCGCAGTCGGAAACCGTCTGGCGCCAAGCCGACAAATATCACGTCCCGCGGCTCTGCTTCATAAATAAATTAGACCGGCTCGGCGCTTCTTTTGAGCGAAGTTTGGCTTCGATTCAAGAACGCCTGATGCCGAACGCCATACCCATCCAGCTTCCGATGGGCATTGAAGATTCATTTGAAGGGGTGATTGACTTAATCCGTCAAAAAGCAATCAGGTTCAGCGGAGAACACGGAGAAAAAATTGAGGAAGGGGAAATTCCGGAGAATTTAAAACAACAAGCCGCCGAGGCCAGGCATAATATGATTGAAAAAATCGTCGAGCAGGACGACGTTTTGATGGCCGCGTATCTTGAAGGAACGAAGCCCTCGGAGGACGATTTAAGGAGGGTTTTGAGAAAAGCCGTGATTGCCGGAGCTTTGGCGCCCGTGCTTTGCGGTTCGGCGCTGAAAAACAAAGGCGTTCAATTAATGCTTGACGCCGTTATTGATTATTTGCCTTCCCCCGCCGACGTACCTCCGGTCAAAGGAACGGACGCAAAGACCGGAGCCGAAATCGTTCGGGAAGCGCTGCCGGACGCGCCGTTTTCCGCTTTGGCGTTTAAAATCGCCAGTGATCCTTTCGTCGGTTCGCTGACTTTTTTCCGCGTTTATTCCGGCACTTTGACCAAGGGCTCTTATATTCTGAACGCGACGAAAGGGGAAAAGGAGCGGATCGGTCGAATTTTGCGAATGCACGCCAACGATCGGGAAGAAATCGAAGAAATCAGCGCCGGCGGAATCGGAGCCATTGTCGGTTTAAAGAACACCACGACAGGCGACACTCTCTGCTCGCCGGACGCGCCGATTATTTTGGAAAAAATCGTTTTTCCGGAACCGGTGATCTCTTTGAGAATTGAACCGAAAACCAAAGATGACCAGGAAAGAATGGGCTTGGCTTTGAGACGGCTCACCCAGGAGGACCCGACTTTCAGGGTGAAGACGGATGAAGAGACGATGGAGATGATTATCTCCGGCATGGGCGAATTGCATCTTGAAATCATCGTTGACCGGATGTTCAGGGAATTCAAAGTTCAGGCGAACATCGGCAAGCCGCAGGTTGCTTACAAAGAAACGATTAAAGGCCAGGCCGAAGCCGAGGGCAAATACATCCGCCAGTCCGGCGGCCGCGGCCAGTACGGCCATGTTTGGCTCAGAGCCGAACGCCGGGAACGGGGCGCGGGTTTTGAATTTCTCAATGAGATTAGAGGCGGAGTGATTCCTCATGAATTTATTCCGGCGGTTGAAAAAGGAGTCCGTGAAGCGCTGGACAAGGGAGTGATGGCCGGCTTTCCGCTGGTTGATTTGACGATTGCTTTATATGACGGCTCTTTCCATGATGTTGACTCTTCGGAAGCCGCTTTCAAAATTGCCGGCTCGCTCGCCCTGCAGGAAGCGACCAAAAGAGCGGGGTTGGTTTTGCTTGAGCCGATTATGAAAGTTGAAGTGGTGACTCCGGAACAATTTTTGGGCGACGTGACGGGCGATTTGAGCGCCAAGCGGGGAAGAATCGAGGAAATGGGAACGCGGGCCTCTTTGAGAGCTATCAAAGCCAAAATACCGCTTTCGGAAATGTTCGGCTACGCGACGAAACTTCGCTCAATGACCGAAGGCCGCGCTTCTTACACGATGGAGTTCAGTAATTATGAGGAAGTGCCGGCGAACATCAGCCAGATGGTGATTGAGAGAAAGAAGTAACGGGCAAAGCCCTTGACATATTTCCACATCTTGTATAAGATTGATTAGTATTTTTAATTTTAAGTTTCAAAAAAATAATTTTTAATTTAAGTTAAAATGACGGTCAATGGTTTTTAATTTACAGCCGAAGCCGCTGTATTTTATAATCATCAGCCGGACAGTAAAAAAAATGGCAGAAAAATTTTTACGCGAAAAACCGCATTTGAACGTCGGTACGATCGGTCACGTTGACCACGGCAAAACTAGTTTGACCGCGGCCATCACCCATGTCCTGCATCTAAAGGGCTGGGCGAAGAAAGAAGAGAAAGTTGAAGACATTGACAACGCGCCGGAAGAGAAAGCGAGAGGAATTACCATCGCTCTTCATCACTCGGAATACGAGACCGACAAACGGCATTACGCCCACATTGACGCTCCGGGTCACGCCGACTACATCAAAAACATGATTACCGGCGCGGCTCAGATGGACGGCGCGATTTTGGTTGTTTCCGCCGCGGACGGCCCGATGCCTCAGACCAGAGAGCACATTCTTTTGGCCCGCCAGGTCGGCGTGCCGGCAGTTGTCGTATTCTTGAACAAGGTTGACCAGGTAACCGATCCCGAATTGATTGATCTTGTTGAGCAGGAGGTCAGAGAGCTTTTGACGAAATACGAATACCCGGGCGACAAAGTTCCGATAATTCGCGGTTCGGCCACCAAAGCATTGGCAGCCGCCTCTGTTGACAGCGAAGACGCCAAGCCGATTTTGGAATTGGCAAAAGCGTTGGATGAATACATTCCGGAGCCGGTCAGAGAAATCGCGAAGCCCTTCCTGATGCCGATAGAAGACGTCTTTTCCATTGAAGGCCGCGGAACGGTTGTTACCGGCCGCGTTGAGCGGGGACTCGCGAAATTGAACGAAGATGTTGAAATTATCGGTTTGAAACCGACGCAAAAAACGATTATCACGGGAATTGAAATGTTCAATAAACAGCTGGACGAGGCAATGGCCGGAGACAACGCCGGAATCCTTTTGCGCGGCGTTAAAAAAGAGGACGTTGAACGGGGACAGGTTGTGGCAAAACCCGGCAGCGTTACCCCTCACACCGAATTTGAAGGAGAGGTTTACATTCTGAGCAAGGAGGAAGGCGGCCGCCATACGCCGTTCTTTGTTGGCTACAAACCGCAGTTTTACATCCGAACAACCGACGTTACCGGCGAGGTGACCTTGCCCCAAGGAACCGAAATGGTTATGCCGGGCGACACGGTGAATCTTACGATTAAGCTGATTGGTCCGGTTGCTTTGGAAGAGAAGCAGAGATTTGCCATTCGCGAAGGTGGTAAAACCGTGGGAGCGGGAGTTGTAACCAAGATTATAAAATAGAATTTTGTAATCGCGGATAAAGAGTAATTTAAAATATCAATATCAATTATGGCCGAAAAAGCCGCACAAACCCCGCACAGCGGGGGCAAAAAAATAGCTCAGGTGGTCAAACCGGAAAAAGAATTCAAACAGCGGATAAGGATTAAAATCAAGGCCTTTGATCATAAGATCATTGACTCGAGCGTCAAGCAGATCGTGGATACGGCCGAACGGCAGGGGGTTGAGGTGATAGGACCGATACCTTTGCCGACGGAGATTCACAAATACACGGTCAATCGCTCGTCTTTCGTGCACAAGAATTCGCGGGAGCAGTATGAAATGAGAGTTCATAAGCGGCTGGTTGACATTCTTAATCCCAATCCCAAAGTGATTGACGCCCTGATGAACTTGAATTTGCCGGCCGGAGTTGATATTGAAATTAAGATGTAGATAGTGACGCACTGCTCGTTTGTTTCATTTTAAATCGGGGCAGACGCCCCGATTTAGCTTTAAATGGCGATTATATATGGGCAAATTCATACTCGGACAAAAAATAGGCATGAGTCAGATTTTCGGCAAGGAAGGCGAAGTAATTCCCGTCAGCGTCATTGAAGCCGGACCTTGCGTCGTGATTCAGATAAAATCACCGGAAAATGACGGCTATCAAGCCGTTCAGATTGGATTTGGCGAAAGAAAAAAAGTTTCAAAACCCCTGGCCGGCCATTTGAAGAATTTGGGAAAATTCCGCCATTTGCGGGAATTTAAAGGAGTTGCCGATTTGAAAGTCGGCGATAAAATCGGAGTCGGAATTTTTCAAGAAGGAGATCGCGTGAAAGTGAGCGGCGTATCAAAAGGAAAGGGTTTTCAAGGAGTGGTAAAAAGGCACGGTTTTTCCGGCGGCATGGCAAGCCACGGAAATAAAGACCGCTTAAGGGCGCCCGGATCCATCGGCACTTCTTTTCCGGAACACGTCAGAAAAGGCAGAAGAATGGCCGGCAGAATGGGTTTTGATCGCGTGAGCGTGAAAGACGTGAAGATAGTCAAAGTTGACCAGGAAAATAACATTTTGGCGGTAAAAGGCGCGGTGCCGGGAAGAAAAGGAACACTGCTTGAAATATCGTCTCGTAATTAGTAAATTCTCCGATTTATGTTGACTACAACACTTTACAATATGAAGGGGGAAAAAGTCGGTGAAATTGAATTGCCGGAAAAGATTTTTGGCGTTCCGGTGAATCCCGATATGGTGCATTTTGCTGCCGTAGTTCAGTCCGCGAACGGCCGTCAGGTTTTGGCCCACACGAAAGATCGCGGCGAGGTTTCCGGCGGCGGAAAGAAGCCGTGGAAACAAAAAGGCAGCGGCAGATCAAGGCACGGCTCAACCCGTTCTCCGATCTGGCGCCACGGCGGCGTTACTTTCGGGCCGACGAAGGAAAGAAATTTTGGCAAAAAGATTAACAAAAAAATGAAGCAAAACGCGGTTTCCATGATGCTTTCTTCGAAAGCGGCGGACAAGGAACTTATCGTGCTTGACCAATTCGCGTTTCCGGAGCCGAAAACGCGGCTGATGGCCGATTTGCTTAAAAAATTGCCTATTAACGGAAAAAGCACTTTGGTGGCGCTGCCGGCACGAGATAAAAACATATTATTGGCGGCAAAGAATTTGCCTTCGGTCAAAACCGTAATGATCAACGACGTTAACGTCGGCGATTTGTTGGGTTACAAATATTTATTAATGCCGAAAGAAGCGATTGAAGCGCTTGAAAAAAGAATAAAATAAGAAATGCGTTTTTTGAAATTATGTCAATTTTCAACAAATTTAAAAAAATAGCCGGACCCGAAGGAAAGCCGAAAACTACTTCCAAGTCAGTCGTTAAGGAAAAGAAGGCGGAAGCGGTTGAACCAGCCGAGGTGAAGCCGGAAAAAAGAACGGGAGCCACTTCAACCGGGACAAAGGCCAAAATCAGCGACACGGCGTGGCGGATTTTAAAGAATCCGCGCGTTTCCGAAAAGTCCGCGCTTTTGACCGAAGCGAATCAGTATGTTTTTAATGTTTTTCCAAAAGCCAATAAAATAGAAATCAAGCGGGCGGTTGAAAAATTGTATAATGTTACGGTGGAGCGGGTAAGAGTTATCAATATTCCGCCCAAGAAAAGACGGCTCGGCCGGACCGAAGGTTTCCGGAAAGGTTTGAAAACCGGATACCGCAAAGCAATCGTCGCTTTGAAAAAAGGACAGACGATAGACATAATGCCTCATTAATTATATGAAGATTTACAGACCAACAACGCCCGGAAGAAGGCAGATGTCGGCAGTTGACTTCAGCGTTCTGACGAAAAGTAAACCCGAGAAGCGTTTAACCGCCGGTTTAAGGTCGCACGCCGGGCGAAATTCTCAGGGAAGGATAACGGTGAGGCATCAAGGAGGCGGCCATAAAAAACAATATCGGCTGGTTGATTTTAAACAAGACAAATTCGAAGTTCCGGGGAAAGTGGTTTCAATAGAATACGACCCGAATCGCACGTCTTTCATCGCCCTTGTTAATTATAAGGACGGGGACAAGCGCTATATTCTTGCTCCGCAAAATCTTAAAGTCGGCGACACGGTACTAACTTCGGAAAGCGCGCTTTTTGAAACCGGCAATCGTTTGCCGTTAAGCAAAATTCCGCTTGGAACGTTTATTCACAACATTGAATTGTCTCCCAACAAAGGGGGGCAACTTGCCCGTTCGGCTGGTTCTTCCGTGCAGTTATTGTCAAGAGAGGGCGGTTATGCTAATTTGGTTTTACCGTCATCCGAAATCCGAAGAGTTCAGGAAAATTGCATGGCAAGCATCGGCGTTTTGTCAAATCCCGAGCACAATCTTGTAAGCATAGGCAAGGCCGGCAGGAGCCGTTGGATGGGCGTGAGACCGACGGTCAGGGGTTCGGCGATGAATCCGGTTGACCATCCTCACGGCGGAGGCGAGGGCCGCCAGCCGATCGGTTTAAAATTTCCGAAGACCCCGTGGGGCAAGCACGCTTTGGGCGTTAAGACGAGAAGGAAGAAGAAATTATCGAATAAATTTATAACCAGCAGAAGAAAGAAGAAATAATATGCCGCGAAGTTTGAAAAAAGGTCCTTACGTTGACCAAAAATTATTGAAAAAGATAGGCAGGTTGAAAGTCGGCGACAAGACGATTATTAAAACTTGGGCGCGTTCTTCAACCATCATACCCGAAATGATAGGTTTTACTTTCGGAGTTCACAACGGCAAGACGCACATTCCGGTTTTCGTCACCGAAGAGATGGTCGGCCATAAACTTGGAGAATTTTCGCTGACGCGGAAATTCGTCCGGCACGGCGGAAAAATGCAAAAAGAAATAGAGGCCGCGGCGAAAGTAAAGGAAGCCGCGCCCGCGCCGGCGGCAAAGTAATTTAAAATTCAATCATGGAAATAACGGCAAAATTAAAACATTTAAGAATGGCTCCCAGAAAAGTCAGAGTGGTGGCCAATCTGATTAAGGGTTTAAACATCGATCAGGCGCGCGCTCAACTGCGGGCTTTGCCCAAGCGGGCCTCGGGACCCGTTTTGAAGACGCTGAATTCGGCCGTTGCCAACGCCGAACATAATTTTCAACTGTCAAAGGATAACTTGTATATAGCGAAGATTTTCGTTGACGGCGGGCCGATGTTGAAACGGTGGATGCCGAGAGCCATGGGCCGAGCAAGCGCCATTCAGAAAAAGACGAGCCATTTGACCGTTATTTTGGGCGAGAGAATTGCCGCCAAAGCCGTCAAAAAAGCGATTAAGGCAAAAGCGGTTCAGACAAAACAGGTTCCGGAAACCGCTTTGGAAAAAACCGCGGCGGAAAAGATTAAATCCGCGCCCAGAGCGGAAAAGAAGGAGGCAATCGCGAAAGAAAGAGCCGGCGGTTTCGCCAAAAGAATGTTTAGAAGAAAATCGGTATAATTACGAAATAATCATGGGACAAAAAGTTCATCCATTCGCTTTCCGGTTAGGTCCGTTATTTGACTGGAAATCGAGATGGTTTAATAAAAGAAAATACACGGAATATTTGGAAGAGGATACGACAATCCGGGCTTTTTTGGCGAAAAAATTAAAAAATACCGGACTTCAAGGAATTGAAATCGAGCGTTCGGCTAATCTCGTTAAAATCACCATCCGCGCCGCGAGGCCGGGGCTGATTATAGGCCGAGCCGGCACCGGAATCGAAGAATTGAGAAAATCGGTCGCTAAAACGCTGAACAAAATTCCCCGGAGGCCGTGGTCAAGAGAAGCCGCGATTGCCAAAACGGCAAAAGCCGCGCTGGGCGCGGCAAAAGAGAAAAGAGTCAGGCCGGAAATCAAACTTACGGTTGAAGAATTGAAAAAACCCGAACTTTACGCCGCCGTGGTCGCCCAAGACATCGCCGATCAATTTGAAAAACGCATTCCTTTCCGCCGCGTTTTGAAACAGACCATTGAGAGGGTTATGTATAACAAAGAAGTTGAAGGAATCAAGATTTCCGTTGCCGGGCGGCTTGACGGATCGGAAATGGCCCGATTTGAATGGATGGCGAAAGGAAAAATACCTTTGCAAAATTTAAGAGCGAACATTGATTTTGCCGAAGCAACGGCTTTCACCGTTTACGGCACCTCGGGAATCAAGGTCTGGATTTATAAAGGAGAAGTGTTTAAAGGGGCGGAGAACCCGAAAATTTAGATAAAAATGACATGCTGTTACCCAAGAAAGTTAAACATCGCAAATGGCAGAAGGGCCGCAATCGTTTCGGCGGCGTTGAAACCCGCGGAACCGAACTGGCTTTCGGCGGTTTCGGACTGCAATCGCTGGGGAGCAAATGGATTACCGGCCGCCAGATTGAAGCCGCGAGAAGGGCCATGACGCGCTTTATCAAGCGCGAAGGTAAAGTTTGGATAAGGATTTTTCCGGACAGGCCGGTGACGAAAAAGGGGCAGGAGGTTGGAATGGGTTCGGGCAAGGGAGCGGTTGATCATTACGTTGTTCCGGTCAAGCCGGGCAGAGTCCTGTTTGAAATGGACGGCATAAGCGAAGATGTCGCGAAAGAAGCGATGCGGCTCGCCAGCCATAAATTGCCGATAAAAACAAGATTTGTTAAACGATAAAAAATTATGGCAAAAGCGAAGGAATTAAAAACCAAATCGCCGTCGGAGCTTCAAACAACGCTTCAGGAAAACCGCGAACGTTTAAGAGCGATGCGTTTTGATTTGGCCGCCGGCAAAGTGAAAAACGTCAGAGAAATAAGGGTAATCAAAAGAGATATTGCCAGAATATTGACGTTGCTGCGGATTCAAGCATAATAAAATTTATGGAAAAAAACGTTGTAAGCACAAAAAAAAGACGGATAAAGGGTGAGGTCGTTTCCGACAAAATGGAAAAGACCGTGGTTGTCGCCGTTCCGCGCATGACGAGGCATCCTTTATACCATAAAATCATGCGGATGACCAAAAGATACAAGGCGCACGACGAGTATAATCGCTTTAAGGTTGGCGATAAAGTAATTATTGAAGAGAGCCGCCCCATTTCAAAAGATAAAAGATGGGTGGTAAAGGAATTGGCGAAATAAGAAATGTCACGGCATTTCTTGAATATCCGTCGCTCGGCCATCACGAAAATAAATTTTCGCGTGGCCTCGCTAGGAAATATAATATGATTCAACCAAGAACAATGCTTAAAGTTGCCGATAATACCGGAGCAAAAGTGATCCAGTGTTTTAAGGTGCTCGGCGGGAGCAAGCGGAGATATGCTCAAATAGGAGACATTATCGTCGCTTCGGTAAAAGTGGCGGAGCCGAGAAAAATAGTTAAAAAGAAAGACGTTGTCAAAGCGGTGATTGTGAGACAGCGCAAGCCTTTTCGCCGCGCGGACGGGTCTTATATCCGTTTTGACGACAATGCCGCGGTGATTGTTGACGGACTTGAACCGAAAGGCGGCCGGATTTTCGGTCCCATACCGCTTGAGCTGAGAGAGAGAGGATATGTAAAAATTATTTCTTTGGCGCCGGAAGTCGTTTAACTTCGTAAATGTATGAAATTAAAAAAAGGTGATATAGTTTTAATAATAAAAGGGAAAGACAGGACAAAAAAAGGCAAGATTTTAAAGGTTTTTACGGCCGAATCGAAAATAATCGTTGAAGGAATTAATCTCAGGAAAAAGCACGCGAAAGCCCGCCGTGCCGGCCAAAAAGGCCAGATTATTGAAATTTCCGCTCCCATAAGCGCCGCCAACGTGAAATTGCTTTGCCCGAAATGCGCCCTTCCGGCCAGAATCGGTTTTAAAGTCGCGGTCAATGACGAAGGGCGAAAGGTGGGCAAATTCAGGATTTGCAAAAAGTGCAAAGCAGAGATAAGCTAAAAGCTAATTAAATCGCAGATATGAGTCGTCTTCAAAAAAAATACAATAAAGAAGCCGTGCCGGCGATGAAAAGCAAGTTCGGCTATAAAAACGATATGGCCGTGCCGAAAATCGTCAAAGTGACCGTTAACGTCGGCGTCGGCAAGATGGTAAAGGAAGAAAAGCGCATGGAAAACATCGCGCGAAATCTTACAATGATTGCCGGCCAGAAAGCGGTTCCGGCGAAAGCAAAAAAATCAATCGCCGGATTCAAACTTCGCGAGGGAACGGTTGTCGGTTTTATGGCCACATTGCGCGGCCGGCGGATGTATGATTTTTTGGACAGGATGATTAGCGTGGCTCTGCCGAGAACGCGCGATTTTCGCGGCATTGATCCGAAATCATTCGACAGCAGAGGAAATTTGACTTTTGGTTTTAAAGAGCATATTGTATTTCCGGAAAGGGAGGAAGGAGAGTTGAAAGACGTCTTTGGTTTTGAGGTTACGGTGGCGACTTCGGCTCGGAATAAAGAAGAAGGAGTGGAATTACTGAGGTTGATGGGTTTTCCGATTAAAAAAGTTTCGTAAAACTATGGCTAAACTTTCCCAAATCGCCAGAGCGCTGAAGAAGCCGAAATTTGCGAGCCGTTTGGTGCGTCGTTGTTTTCGTTGCGGCCGCAGGCGCGGTTTTTTGCGGCAGTTCGGTCTTTGCCGGATTTGTTTCAGGGAGTTGGCGAACAAGGGCGAAGTTCCGGGAGTTAAAAAATCATCCTGGTAATCGGTAATTTTGAATTTTAAATTTCTTATTATGGATCCAATCGCAAACATGTTAACGCAGATTCGCAACGCTCAAGCCGTTGGACAAGAAATGGCCCGTGTTCCGTTTTCCGCGATGAAGATGGAATTGGCCAAGATCTTGATTAAAGAGGGCTATTTGGGGAGCGCGGAAAAGCGGGGGAAAAAAATAAAAAAAGTGCTGGAGTTGACGCTGAAATATCATCCGTCTGAGCCCGGCCAACCGAAAGCGCCGGCGGTCAGCGGCGCGCGCAGGATTTCCAAATCCGGCAGGAGAATTTATTCCGGATACAAAGACATTCGGCCGGTTAAACAAGGATTTGGCATCGGCGTTATTTCCACTTCAAAAGGATTGATGACGACGGAGGAGGCCAGAAAAGCGCGGCTCGGTGGCGAAGTTATTTGCGAAGTGTGGTAATTTCATAATCATTTTATGTCTAAAATAGGTAAAAAACCAATCCAAATTCCGACTGGGGTGACGATTAAGATTGAGGATAATAAGATTACTGTCAGTGGCCCGCAGGGCAGTCTTGAGCGAACGTTCAGGCCGGAACTTGAGGTGCTTGTTGAGGGGGATGTTGTAAAGGTCCTGCCGGTCAAAGAAACGAAGCAGACGCCCGCTTTGTGGGGTTTGACTCGCGCGTTGATCGCCAATATGGTTGACGGGGTAGTTAAAAAATTTGAAAAAAAATTGGAAATATCCGGCATCGGCTATCAGGCCTCCGTGCAGGGAGGAGATTTGGTTTTAAAGATCGGTTTTACTCACCCCGTGACGATTGTCATTCCGGATGGAGTAGAAGTAAAGGTTGAAAAAAATATCGTCGTCATCACCGGCCGCGACAAAGAAGCGGTCGGCCAATTCGCGGCAAGCGTCAGAGCGCGGAAAAAACCGGAACCGTATAAAGGCAAGGGGATTTATTACGCCGGAGAAAAAATAAGAAGAAAGGCCGGGAAGAAACTGGCCAGCGCGTCGTAAATTTATGAAAAAATCGTCGCAAATAAAAAAAATTAACAGAAAAGCAAGACACCGGCGGATAAGGGCGAAAATTTCCGGCACGGCCCGACAGCCGCGGTTTTGCGTTTTTCGCTCAAACGCTCACATTTACGCCCAACTGATTGACGATGAGAAAGGCCTGACGATCGCGGCCGCGAGTGATTTGGAGCTGAAAGCGCGGGGAGAGTCAGACGGAAGCCAAAAAGAGCGCGCCAAAAAAGTCGGTCAGCTGATTGCGAAAAAAGCGGAGGAGAAAAAAATTAAGGAAGTTATTTTTGATCGAGCCGGTTATAAATACCACGGCTGCGTCTTGGCTTTAGCCGAAGGCGCGAGAGCCGGCGGTTTAAAATTTTAAATATTTTCTCGCAAATACATGATGAATAATAAACCAAAATCAAAACCATCGTCATTCCGCCGCCGCCCGGGAAAAGATGAAAAAAAGGAGTTTGAACAAAAAACGCTTGATTTGAGGCGGGTCACCAGAGTCGTTGCCGGAGGCAAGCGCTTCAGTTTCCGGGCCACGGTTGTCATCGGCGATAAAAAAGGCAAAGTCGGAGTGGGAGTTGCGAAAGGCCATGATGTCACCGCGGCGGTGGAAAAGGCCGTCAGGGACGCCAAAAAAAATCTAATTGTCGTGCCTTTGTTTAAAGGTAGCATTCCGCATCAGGTGGAAGCCAAGTACGGCACCGCGAAAATCGTTTTGAAAATGACTCCTCTGGGCCACGGACTGATTGCCGGCAGCGCCGTTCGAGTCGTTTGCGGTTTAGCTGGGATAGAAAATATTTCAGCGAAAATTTTAAGCACGTCAAAAAATAAATTAAACATCGCGCGGGCGGCGATTGAGGCCTTGAAAAAAGTAAAAAAACATGCAGTTAAATAATTTAAAACCAATTCACAAAAACAAAACGGCCAAAAGGATTGGCCGCGGAGGCAAGCGGGGAACTTATTCCGGCAAGGGGATAAAAGGGCAGACCTCCCGCGCCGGCGCGAATATCAGGCCGGAGATTCGGGATTTAATAAAGAAACTGCCTAAAAGGAGGGGGGTTTATTTTAAGAGCATTCTGACTAAACCTCAAACGGTCCGGCTTATTGATTTGGAAAACAAATTTGAAACCGGCGCGGCCATTAATCCTCAAGCGCTGTTAAAAACCGGCTTAATCTGTTTGAGAAAAGGACGCTTGCCGAAAGTAAAAATTTTAGGCGGCGGAGAGGTGACGAAGAAATTTTTTGTCGGCGGCTGTTTGGTTTCAAAAAGCGTAAAAGAAAAAATCGTAAAAGCGGGCGGAGAAGTGAAATAATTTATTTTGGTTTATGTGGGAAAAAGTCATCCAAATTTTTAAAATCAGGGATTTGCGGAACAAAATCATCTTTGTTTTGGCAATGTTGGCGATATTTCAATTAATGGCCGTCATTCCAATCCCGGGCGTTGACACCGCGCGGCTCAAAGCGTTTTTTGAAGGAAATCAAATCTTCGGCCTTTTGGATATTTTTTCCGGCGGCGCTTTATCGAATTTGTCCGTGGTAATGCTTGGCGTGGCTCCTTACATCACCGGCTCGATCATCATGCAATTGATGACGATGATTTTTCCTCAATTGAAAGAGCTTTATCAGGAATCCGGCGCTCAAGGCCGCGCGAAATTCAATCAGTATTCGCGGCTCCTAACCGTTCCCTTGGCAATTGTTCAGTCGGTCGGTTTGCTTACCCTTTTGCAGAATCAGCAAATCATAGCGAAATTGGGCATGTTTGATTTTGCCAGGGATATTCTAATTATCACGGCCGGAACGGTTTTTTTGATGTGGCTCGGGGAATTGATTACGGAAAAAGGAATCGGCAACGGCATTTCTTTAATTATTTTCGCGGGCATTGTCGCCCAATTACCGGCTACCATTCAGCAGGTTCTTTTCAGTTATGATCCTTCCCAGATCCCGACTTATTTGGTTTTTCTCGCGATTGCCGTCGTCGTAATCGCCGGTGTGGTGTTTGTCTCCGAGGCCCAGCGGAACATTCCGGTTTCTTACGCCAAAAGAATCAGGGGTGGCCGTTTGTACGGCGGCGTTTCTTCCTACTTGCCGTTGCGCGTTAATCAGGCCGGGGTCATTCCGATTATTTTCGCCATTTCAATACTTCTTTTTCCGGGAGTAATCGCTCAATTCGCCGGCGCCTTGAACGTTTCATGGCTTTCGACGGTCGCGGGTTTTGTCACTAAACTTTTCAGCAATCAATTCTTTTACGGTTCGCTCTATTTCATTTTGGTCGTTCTGTTCACTTATTTTTACACCGCCGTCACCTTTGAACCGCACGCCATCGCTTCAAATCTCCAAAAACAAGGCGGATTCGTTCCGGGCATCAGGCCGGGCAATTCAACAGCCGAATTCTTGTACAAGGTTTTAAACAGAATCACGCTTTTCGGCGCCCTTTTCTTGGGGGGAATCGCGGTTTTGCCGATTATTGTTCAGGGTATTACGAAAATTTCCGCTCTTACGCTCGGCGGCACCGCGCTTTTAATCGTCGTCAGCGTTGTTTTGGAAACAATGAAGCAGATTCAAGCTCAGCTTGTAATGCGCGATTACGAATCGTTTT
>MEYT01000038.1:5887-8068 GCA_001774105.1 Candidatus Azambacteria bacterium RIFCSPLOWO2_01_FULL_46_26 | reverse complement strand
CGCGCCACTGCAGCCGGAAATAAAGCGGGTTGTTGGCTTCAACGACGTATGGACAAGCCACCTGTTCGGTAACCCAAACAATAATGATTGTTTATCTTTAAAAAATGCAATTTTTTCTCTTATTGGAAAAGGTCCCATGTTTGAGTCTTATGAAAAAACGCTGTCAAGGGCAAAAATGCTTGGAGGAGACACGATAGCCATCACTAACTATATTTTATTCTCAAACTTCAAAACTGCTAGCGTTGAAAATGAGAGGCCCCTAATAGATGACACAACACTGCGCAAAATAGTAAAAACCGCAAAATCGCAGGGAGTAGATGTTTTACTATATTTAAATTTAGGGAAGGGACTAGACCGAGTTAATGATCCGGTTGGAGATATACCGAATGATGAGTGGTTGGCGACTCTTATTGATAATTACTCTGTGTTTCTTCTGAATCAGGCGAAAATAGCGGAAGAAACGGGAATTAAGGGAATCATGCTGAATCATTTTGACTATAACCCATCTATCAAGGGACACGAAACAGCTTATCAGAATAAAATGCTGGAACTCATTGAAAAAGTCCGATCTGTCTATTCTGGCCAGCTGATTTTGTTGATAGACCCGTTCTACGAGGCGGATCTTGCGAAAATTTCAGGGGTTCTCTCTGCTGTTGACGGCTATATCTTTACTTCTTCAGGAGGTGTGCCTGCGGGCGCCGACGATAAAACCGTAAGCGTTGGTAACCTAAAACGTTTCATTCTTGAAAATTTAAAAGGGCGTGGAGATGATTTTGGAAAATACAACAAACCATTCTATATTAGGATACTGATTCAGTCTCATTCTGCTGATGGATTTCAGGAGCCTTATTGTATACAAAGAGGAGCAGACCCGTGTTACCTACTACCGGATTTTTCAGTGCAGGCGATTGCTTACGAAGCAATGATGGAAGCGATAAATGAGGCACATGGCAAATTTTTGAATGTCGAGGCTGTTGATGCTTACGGCTATTCTTTTACGGATGTTTTGTTGCCTCAAGTCTGGCTGCCCCAGATCTCCCATAGCGTAAGGAATAAGCCCGCGGAGAGTATTGTCAAAGAGTGGTTTAAGCGATTAGTTGCACAGTAACAAAAAAGCCCCGATAAAATTGGGGCTTTTTTGTTTAGCCAAGCCAAGTTTTAATTTTATCCCAGAATATTAACGCCAATCCAAAAATAACAATCAAAGACATCGAGATTGGAGCGGCAACGCCGTATTGCTCTACCGATCCCATGCTTCCGCCGACCATAACAAGACCGAAAATAATGATAATAACCCCAATAATTTTTTTGTTCATAACTCTTAGTATACTTTGAATTACAAAACTCCACAAGATAGGTTTTCCATAGCGCGCAATAATAAAGAGTAAAGAATGGCTTTGCGCCGCCGTTAGGCGGACGGAGCCGCGGGTTCAATAGTGCCGCGCTCCGCGCGGCACTATTCAAAATCCAGAATTTTTGATAAATAGGTTCTAGCGAGGTCATAAATATACTCAATAAAAACAATCCCGCCGCGGCGGGATTGTTTTTATTGAGCGGGTAAGGGGAGTCGAACCCCTCTCAACAGGTTGGAAACCTGTGGTAATGCCGATATACGATACCCGCGGACGGTTTACTGCCTTTCAACCCGATTTTTCAGATAGCCGTTTATTTTGTTTATCAATTCGTTCAAAGTTATGCTGGTCTTGCCTATAAAATCAACCGCGCCCAGCGACAGTCCTTTTTTGACGTATTCGGTCGTCGTGTAATTGGAGAAAATTATGACCGGAATGTTTTTTAAATTTTTATCCTGTTTGATTTTTTCCAGGAAAATGAAGCCGTTCATTCTGGGCATTAAGACATCCAGCAGTATGATGTCCGGATTTGTCTGCTTCAATTTGTCCAGCGCGTCAACGCCGTCAAAGCTCGCCGTTACCTCAAAACCGGCTTTATTGAAGACGATGTCAAGCGCTTTAACCAAATTTTGTTCATCTTCAACCAATAAAATTTTTGGTGTATTCATATTTTTAATCTACCATTTTTTTCGCGATTTTTCAATTGGTCGGGGCGCCCGGATTCGAACCGGGAGTCACCTGTTCCTTCACCCCGTTAGAAATCTACTTGTCGGAGAGCCGAGAATCGAACTCGGGCTACCTGCTCCCAAAGCAGGCGTACTGCCACTAT
>MEYT01000038.1:0-5874 GCA_001774105.1 Candidatus Azambacteria bacterium RIFCSPLOWO2_01_FULL_46_26 | reverse complement strand
TATATTTTCTAGCGAGGCCACGCGAAAATTTATTTTCGTGATGGCCGAGCGACGGAAATTCAAGAAATGTCATGCTCAGTGAATTTCTTATATTTCTAACGGGGCAAGAAACAGGCATGTTAACCATTACACTACGCCCCGCTTCCGTGTTGTGTCCCATTATCGCACTTTGTGGTATAATTGACAAGAGACACGATTATGGCCATTAAAGACACTTTACAGCGATTGAATTTTTTTGCCGAATGCCGCAAATACAGGATCGGCCCGTGGAGTTGTCCGCCGTTTTTGTTTATGATGATGGGTTCCGTGATTATTTTCGCGATGCTCGGCACTTTTGTTTTGGCCAAGCGGTATATTGAGGAACCGGAAGTCGTGGCACTGTTCGTGATCATTATAACGATCATTTTGTTGGTTATCGATTACGCCATCTTGTCGGGCGTCAGACAAATCAGCGAAGCGAACATCTTAAAAAGCGAGTTCGTGAATTTGGTTTCCCACCAGCTCAGAGCCCCGCTCTCTTCGTTAAGATGGTCTCTAAGTTTGCTTTTGAAAGAAAGAATCGGAAAGTTTGAGCCGAAACAAATAGAATTTTTGCAGATTATCCAGGACTCAAGCACCAGAATGATTAAATTGGTCAACGATCTTTTGGATGTCAGCAGGATTGAGGCCGGAGCTCTGCAAGTGCGCAAAGTCCCTTTTTCTTTGACGGAAATCAGCCAAAAAATCATCAATGATTTGTCTGGGCTGGCCCGGGCGTATAATATAGAAGTCGTGTTTGAAAATCAAATTGAACACCCTTCGGTTATCGGCGACCCTGACCGCGTCGCGATGGTTATCCAAAATCTTCTGGATAACGCCATTAAATACACGAGATCCGCGGGGCAGGTTGCAATCGCGATTAGTCAAGACGATTCTTATTTAAAATGGCAGATTAAGGATCAGGGCGTGGGCATTCCGGAGGCCCAGCAAAGGTACGTTTTTCAAAAATTTTTCCGTTCGGAAAACATCATGAGATACCAGACCGTCGGTTCCGGACTCGGGCTTTACCTCGCCAAATCAATCATTGAACACTTAAACGGCGAAATCGGATTTTCAAGCAAGGAGAGCGAGGGTTCCACTTTTTGGTTCACGTTGCCAATTAAAAAATAAGCAATGTTATGTTTCATAACATTGCTTGAAATTGGTTCGCTCGGCTGAAATGAAAACGTTGTTTTCATTTCTCCCTTGCTGCCAATTATAAATTAAGCTGGCTTTTCAGTTTTTTAGCTTCCCAGTTCCCTGGGCCGCTAAGAAGCCAAGAAGCTATAAAGCTATTTTATGACTGACCAACAAAAAGCGGTTTTGCTGATTGAAGATGAACCGACTCTTCAAAAAACAATCAGCGAAATTTTAATTCAAGAGGGCTACAAAATGCTGAACGCCCTCGACGGCGAAATCGGCCTGCAAATGGCTTTAAGGGAAAAGCCGGATTTGATTTTGCTTGATTTGATTCTGCCCAAAATCGACGGTTTCGAGGTCTTGGAAAATATCAGGAAAAACGAAGCAACCAAGAACATTCCGGTGATTGTTTTGACCAATCTCGAAAACGCGGCGGCCGTCGAGCGGGCCTTGGCTCTCGGAGCGCTGAGTTACCTGGTCAAAGCCAACTACGAGTTGGAAGACGTCGTGCAGAAAGTAAAGCAAGCGATCAAATAGCAAGATAGCTTGTAGCTGTTAGCTTATTAGCAAGAAAAAAAAATATTTCTTCTTTCTTGCTAATTTCCTATAAGCTATAAGCTATAAGCTGGTATGCGCGTTGACCCCCAACAATTAAAAGCGTTTTTGCTTGACGAAAAACTGGCGACTTCGGCGCAGATTGAAGAAGCGGAAAAGAAATCCATTCAGTCGGGCAAGAAGCTGGGCGAGGTTCTGGTGGAAGAAAAAATTATCGGCGAAGAGGATCTGATTAAACTCCAGGCCTATATTTTGGGCGTGCCGTACGTCAATTTGGAAAAGGAAAAAATCGACCCCCGCGTTTTGCAAATCATTCCGGAACCGATCGCGAGAACCCACAACATAGTTGCTTACAAAAAAGCCGGACAGACGCTTGAAGTCGCGATGCTTGATCCGGAAGATCTTCAGACGATTGAGTTCATAAAAAAAACGGCTAATCTGAAAATCAGGCCGCGGCTCGCTTCTCCCGCGAGCATTCAGACGATTCTGAAACAGTATCAAAAAAGTTTGGAAGTGGAGTTCGGCGAGATTATCAAAAAAGAAACTCCTGTCTTGACGGCCTACGCCGAAGAAGAGAGGGCGATTTTGGCCGAAGAAGGCGAAGATCTTAAAAAAATTGCCGAGGACCTGCCGATTATTAAAATCGTTGATACTCTGATTAAGCACGCCGTTTTGCAAAAGGCTTCGGACATTCACATTGAACCAAGCGAAAAAGAAGTGATGGTCCGTTATCGCATTGACGGTATTTTGCGCCCGGCCATGACCCTGCCTTTTCAGGTAAAGGCGGGCATTATCGCCAGAATCAAGGTTTTGTCAAATTTAAAATTGGACGAACATCGGCTGCCTCAGGACGGCCGATTTAAAATTGACATGGAAGGGCAGAGAATTTCTTTTCGCGTCTCGGTTTTGCCCGTTTACGACGGCGAGAAGATCGTCATGCGGCTTTTACCGGAAAGCGCGAGCAAGTTTACTTTGGAACAACTCGGGTTTTTCGGGGAAGGGCTGGAACTTATCAAACGCAGCATTAAAAAACCGACCGGAATGATTTTGGTCACCGGGCCGACCGGCAGCGGAAAAACGACGACTTTGTACACGGTGCTCGAAATGTTGAATACCTCGGAGGTCAACATTTCAACCGTTGAAGACCCGATTGAATATCGAATTGAAGGCATCAATCAGACCCAGGTAAGGCCGCACATCGGTCTGACTTTCGCGAACGGCCTGCGGTCTTTGCTCAGGCAGGACCCGAACATCATTATGGTCGGCGAAATCCGCGACGAGGAAACGGCTTCTTTGGCGGTTAACGCTTCTTTGACCGGCCATCTGGTTTTATCAACGCTTCACACCAACAGCGCGGCCGGCGCTTTGCCACGATTGCTTGATATGAAGGTTGAACCGTTTTTGATCGCTTCAACCGTCAATATCATCACCGCCCAGCGTTTGGTCAGAACGCTTTGTCCGGAAAAGGAGGCCTACGTTTTGAGCAAAAGCGAACTGGATAATTTGGCGAAAGAGTTTGATTTGGACGCGATTTTAAAAATTTTGAGAACGCAAAAAATCGTTCCGGCGGATGGCGGCTGGCAGGACGTCAAATTTTATCGTCCGAAACGCGCCGCGGAATGTGCTGACGGCTATAAAGGCCGGATAGGAATTCACGAAGTTATGAATGTTTCCGAAGCGATTAAAGCATTGATAGTGAAAGGCGCTACCAGCGGAGAAATCGAGAAAAAAGCCAAAGAAGAGGGAATGATTACCATGCTTGAGGACGGCTTCATCAAGGCCGCTCAAGGAATAACGAGTTTGGAGGAAATATTGAGAGTGACGCGGGAATAACGCGATGCCAATATACGAATGCATACGAATTATACTAATAAATACGAATAAAAAAATTAGTATCCATTCGTATCATTAGTATGCATTAGTATATTAGTATCGCATTTATCTATTATGCTTTATTCCTATACCGCAAGAAGCCTGACCGGCGATGAAATTAAAAAAGGGGAAGCCGAGGCCGCCAATGAGCACGAATTGGCGAGAACCCTTCACAACGAAGGGTATCTTTTAGTTTCTTCCCGGACGTTTGAAAAAAAAGAAACCGGCAAAGATTTATTTCATAAAATATCCAAAACGTTTGAAGGGCTGTTCGGCGTTCCTTTGATTGAAAAAACAACTTTTACCTTGAACTTGGCGGTGATGATCGGCGCTGGCCTTTCGCTGAACCGGGCGCTTGAGGTTCTGGCCAGGCAGAGCAAAAACGCGAAATTTAAAAAATCAATTCTGGAAATAGCCGCGGACATCGCGAAAGGAAGCACGTTCGGCGACGCCATGGACAAACACCGAAGCGTTTTCAACGAACTCTACGTGAATATGATAAGGACGGCCGAAACCGCCGGCAATCTTGAGGAGGTTTTGAAACTTTTGGCTTCGCAGATGAAAAAAGAGCATGAATTAATATCGCGCGTTCGGGGGGCGATGGTTTATCCGGCGGTAATCCTCGTGGCGATGCTCGGTATCGGCGCTTTGATGATGGTGGTCATCGTCCCGAAATTGGCCAGTTCTTTCAAAGAAATGGGCGTTGAGCTTCCCTGGACAACCAAACTTGTGATCGGCTTTTCAAATTTTCTCATTTCTTACTGGTATATCTTTTTGCTGTTCGTCGCGATATTTGTTTTTACGCTCAGGATTGTCGTTAAAACAAAAGGAGGCAAGCGAATTATCGATTTTATCCTGTTAAAGACCCCGATTTTCGGGTCGCTGACAAAAAAAGTCAATTCGGCCAGGTTTGCCAGAACTCTTTCGTCTTTAATCGCGAGCGGCGTCCCGGTCGTGAAGGGGTTTGAAATTTTGTCAAACACTCTGACAAATCATTACTACTCGGCCTCGCTGAAAGACACGGCCGTTGAAATACAAAAAGGCAAAAAGATTTTTGAGACGCTGGAAAAATATCCGCATCTTTATCCGCCGATGGTGACGGAAATGGTTTCGGTCGGCGAAGAAACTGGAGCTTTGTCGGATATTCTTGAAAAATTGTCCGTTTTTTTTGAAGAAGACGTGGACAACACGACCAAATCGCTTTCCACGATAATTGAACCGCTTTTGATGATTGTCATAGGCGTTGTCGTCGGCTTTTTCGCCATTTCAATGTTGCAGCCAATGTACTCACTTATCGGCGCGCAATAGTTTTTATGAAAGGTTTCACTCTCATTGAAATACTCATCGTAGTCGGTTTGGTCGCCATTTTGGCCACGGCGGTCGTTGTTTCAACCGTTTCTTTTCGTTCCCAGATTGACTTGGATACCGCGGCTCAAAACGTTCTGAACACTCTGAGAATCGCCCGGACAAAAACGCTCGCTTCCGAAAGCGCGAGCCAATACGGCGTTCATTTTGAAAGCGGCCAATATGTTCTTTTTAAAGGAACTTCTTACAATCCTTCGGCTTCCGACAATGAATTTCATTCGCTGCCTTCCGGTTTTGAAATCGCCAATGTCGCGATCGGCGGCGGCAACGACGCGATTTTTCAGCGCCTGACGGGAGTAACCTCGCAGAGCGGCACCGTGGACATCCGGAAAATTTCCGACATTTCGAGGAGCAGGACGGTAGTGATTGATCCGTCCGGCGAAGTCGCTTTTTCGGGAACCGTTCAGTCGCCCGCGGGAACCCACGTTACGGACACAAGGCACGTTCACATTGATTACAGCCGCGACGTTCGCTCGGCCGTCACCTTGAGTTTGGTTTTTCCGGGTTTTTCAACGACCAATGTCTCGTTTCAAAACTATTTGAACGCCGATCAAACCGAATTTAACTGGGCGGGGACTATTTTGGTTAACGGCCAAAATCAGAGTTTAAAAATTCACAGTCACAGTTTGACCGCGAGCGCGGTTCAGCTTTCCATTCACCGCGACCGGACGCAGAACACCGAAGCGGTGCAGATTAACCTTGACGGAGAAAATTTGATCAATTACGCGGCCGACGGAACGGCGACAATGGGTTCGTCGTTGTTTGTCTCTAATCCTCAAATACAATAATGAACAGCAAAGGCGTCGGTATAATTGAAATCATCGTTGTTGTCGCCATCGCCGGCATCGCGCTTTTTGGCATATCCGGAGTTTCTTCGTACGCTTTGGGGGTGATGAATGACAGAAAAGCGCTTCTTGAAGCAAG
>MEYT01000037.1:3534-5079 GCA_001774105.1 Candidatus Azambacteria bacterium RIFCSPLOWO2_01_FULL_46_26 | reverse complement strand
AAGACGGACAGGAAGTCGGACGCTCTTTTCCCAAATAACGAGTAACTTAATATTTTAAGCAAAATTAAAAAATCCCTAAGAATTTTAGGGATTTTTATATTTCCTAGCGAGCCCGCGGGAAAGCTTGCTTTCATGACGGGCGAGCGACGGAAATTCAAGAAATGCTGTGGCATTTCTTATTTTTCTCTTTTTTTCCGTCTCCATTGCTCAAGCATTTCCGTAATTGCGTCTGTTTTGTAATTCTTCTCGAGTTTTTCGCGGAGGCCGCGGAATTTTTTTTCAAGCTCGGGCCAGCGATAAGTTCGTCCCAATTTCAGATTAAGCGTTTCTTGCCAGAACATGTCCAATTCAAAATCATTGTTGTAACAGCAGGTCTCAAGCTTATACTGGATGTCCGACACCTTGCGTTTTATTTCCCGCGTCAGTTTTATTGTTTTGTACGCACTCAGTTCCCTTTCCAGCTTCATAAGACATCGGCTTTGGCAAATCGCGTCCGGACCGGAGATGATTTTAATTTTTTCGGCGCCGGCCAGAATTTTTGAGAAGAGCGTGATAACCCGCTCCATGGTCTCAAACGGATACCGCCGTATGTATAACCCTTCGCCAAATTTTTCCAAATTTTGTTCAAAAGTCCCGTGGCTTAAATATGGTTTGGTGTAAATATAAAACAAATTTCCGACATGATGCGGCCTCAAATTGACCATTCCGCCCTCCTTGAATTTTTGTTAAGGTTCTTTTTGAGATTAGATTAGCAAATCCGCGCCCCGTAAGTCAACAAATATCGAGGGTGACGCAACACAATGAAGCGAAAACGCAGCGCCCCCTTGAGTTCAAGCCCGAGCCGTTCATTGGATTAACTCTTTTATCTTATCAATGTATTTTTTTCTGTCTCCAATTTTCACAACCGGAAAACCATATTTCTTTGATTCTTTAATGATGTAATTGTTAAATTCAATAACCCATTCAACTTCTTTCTCTTTTACGTCATCAGGATACTTGTCCGCGTCATCCCATAATCCTCTTGTAAAAATTGTCTTGCGAACACGTTTAATATCATCATCCACAAGGAAAACAACTTTGATTTCTTTATTTTCCACAGGCAATTCTTTTACCAGATGAGGCAAAACAGCCACACCCTCAATAATGAAATTGCCCCAAACATAATCAGTTTCAATTAACGCTTTCATACCTTTCCAAACATCAAGACTTTCGTCATTTTGATGTTTTACAATTTCTTTGGCAGATTTTTTTGAAAGAAACTCAACGGCCATTTCCGGCGTGGCTTCCGAATGAGTAAAGAGGTTTGGAAAATCTTTCTCTCTGACAATTTTTCTCATCTGTTCTCTGATTGTGTCTGTGGAAATCCAAGGAAGTTTAAGAGATTCCGCAATTTTTCTCGTAACATAACTTTTACCCGCTGTCGGAGAGCCGCCTATTAAAATTATTTTGTTCATAATTATCGAGTTGTTTTCCTTTTTTTAAAATATGTTTAAAGACGACATTTTGACGAGACAAAATGTCGTGCTTCTAACAGGCCGGATATCG
>MEYT01000037.1:0-3517 GCA_001774105.1 Candidatus Azambacteria bacterium RIFCSPLOWO2_01_FULL_46_26 | reverse complement strand
GTTCTACTTCTAACGGAGTGAGCGATTGACCCCGGGCCAGAGCTTTGCACCTATTGCGCCGAGTGTTGATCCGAATTTGACGAGATTATCCGAACACAAGCACTTTATCCGATTCTTCAATCATTTTTACTAAATCCCTCATGGTAGTAACCGGACAAACTTTACTCTCGGATTTAGAGCGGACATTCAGGCAGGTTTCGCAAGCGAGAATAATGCCCTTCAGTTCTTTGAACTCCCGCAATTTCTTTGAAATATCGAATTGCTCGGTATCGGCCACATCTTCGATTTCCACTCCCTCGCTGAAAAGAAAAATCTGAACCGAATGTTGTGCTTTTAGTGAAGCGATAGCTAGGCGTAAAGTATTCCAGATGTGTTCCGGGTTATTGGATTGTAGAATGATGCCGAGCTTCATAAATTGTTCCTAACTTAAATCCTTTTTCTTCTCCTCAAATTCTTTTTTATCAATCTCGCCTTTGGCATAACGCCCTTTCAAAACATCAAGCGGCGTTTTTTCATCTCCGCGATAACCGCGAGATTGGGATGTAAGCCACTTAATCAAAGCCACGATGCCGGCGATTATCAATGCCCACCAAAGAATCATAAATATCAAGCCGAAAAATCCGAAGCCGTATCCAAAATTCATCATATTGTTTGTTGAATTAAAACCGAGGGGAGACGACCACCCTCCCCACATCATCTGCATCATAGGCATCCAGCCGCCGCCTCCGGTGAAAAACACCGCTGAAGTGTCGCACCCGGAAAGCCGCTTGCCCATGACGATGTGAATTTGTTCCTCGCCTTCCTCTCCGTGTACCCGTGTCATCATCTCATTCATTGCTTCGTGCGAATCTCCCAGCATTTGCCCCATATAATACTCTCCGAGTGCGCCGAATTCATCATCAGACAAATCTTGGCAGCCCAATTCCTTAGCTTGCAGTTTTTCCCAAATTACTTTTCCCTCGGCTTCCTCGCGAGCAGTATGATCATCGGTTTGAGCGCTCACTTGTTGCGTGAACATAAAACCGCTAAAAATAAGTATTCCGATGATTATGAACAAATTAATTCTTTTCATAATTTGATTTTACCACACATCTCGCCTTTTGTCCCCCGCCATTTGTCCGCTGGAACTGGATTATTCAAAATTTGCAACCCCAATCGTTATAAAGTATACTCCAATATAGTTCTTTTTATTATCACAAAGAGGTGTCGCAATGTCAGAAAGAGGTGATGCGCTGAAAGGAGTCTGCTGTTTCCATTCGGAAACCGGCACAGAGGGAGGATATTGGGCGTTTCAAGACAGTCGATTTATCACCAAAAATGTGCTCAGGCCATACTGCCGAAAATGCGGGAAATATCTTGAACCTCAAAAATACGAAAACCTGAAAGTAATCAAGGTGTTGCCCTTGAATCAAGAAGTCATAGACGGAAAAGAGCCGCCCGAGTGCCCCGAAGGACAACACGAACGCGAGGTGGGCGATTCATGGTCATACAAAGGACTGCACATTCTTGAAAACGGGGACCGGCTGACCATTTATTCCCCCGAAAATCCAACCGAAATTGTGTGGCAGGGAATAATTTCCCTCCGCCAATACCCGCTTTTTACCGAAGACGCTTCCGGATATTGGATTCACGCCGACCAAGAAGGAATCGCCAGAGAAACTTGGGCTGCATATTTCTTCAAGGAATATCCAGCCAAACTCATTCCCATCCGCAAGTCATAAGCACTTGCGGATTTTTTATTTAGATGATAGCAGAAAAATTATTTTTCTGCTATCAAAAGTTCTTTGTAAAAATGAAAAAGGCCCCGCGTGGTGATATTGCTACCACGGGGGCCTTGAGTTGCGAGCCGAGCGAGCCTGGCGATTTTATGAAGCGATGTTGCGCGCTTCCGTTGTCGCTTTGCTGTTGGCCAGCGAGCGAGGGTGAACGAACAGGATGTACATCATGATTGTATCGATCGCGAAGAACGTGATCGGTTGAGTGGCATCCGCTAGAGTCCAATGCGGGATTGCGATGACCGCGCACACGCAAGAAATCCAGAAGATCGTCCACGCCAACTTGTTTTCGCGACTTGGGTCTTTCCACGCCGACGTGAATGTCGGAATGGAGCCGAGGAACACTACGCTCAAGCTCGTCACGATACCGAAGACCGGATCGCTGAAGACTTGCCAGAGCACGATTCCAAGGACGGCACTACCGAGACAGAACTTGTCGAGCTTCGTCCAGCCCGGAGTTCCATACTTCAGGGCGAGCACAGCAACCACCCATGCACCGAGAACGGCACCAAGGATTTGGCCATTGACCGTATCCTTGAAGAACATTGCGGCGAGAGTGATAGTGTCCAAGCTCGCCCAGATGAACCACGATGCTTTCGCTGGCTTTGTCTCTTTCCGCAGGATGGCGCGGATATAAGGGACGAAAGCGGCAACGAACAGCAGACCAGCGAGAATAGAGAGTGTCTCTTTCACCGCGTCCTCCTTTTGATTTGAGATTTTGAATCGCGTGTCCTACGCGACGAGGTCTAACTCGTTATGAGTAGCGCATTAAATATCTGTTAGTGCAACAAGTGGTATTTCAGCCACTCAATGCGCTGCTCATTTCAAAATCTCAAGAAGATTCGCTCGCAAATTTACAAAGAACTTGAGTAAAAATTAATCAAAAATAATATCAATTTCTACACCAACAGTATAGCAAATTTGCATCAGTTTGTCAAGGTTTTGGGCATAATCAAAAATATGGCCTAAAACCAACTTATTATGACCAAAACCTTATCATTATTGAAGTTTTGTTTTCTAAAAACAAAACAGCCCGTCAGGGCTTTTTTTGAGAATTGCGCCACCATTTTTCCGCGCAGAGCGCGGGAGCGAGACGGGCAAGCGAGGGAATTCCTCCCACACCTCTTCGAGCCTGAAGGCTTATCAGAGCCTGAACGGCCCCCTTCCGCCGCGCCAGAGCGGCGAAGCCCCGAGGCAACTTCTTTAACAAATTCGGACTGGTGGACTTAATGCGAACCCAGTGGAACCGGGTTCTCAAGGAATTGTACGATTGGCACACCCTTATCAACTCGCCCCCACACCTGTTTTTTGCAAAAAACAGGTGTGGGGGCGAGGAAACCATGAAACACTACGCAAGTCAACCAGCATAACCATTACTGTGCCCGTCCGTAGCTTTAGCGAAGGAGGGTTGCCAAATTTCTGCCGATTGTGAATACTTGAACCCGCTCAAGCCGAGCGGGTTGTTTACCCCGTAGGAAGCCGCGGGCTTTCCTTCGGGGCCCCGTACTTGCCCTCGTGGCGAGCGGTTGACCCCGGATCAGAGCTTTGCACCACTGGCGCCAGGTTGCCCCGAATTTGACCATAGCGAAAGAGGACGCTAATCGTCCTCTTTATCGTTGCCGGCATCACGAAGTTTTTCTTCTGCCCTGCGAGCCGCTTCTTCGGCTTTCTCCCGCTTTTCTTCTAAGCGTTCGGCTTCTTCTCCGTCTGCTTCTTTCATTCGTTCTTCTTGTTCTTCTTTC
>MEYT01000036.1 GCA_001774105.1 Candidatus Azambacteria bacterium RIFCSPLOWO2_01_FULL_46_26 | reverse complement strand
AGTTTCGCTTCACCACGCGCTCCGCGCGTGGCACATTAGTCGGGGTTCTGCTGGAAATGAGTCCGAACTTTTTGGTGGACCTGGCGGGACTCGAACCCGCGGTCTTGTGCATGCCATGCACACGCTTTTCCTCTAAGCTACAGGCCCGTTATTTTCTTGGCCAGAGTATTTATAAGTTGTTCTAGTTCTAATTGAATGTCTGTTCCTTTGCAAGTTATTACGCAAACGCCTTTATATTGGCTTTTTAAAGTTTTTTTACCTATTGTTCTTGGGTCTGGTTTGGTCTGGTAGAAATTTTCTCTATGAATTCCCGTGGTTTTAGACCAATATTTTTCTAATGCCTCAATATCTTGATCTGCGCGGTAACTAATTCTGCATTTTAACTGATTTCTATTTATTCCATAGCATTTACTAAGAAGTTTAATATAGAGAAGAATAATTATCGGGTCAGAACTGCCAAGCATTAATCCGCGATGACCTTTCCATTTAGCGCCTTCACCTAAATACAGAGTGGCAAGAATTAATTTTAGATGCAAACCACTTAAAGACGATTTAGTTATAGCTTTTTCCGCCTCTTCTCGTTTACGTTTTAAGAATAATTCTTGCTGTTTTTTTCGATTTAATAAACTGGTCTGCCTGCCTCTTGCTAAATTTCTATTGTTTAACTCTTTTACCTTTAGAAAATAGTTCTTGGGCAGATCAATGCCGCGACACCAATTTGATAAAGTACTTTTAGGAATCCGAGAGTTTAATTTTTTTTGAATTTCTTTGTAGGTTTTGCCGTTAGAACGAAGTTGACGAACTTTCTTTTTTATTTTCGTTCTATTCATAATACTATTGTACCCAAAAAAGCCTCCATGTGCAATAGTAATTATATGATATACCGAGTCTGTTTTAATTTTTTATTCATTTTACTATGTGCCCTCGCGAGGAATTGAACCTCGATCCGCACGTTAGGAGTGTGCTGTTCTATCCGTTGAACTACGAGGGCCGTTAGAAATTGATCTATTATAGTTTGTAAGAATTCCGGGCCATTAAATTTCTAACGGCCCGAGGGCTTGAGGGACAGAGGAATGCAAAAATACGATACCAAAGTTTTGTTTTTCGGTCAAATTAAATTTAGCGCGTGATTTTGTAAATCACTCCGGCTTTGTCGTCCGAGACATAAATAATGCCGCCGGGTTGGACAAGGATGTCAACCGGCCTTCCGAGCGCGCCCTCGTTCGTGAGCCAGCCGGAAATAAAATCTTCTTCTCCTAAATAGTTGCCTTGCGCGTCTAATTTGTAACGGACGATTTTGTAGCCGGTCGGAACGGTTCTGTTCCATGAGCCGTGGTAGGCGACAAGCAGGTTGTGCCAATACTCCTGCGGCCATCCTTCCTCGGGAATGAACGCGAGGCCGAGAGGCGCGGAATGCGCCGGTATGTCAATGTGACTGCCGAAGCGATCGGGATTTTGTTCAAACATAACATCCGGTTCAAACGCCGCGTCTCTGATGTCTTTTCCGTAAAAATAGGGCCAACCGTAATCTTTACCTTCTTCAACAATGTTTATTTCATCCGGCGGCAAATTATCGCCCAATAAATCGCGCCCCATTTCCGTTGCCCAGATTTTTCCGGTTACCGGATGAATGGTCATAAACACGGAATTGCGAAGTCCGGACGCGAAAGTTTTCAAATCGCCGCCGTCGGCGTTTGAAATTAAAATTTTCGCCCTTAGCCAGTCATTTTCTTCACAAACATTGCAGGTTGAGCCGACGGAAGTTAAAAGTTTATGGTCATTCGGGCTTGGCATGAAAAGAATAGTTCTTGTGATGTGGTTGCCGCCGCTCGGCAAGTCAATAATTTTTCTTTTGTTAAACGTTTTTAAATTTTTTGTATTATAGTCGTAGTAGGCCACTTGGTTTGATTCCGCAATAAAAAATTCGCATTTTTCAGTGCATCGCGTTGCCAAGCCGTGCGGCCGGTTCAGGCCGTCAATTACAGTAACAACTTCGTCGGCAACGCCGTCGCTATTTTTGTCCGGCAAGGCGACGACTTTTCCCTGCGCCGGAATGCTCACGACGATATTTCCCGCCGGGTCATACGTCATAACTCTGGGACTTTCGAGGCCTTTGGCGAAAATGGAGATTTTAAAACCAGCCGGCAATTTTAAAGGAAATTCGGTTTCGTTTATTGCCGGCGGAACTTGTGCCGATTTTTCAGGCGGCAGGAGTTTGGCAATATCTTCGGGCGGCGGTTTCAACGCCGGCCCTAACCCTCGCAAATTTTGCCAATAAAAATATCCAAGCCACGCGCCCGCGACTAAAAGAAAAATGAAAATAAAAATGACGGCATATTTCTTCATTTCACACATATAATAACACGCTTTGCGGCTTGGACAAAGGGAAAATTTTCAGGTAAGATGAGGAATAACGATATGGAAAAAATTGCCGACAAAATGGACAAAATCGTTTCGCTGTGCAAACGGCGCGGGTTTGTGTATCCGGGCTCGGACATTTACGGCGGGCTGGCCAATTCCTGGGATTACGGGCCTTTGGGCGTTGAGCTTAAAAATAACATTAAAGCGCTTTGGTGGGACTTTTTTGTTCATAAGCGGGACGACATGTTCGGCGTTGACGCGGCTTTGATTATGAACCGCAAGGTCTGGCAGGCCTCGGGGCACGAGAAGGGATTTTCGGATATGCTGGTTGAGTGCAAAAAATGCAAAAAAAGATTTCGGGCAGACCACGTTGACGGAAAGAAATGCCCCGAATGCGGCGGCGCGCTTTCCGAGCCGCGGCAGTTCAACACAATGCTTAAGACCTTTTTGGGGCCGGTTGAGGATGAAACCGGTTTGACTTATCTGCGTCCGGAGACGGCTCAAGGGATGTTCGTAAATTTTAAGAATATCAACGATTCGCTCCACCCGAAAATCCCCTTCGGTTTGGCGCAAATCGGCAAGGCGTTCCGCAACGAAATCACTCCCGGAAATTTTATTTTCCGAACGCGCGAGTTTGAGCAGATGGAAATAGAGTATTTTATTAAGGAGGGCGAATGGGAAAAACAATTTGAGTATTGGCTTTCAGAGATGAAAAAATGGCTGAGAATGATCGGCTTGAGCGACGCGAATTTAACGTTTCGGGAAGTGCCGGCGGAAGACCGGGCGCATTATTCAAAAAGAACGGTTGACATTGACTATAATTTTCCTTTCAAAAAAGACGAACTATACGGCATCGCTTACAGAGGCGACTTTGACCTGAAAAATCATCAGGAAGCGAGCGGGCAGGACTTGAGTTACTTTGATGAGGAGAAAAAAGAACGATTTATCCCTCACGTGATAGAGCCGACTTTCGGGGTTGACCGGACGTTTTTGGCGGTTTTGAGCGAGCATTATAAAGAGGAAGAAGTTAAGGGCGAGCAAAGAGTTTATTTATCTTTGCCGCCGGTTCTTGCGCCTTACAAGGTTGCGGTATTTCCTCTGTTAGCCAACAAACCTCAACTTGGTGAGAAAGCAAAGACGATTTATGAAAATCTTAAACAAAGTTTTATGGTGAGCTGGGATGACATCGGCAACATCGGCAAGCGCTACCGCCGCCAAGACGAAATCGGCACGCCCTTTTGCGTAACGGTTGATTTTGAAACGCTTGAAGACGATACGGTTACGGTTCGGGATAGAGATACGATGAAGCAGGAGAGAATGAAAGTAGGAGATTTAACGGAATATTTTAAAAAACATGTTTCATAAAACCACGTTAAAAAACGGATTGCGCGTGATTACCGTGCCGATGAAGGATGTGCGGAGCGTTACGGTTTTGGTTTTGGTCGGGACCGGCTCAAAATACGAAACAAGGGAAATAAACGGGCTGTCGCATTTTTTGGAGCATGTAATGTTCAAGGGGACGAAGAAGCGGCCGACCGCCCTGCAAATTTCCACCGAGCTTGACCGGGTGGGCGCCGAACACAACGCTTTTACCGGCGACGAACGGACCGGCTACTGGGTTAAGGCGGACTTCAACCATCTTGATTTGGCTCTTGACATTGTTTCAGACATTCTGCTCAATTCAACGTTCAATCCGAAAGAAATCGAGCGGGAGCGGGGAGTGATTATTGAAGAAATTAACATGTACAACGACATGCCCAGCCATTACACCGGCGTGCTTTTCGACCGCCTGCTTTACGGCGATCAGCCGGCCGGCTGGGAGATCCTCGGTAAAAAAGAGGTTATTTCAAAATTAAAGCGGCCGGAATTGGTTCAATATTTTCACAATCAGTATGTTGCCGACAACATTGTCGTTACGGTTGCCGGAAAATTCGACGAAAAAAACATTTTGAATAAAATTGAACATTATTTTTCAAAAATCAGGAAAGGGGAACCGAAAAGCAAAGCACCGGTTATTGAAAAGCAGTCAAAACCGGAAAATCTGATTTTTTACAAAAAAACCGAACAGACCCATTTTTGCCTCGGCGTTCGGGCTTATAATGTTTTTGACCCGAGAAAATACGCCCTGTCTGTTTTGTCGTCAATTCTGGGCGGGTCAATGAGCTCCCGGCTCTGGGTTACGATCAGAGAAAAAAAGGGCCTGGCTTATTACATCGGCTCAATGGTTGACAACTCAAGCGACACCGGTTTTTTGGCGGTCAGGGCCGGCGTTAACAACGAAAAAGTCAAAGACGCGATTGTCGCGATTTTAAGAGAGTTTCGGCTCGTCCGCGACAAGGGCGTGACCGCCGAGGAACTGAAAAAAGCAAAAGATTATTTTAAAGGGAAAATGCTTCTGGCTTTTGAAAGTTCCGACGATTGGGCAGAATTCGTCGGCGAGCAGGAAATCGCTCTCAATAAAATTTTGAAGCCCGAACAAATTTTGAGGAAAATCAACGCCGTCAGCCGGAAAGACATCTTAAGAGTCGCCCGGGATATTTTCCACCCGTCCAAGCTGAATTTGGCCTTAATCGGGCCGCTTAAAGACGATAGAGAATTTCAGAAGTTGTTAAAAATATGAAAGAAAGGATATAATTAAGGTATATGGAAAAAAGAACAATCGAAATTTCTTGGCCGACGATTTTCAGAATTTTACTCGTTTTTTTATTGATTGTTTTTCTTTACGCCGTGCGCGACATCGCGGCAATTTTGTTTTTGGCTCTGGTCATTGCCTCGGCCATTGACCCTCTGGCGCAATGGTTTGAAAAAAAAGGCGTTTCCAGAATTTTCACGGTTTTGGCAGTCTATCTGACTGCTTTCGGCTTCATCGGTTTTCTTGTTTATTTGATCGTCCCCGTGCTTTTGATGGAGATCCGGGAACTTTCCGCCGTAATGCCGGCTTATGTTGAAAAAATCAACTCCTTTATCCGGACGATTCAGCCGGCCACCGAACAAAATTTAACAGAGACCCTGAAAGGTTTCCTGCGGCAACTGGAAGGCAGTTTGGGTCTGGTTGCTTCCAACAGCTTAGAGGCGGTGATAGCCGTTTTCGGCGGCATTACTTCTTTGGTTCTGACCGTCGTCATCTCGTTTTATCTTTCAATCCAACCGCGCGGCATTGATAATTTTTTGAGAGCGCTCACCCCTCTTCATTATGAAGAGTATGTGATGGATCTCTGGACTCGCTCAAAAAGAAAAATCGGCCGGTGGGCACAGGGCCAGCTTTTGCTCGGCTTTGTTGTCGGCGTGGCGGTTTATATTGGGCTTTTGCTCTTGGGCGTAAAATACGCCCTGGTTTTGGCCATCATTGCCGGCATTGCCGAATTGATGCCGATTGTTGGGGTGTTGATTTCCGGAACAATCGCCGTGCTGCTGGCGGCGGTTCAGGATTTGTTTTTGGGAGCGATGGTTTTGCTTTTGTTCGTTATTATTCAGCAGTTTGAGAATCATGTGATTGTTCCGCAGGTGATGCGCAAGATTGTCGGCTTGAGTCCGGTGGTGGTAATTTTGTCCCTGCTGATAGGATTCCGCTTGGGCGGAATTCTTGGGATGCTGATCAGCGTTCCCGTTGCCGCGATGCTTGGCGAGTTTTGGAGCGATTTTGAAAAGAGGAAGATTGAGGCCTAAAGCGATTTTAAGGATAAAGAAGGAGGAAAAGGAAAATAATCGCGAGATAACTCACCGGGCCGGCCAAGAGGCCTAATTTTATTTTTGAGTGGTTTTTGTCGTGAAATTTGGCGTGAGCGGTTAAAATTTTCATTGGAAATCGCCAACTGAGATACACGAGAAAATCCGGCAATGTCGCGCCAGCCGCGCCGAGTAATGAAAGTTTTAAAATTTGTTCGTTTGGCGCGAGAAATCCCATAATGAAAAAAGGAAGCGAGAGGTCAAATCCGATTTTCAGCCATTGCGTTATGACTTTACCGCCGCCGGATTTTTCTTCAATTTTTTTGATGTCGTAATCCCAATGGGGAATTTTGTCTATCAGATAATGTGAAACGAGGCCGAAAACAAACGCGGCAAGGGGATTCGTTGTTTGCGCGCCGATTAGGGCGCCGGTTAAAACATGAGGAGTGAGAATCATATGACTACATTATATATTGTCGCCACGCCGATAGGCAATCTTGAAGATGTTTCTTTGAGGGTTTTGCGGATTTTGAAAGAGGTTGATATGATTGTTTGCGAAGACACGCGGGTTACGAAAAAACTTTTGGAACGATACGACATCAAGACCCCGACTCTAAGTTATTTTCAGCATTCGGGAGCGGCAAAAACGGAACAAATTATTGAGCTGCTTGAAAGCGGCAAAAATCTCGCGTATGTGTCCGACGCGGGCACGCCCGGAATTTCCGACCCGGGCGGGAAGCTGGTTGAGGCGGTTGTTGAAAGGTTTGGAAACGAAGTAAAAATTGTTTCCGTTCCCGGGCCTTGCGCGCTTATCGCCGCACTTTCTATTTCCGGTTTTCCGGCAGATGAATTCTTGTTTCTGGGATTTCCGCCACACAAAAAGGGACGGCAGACCTTTTTCCGGAATTTGGCCGAGGAAGCGAAAAAAAGAATCGTTGTTTTTTACGAATCGCCTCATCGGATTTTGAAAGCGTTTGAAGAAGTCAAAAATTTCGCGCCGGATGCGAATCTCGTCGTCTGCCGCGAACTGACAAAAAAGTTTGAAACGACCTATCGTGGCAATCCCGAAAAAGTGATTGAATCGCTGAAAACTGATAAAATATTGGGAGAGTTTGTGATTGTTGTAAAGGGCTTTGTTCAAAAATCTAAGCCGCAGGCGCAGGATTTTTGATAACAAAACCTTTACCCAGCACATAAATTTACAATAGTCGGCGAGGTATAAACAATGGCTACCTAGAAATAATCATAGTTTGTAGTTGCGACAAATGTAAATTTATGTGCTGGGTGCTCCATTTTGTTGCGAAATTTTTTTCGCCCCAAAGTGGAGCTCAAAAATTTCTATAAAATGGGCAAATTTTATATCACCACTTCAATTGCTTATGTGAACGCCCTGCCGCATATCGGATACGCGCTGGAATTGGCGCAGGCGGATGTTTTGGCTCGCTGGAAGCGGCTTAAAGGAGACGATGTTTTCTTTTTGACCGGAACCGATGAGCACGGCCGGAAGATTGTTGAAGCCGCGGAAAAGGCGGGAAAACCGGTTGGAGAGTTCGTTGATGAAACCGCGGCCAAATTTAAAGAATTGGCCGGCGCCTTAAATATTTCCAACAACGATTTTGTCCGCACCACGGACCAAAAAAGGCACTGGCCGGCAGTTGAAAAAATGTGGCGAAAACTGGTAAACAAAGGGGATATTTACAAGGCCAATTACAAAGGGCTTTACTGCGTGGGGCATGAGGCGTTTATGAAGTCCTCGGAATTGAAAGACGGAAAATGCCCGATTCATTTTAAAGAACCGGAAACAATTGAGGAAGAAAATTATTTTTTCCGGCTTTCGCGCTACGCGAACGAATTGGAGTCAATCATCCGAACCGAGGAATTTAAAATCGTTCCGGCCGGGCGAAAAAACGAAATTCTTTCGTTCATCGCCGAGGGAGTTGAAGATGTGAGTTTTTCAAGGCCTTCCAAAGACCTTTCGTGGGGTATTCCGGTTCCCGACGACCCGACTCACACGATATACGTTTGGAGCGACGCCCTCGTGAACTACATTTCTCTTCTTGGGTATGCGGAGGACGGCGAGAATTTTCAGAAATATTGGCCGGCCGATGTTCACATTATTGGCAAAGACATTTTGAGATTTCACGCTTTAATCTGGCTGGCGATGCTTCTTTCGGCCGGGCTTCCCTTGCCGAAAAATCTTTTCGTTCACGGCTTTATCACTTCCGGCGGCCAAAAAATGTCAAAGACATTGGGCAACGTGATTGATCCTTTTGAGGTTATTAAAAAATATGGCGCGGACGCGGCGAGATATTATCTTCTGCGGGAAATTCCTCCGACCGAGGACGGCGATTTTACTTTCGAGAAGTTTGAGGAGCGGTATAATGCCGACCTTGCCAACGGCCTGGGAAATCTTGTCGCGCGCGTCCTGACTTTGGCGGAAAAAAGAACCGCCAAAAAGGAATTAAAAATTTCAGCCGACGTTCGGGAAATAATAGACAGGGCTTGGGAGAACTACGAAAAGCACTTGGCCGAAATGAAATTTAACGAGGCGCTTGAAACAATCTGGCGGCTTATCGGTTTTTGCGACGAATATGTTGACAAAGAAAAACCGTGGGAGTTGCTGAAACAGGGCAAGGAGAAAGAGTTCGATCAGGCGATGCTTAACCTTTTAACTTCCCTCGCGCATATCGCGTGGCTTTTGGAGCCGTTTATGCCCAAGACCGCGGACAAAATTTTTGAGCAATTGGGTATTGAAAAAACCGCGAAAGACGAGTGGGACAATAAATTTGCGATTAAAAAACAAGCGTCATTATTTCCGAGATTGCCTAAATAAATCATGCCAAAACTCATAGACACTCATACACACGTGAATTTTTCGGCCTTCAAAGAGGACGGGAAAGAAGTGATTGAGCGCGCGCTTAAGGCGGGCGTCTGGTTGATTAATGTCGGCTCCCAGTATTCCACTTCCGAGCGGGCCATAAGAATGGCTCAAAATTACGAGGAAGGGGTCTATGCCGCAGTCGGCCTTCATCCGATTCATTTGCTTGAAGGCCATTACGATTCTTCGGAACTTGACGAACTCGTAAAATTTAAAACGAAAGCCGAAGAGTTTGATTTTGAAAAATATTCGGAGCTGGCGAAAAATCCGAAAGCCGTTGCCGTTGGCGAAACCGGCCTTGATTATTTTCATCTTAAGGACTTAAGCGAGGGGGAAAAGGCGCGGGCGCAAGAAAAACAAAAAGAAATATTCGCGAAACATCTTGAATTGGCGGCTAAAGCCAAAAAGCCGGCGATAATTCACTGCAGGGACTCGTCTTTCGGCCAAAAAGACGCTTATCAGGACATGCTCGCGATTTTGAAAGAAGCCAAAAAGAAAGAGCCGAAACTGAAAGGGGTCAATCATTTTTTCGCCGGAACGTTGAACGAGGCGGAAATATTGTTTGAATTGGATTTTTTGATTTCTTTTACCGGCGTCATCACTTTCGTCAAGGACTGGAACGAGGTGATTAAAATCGCGCCGCTTGAAAAGATAATGGTTGAGACCGACGCGCCTTACGTCGCGCCGGTTCCGTACCGGGGAAAAAGAAACGAGCCGCTTTACGTTGAAGAAGCGGCAAAAAAGATCGCCGAATTGAAAGGGGTTTCTTTTGAAGAAGTCGCCCGTCAAACCACTCTGAACGCACGGACTCTTTTTGGAATTTGAGATTTCTGGTATAATTATTTTTTACACGCTCTTTTAAAAGGAGGTGAGGGTCGTGAAGAAGGGAATTGTCTTTTTATTTTTCCTCATTTTATTAAATGTCGGCAAATTGTCTCCGGCCGAGGCGAAAGATTTGGAGAGATTTCCTTCGCAGAATAAAGTCGCAAGCGAGGTTTACACGGTAAAAAAGGGCGATACTTTCGAAAAACTTTTCGGCGAAAAATGGCGCGTTATCGCCAGGTTCAACCGGTTGGACAAAGACCATTTGTTTGCGGGACAAAAAATAAAGGTGCCGGTTGATTTGGAGCAAGCCGCCGGATATTCGCCTCTGCCAGCGTTTTTTGAAGAAGCAAAGAACGAAGAAAAATTCATTTTGGTGGATTTGGAAGAATAATGGTTCGGCGCTTACGAATTCGGCAATTTGGTTTTTGGCGGTCCGATTTCTTCGGCCGCGCCGAAGTGCCTTGATAAAAGAAAATTCTGGCGAACCTGTAAAACGCCGACCGGCGATTTCAAAATTCTGGCCGTTGACCGCGATCATTATTCCTCGATTTATAAAGACCCGACCGGCAAGCCCGTCCCCATGCCTTACGCAATGATGTTTTATCAAAGCAGTCGCGGAATCGCTTACTGGTTGCACGGCGGCGCTTTGCCCGGCTATCGCGCCAGCCACGGTTGTATCCGGCTTTGGAAAGAAGACGCCCAAAAATTGTGCGAATGGTTTAATCCCGATTGTTCGCAAAATAAAAAAATTGAGTGGCTGAAAAATGCCCCAAAAGTAAAAGTTGTTGACTCATTAAAAAACTCGGCTTAAGAACAGCCGAGTTTTGTTTTACATTGCCGACTTAAGGGGACGGCGGCGCGTCGGGAGGAGGAGGCGGTGGAGGCGGAGGTGACGGAAGTTCCGGTTGGGGCTGTGCTTCCGGTTGCGGTTCGGTTGGTTCCGTCGGCGCCGTCTCGGTTCCGGTCGGCGGAATCTCCGATGGTTGTGCCTCGGGCGGTTGAATTTCTTCTGGCGGCGCTATCGGTTGCTCTTCCGGCGGAGTCGGGACTTGCGGCCCGCCTGCCGGCGAGGCAGGCTGTTCAATCGGCGGCTGTTGTGCCGCTTCTTGCGCCGGTTTTATGACAAGAAAATAATAGGCCGATCCTCCGCCAATGATTAAGAGCGCGACAGCGCCAATTATTATTAAAATGAGTTTGGCGGAAAACGCCTTTGACGGGACGGCTTGAGCCATCGCGGCCTCAGGGGTTGGCGGCGGAACGGGAACGCTCTCGCCTGTAGCGGCCTTAAACGCTTCCATTACGTCATTTTCTTTCCAACCCATTCCGAGAGCCGTGTTCTTGATTTCCTCCTCGCTCCTTCCGGCCGCTTTCGCTTTTTGGATATAATTGATCAGTGCTTGGTTCATAATGGTTTGATAAAATTTTTTAAACGACATTCAAAGAAAGAATCTTTCAACGCCATTATTTAAATTTCTTTTATTTCACTTTAACATTATATCACATTCCAAAATACCAAAACAAGTGAACCCGAATACGGAGGTTTACAATTTAATTTTTTTGGCATACAATTTTAAATAAGATGAAGTATAATCCTCAAAAAATTGAAAAGAAGTGGCAGAAGATTTGGCAAAAGAAGCGCGTGTACGAGCCGAACTTCACCCCTCGACAAGCTCGGGGCAAGAAAAAATTAAAACGGCCTTTTTATAATTTAATGATGTTTCCGTATCCTTCGGCCGAGGGTTTGCATGTCGGCAATATGTACGCTTTTGTCGGCGCGGATATTTACGGCCGTTTCAAAAGAATGCAGGGGCATGACGTGTTTGAGCCGATCGGCCTTGACGGCTTCGGAATCCATTCGGAAAATTACGCCCTAAAAATCGGAAAACACCCGGCGGATCAGGCGAAAATCTCCGAGAAAAATTTTTACCGCCAGCTTCGGATGATCGGCAACGGTTTCGCGTGGGAGGAGCGGCTTGAAACGTACGACCCGGAATATTACAAATGGACCCAGTGGATTTTCGTCCAGATGTTTAAGAGCGGACTGGCGTATCGCAAGAAACAGGCGGTCAATTGGTGTCCGTCGTGCAAAACCGTGCTTGCCGACGAGCAGGTCATCGCCGGCGAATGTGAGCGCTGTGGGACGGCGGTTGTTAAAAAAGAGCTTGAGCAGTGGTTTTTCAAAATTATCGATTACGCCGAGCGGCTTTTGAACAATCTTGAAAAAATCGACTGGTCGGAAAAAATAAAAGTCGCCCAAAGGAATTGGATAAGCAAGTCGGAAGGAGCAGTAGTGAAATTTCCAATTCCCAATTTCCAATTTCCAATTGAGGTTTTTACCACACGAGCTGATACGCTTTTTGGGGCGACTTACGTTGTTTTAGCGCCGGAACATTCAAAAATTGAAAATTTAAAATTGCAAATTGAAAATTGGGAAGAAGTCAAAAGATATATCGCGGGAGCGAAAAATAAATCAGAAGCTGAACGGATTGCCGAAGGGCTGGAAAAAACCGGCGTTGAAATTAAGGGAATCAAAGCGACAAATCCGGCAACCGGAGAAGAAATTCCGATTTTTGTCGCCGATTATGTTTTGGCCGGATACGGCACCGGCGCGATTATGGCCGTTCCGGCGCATGACCAAAGGGACTTTGAGTTCGCCAAAAAATTTAACTTGCCCATAAAGATGGTAATTTGCCCGAATTACCCCGAGCCGAAATGCCCGGTTCTTGAGAGGGCATATGAAGAAGAGGGTTACTTGGTTGCCTCAAACGAATTCACCGGAATGTTTTGTCAAAAAGCCAAGAATGCGATAGCGGAATGGCTGGCGAAAAAAGATTTGGCCGAGAAAAAAACGACTTTCAGATTGCGCGATTGGCTGATTTCAAGACAAAGGTATTGGGGAGCGCCCATTCCTTTAATTTTTTGTGAAACCTGCAGGCATGAGGGAAGAGGAGAAAGAAAAGATATGCCCGGCTGGCACGCGGTTCCGGAAAAGGATTTGCCGGTAAAACTTCCTCACATTAAAGATTTCCGGCCGACCGGAACGGAAAAGTCACCTCTGGCAATTGTGGAAAAATTTTTTAAAGTCCGCTGTCCAAAATGCAAATCATGGGCGCGCCGCGAAACCGACGTCTGCGACACGTTTTTGGATTCTTCCTGGTATTATCTCGGTTATCTTATGGCATCTGAAAATTGGAAATTGAAAATTGAAAATTCAGCATTTTCACGTTTGGCGCGAAAATGGTTGCCCGTGGATATGTACATCGGCGGCGCCGAACATGCCGTGCTTCATCTTTTATATGTCCGCTTTGTCGCGATGGCGCTGCGTGATTTGGGTTTTATCCATTTTGAAGAGCCGTTCAAGAAATTTCGGGCCCATGGTCTTTTAATCAAAGACGGCGCCAAGATGTCAAAATCCAAAGGCAATGTCGTCAATCCGGACGAATATATTCGCGCCTACGGAGCGGACACGTTGAGAATGTACTTGATGTTTTTGGGGCCGTTTGAGCAGGGAGGAGATTTCAGGGACACAGGAATTCGCGGTATTACAAGGTTTCTTGAGCGAATTTGGAAATTAACTCATTCCGTCATTCTGACCCCGCCAAGGCGGGGGAAGAATCTCAAAAGATCCTTCGGGCAAAGCCCTCAAGATGACTTAAATAAGGCATTGCACAAAACCATCAAAAAAGTTACGGAAGATATTGAAAATTTGCAGTATAATACCGCGATCAGCTCTTTAATGATTTTAGTGAATGAATTGGAAAAACAACCATCATTGGAAATTGAAAATTGGAAATTGGTAATTAAATTGCTTGCCCCGTTTGCTCCGCACATAGCCGAAGAACTTTGGAGTCAATCGGCAAGCCCTGAGCGCGGTCGAAGGGATGAAAAGGGAAGCGTTCACTTGGCGAAATGGCCGAAATTTAATCCAAAATTCATTAAAGAAGAAACTTTTACTCTGATTGTTCAAATCAACGGCAAAGTGCGCGACCTGTTTGAAGCGCCAGCCGGCATTTCTCGGGAAGAGGCGGCGCGGCTCGCGCTTGGGCGAGAAAAGGTTAAGACATGGCTTGCGGAAAAAGAAGCCAAGAAAATTATTTTTGTTCCCGGAAAATTGATTAATATTGTCGGATAGAAATTTGACAATATTTTTTAAGTATGTTATATTAACACCGCCACTTAAAGTGGCGGTGTTTTTTAACAAAAAGGGGGTGCTTTATGGGCGCTAGGGGAAAAATTTGGGTCATATTTATTATTTGTGCCGGCGTGTTACTTTCGCTGGGAGTTTTTTGGAAACTTGAATCGTTCGCTGACAGAGCAATGGCGGCTGAAAAAATAACGGTTTATGCTTCACCCAGTTGCGGGTGCTGTCATTCATACATTGATTACTTGCGGGAAAACGGATTTGACGCGGATGTTATCCATACGGATGACGTGGCGGGGGTAAAAAAGCAATACAATATCCCCCAAAATTTGCAAAGCTGTCATACGGCCATAACATCTTCCGGCTATATTATTGAGGGGCACGTCCCCGCGGAAAGTATTAAAAAGCTTTTGCGGGATAAACCCAATGTCAGGGGCATCGCCCTGCCCGGTATGCCCAAAAACGCCCCCGGGATGGGAGACGGCAAAGGACAGTTTCCTGTCGTGATTATTCCTTGAAAATTTTTCATTTTAACGAGCAATTTAATAGCCAAAGCGTAAAAGCTTTGGCTTTTTTCTTGAGATTTAAATATGCCCAAAAATAAAAACAGAGTCTTGACAAATTTTTACGCAAGATGTAGGGTGGAAATGCGGTAATATCGCGGCGCGGTATCATCGAGATATTATTTTGAATTTCTTTAACAACAGGGAGGGAAATATATGCTAAAGAAAATGGCATGCGCGACGGCGGTTTTAATACTTACGGCGGTAATGCTTTGGATGGTTGTTCCTGAAGCTGACGCCGGCCACACTTATAATCCGGCTTACAACCCCACTACTTGCGCGAATTGTCACAACGCGGAGCACGCGGGACTTCAGGACGGCAAAACCATTTTCCCGGGATACCCCTGGCTTTATCGTTCGACAAGCGAATTTGACGCAAGCGGAGTTTGGCAAAATTATACGTCTTACACGATATTGTCCACTCCGACACTTGATCCGCTCGGCGAATTTTGTCTTAAGTGTCACGGCAACCCCAGATGGATAAGCAGTTCTCATCTGTCGGAAAAGTACATTAATCCGACGGACGGGCACATCCATCATCCCATCGGCGTGGAAATTACCGACGACTTAATCTCTCGGCGCGGCAGCCGAACGCCTTCGGTTTTACAGGATGTAATGGCGCCTCTCTCGGAGATGCAAGAGACGTTTTATTTGGGAGGCCCCAATAAAAATGTTCTGACTTGCGCCACTTGCCACGGCTATATGCACAAAGGCGACGGCGGACCTTACGGACATTACCTCACTCTTCCGTTTGATGATGACGGCAACGGAATAGGCGGCACTCTTTGTGGCGCTTGCCATAAAGGAAAATGGCAGGATTTGCATCAATAACAAAAAAGAATTAATCAATCACCGCAGATATAAAAATTATCTGCGGTTTTTTAATTAGTAAGATGAAGTCCGAATTCCCTTAATATACTTGACTTTTATAGGATTTTTCTGTATAATTCGCGTGAAAATAGCGGAGAAAATAAATACCGCTTGCACCTTTAAAAATGATGGATTCTTTGATAATCGCGTAATCGGCGCGGTGCCGCTGTCTTGAAGGTAATCTAAATCGCAAACGGTAATAAAAGGGGGTGATGAAATGAAAAAATGGCCGGTTTTGATATTTTTGATCGTTATTATTGTGAACGGATGCGCTGGGACAAACGGAAGGAAATGGCTTTCTTTTTTCATTGACGGCGTGCCCGCGGAAGAAGAATTGCGGAAAGAAAAAGAAAAAAGCCATTCGTCTTCCGAAGATATAGCCGACATTGTCAAGAAGATGAAGCAAAAAGAGGAGGAGAAATGGCAGAGCCGGCACGTGCCATGGAAGCAGCAATGGTGCAACGCTTGCCACAAAGACGATAAGCCGATGACAATAGGACCGGCTTTGGCTGAAACATGTTTTCAATGCCACGACAAGGAATCGTTTACAGGAGAAGAAAGGCATTGGCCGGTTAAAATGGGAATGTGCGGTTTCTGCCACGAACCTCATCGGTCAAAAGAAAAAAAACTTTTAAAAAAGGCCGATATTGATCTTTGCACGCAGTGTCACATGGATAAAAAGGACTTCAGTCATTTTCCGGCAGAAAAAGCCAAAGAATTGAATCAGGCCGGAATATGCCTTACCTGTCACGAGCCGCACAACAAAGAAGAAAAGTTTTTGAAAATGGCGGAAAAAGAAGTTTGCATGCAGTGCCACAAACCGGCTCCGGACGATACGCCTCAAAAACAGGCGATGTGGAATTTTCCGCAATGCGTCGCTTGCCACAATGACATCCATCATTTGACGAAAAAATAATAAAGAAGCCGGAGAATGAAATTAAAATTTCATTCTCCGGCCCTTAATAAATCTCGAATTTTGTTCCGAATCAGTTTTTCGGTATTCGCGACAAAATTTGCGATTGATTTCGCACGTTTTTTAACAATAGAATACAAAAGGAGAAAAGCGATGACCAGGAGATTGTTGTTCGCGATAGGATTCGTGATTTTGTTTTGTCTGACGCCAATCTGCGAGTCCGCCGAAATTAAGCCGATAGCGAATTTTGGGCCGTTTTATTTCGAACGCCCGGCCGGCGAACTTGGATTTTCCCTGCGGGAGGACCTACAAAAGATTAGTTCCGGAAAAAATAAAATTATCGGCGAGTACCGGCTGATGAATGAAGAGTTGAGAATCGAAGAAAGATTTTTCATTTATCACAAGAGGTTTGTCGGGCTGAAAGTTGGCGGCGGAATTGCGTTCGGTCAGGGCCTCGCGGAATATCAAGGAGCGGATTTCGCGAAAAATTTCGGTATTGACGGATATTTTTTGAAGGAAACTCCTTACGGCGGTTCATTCTTTTTTCAAAGACGCCTCGCGGATATCGGCCATACGCCTAACATGGATTATTTGGCCGACCAAAAACACGGCGGTTTAACGTTTGATTTGGGAAAAACCGTTGTCGGCTGGCCCTTGAATTTTCGTTTTGACGTCTTCGGCAGCGACGCAAGTAATGTTTTTCGCGGCAATAAATCGCTTGTCGATTATGATTTTGACATTCACGAAGAACGGAAAAGTTTCGAGGCGGACACGGAAAAACAATGGGAAAAAGTTTCCGTTAACTTGAATTTTCGCGAACAGCTCTATTCAAGACGCTTTTCTTTAAACCAAAAAGAGCATGAATCGGATTACGTCAGCCATTATTTCCATGGAACGGCAGCCGGTAAATTTTTGGACAATACCTTGAGGACAAAGACGTCTTTGAGTTTGAATTCGCGGAACGGCGTTTCGGATTATTCCGGTTTTGCTCTCAGGCAGGAACAACGGTTTTGGATTTTTCGCGACAAATTGCAGAAACTGGACAGCTTTGTCAGTTTCGGCGCTTCTCAAATAAACCGGGAAGTTTCGGGCGGCGCCGCGGAAAGCGAATGGCTGTCAAAAGAAGAAAACGCTTATGAGGCGCGCGGCGGCTTTTCCCATCAATTGGGCGAGAGTCTTTTTACCGAAGTGGAAGCTGGGCGCGAAAAAAAACAATTTTCCGCTTTTGAACAAACCTTGGATGAAAAATTGGCGCGGGTTGACTATGCCAAACAAATTTTTCCCGCTTTTGACGGAAAACTTTCTTTGGGCTACGAAATTTCATCGTCGGATCTGTTCAGGGCGGGAGAAGAACACGTTTTTGTCAGCGGGGAAATGCATAAAATCTCCGATTACGAAGCGGTTATGCTGGAGGGACAGGAAATTTCGACGGAATCGGTTGTGGTAACCGACATTTCCGGCACGATAATTTACCAGGAAGGAGCGGACTACCGGATTTACAAGCTCGGCTCTCCGACTTATGTCGAAAGAATTCCCGGAACGCGGATTTTAAACGGAGAAACCGTGCTTGTTGGGTACGAAAATTTTGTGCCGCGCGGTTTGGCGCGAAATACCGTTCAAACTGTTTCGGCAAGAATCAGTTTGTTTGACGGACTGGCTGAGCCGTATTTTCGTTTAAGAAACGTTGAACAAAACACAACCGGCGGGAGCGGAAGCGCCTACAATCAGTTATCGGATAATTCCGGTCAAAACCGAAGTTTCGGCTTGGATTCAAGATACGCGTTTGAGCGGTGGCGGAAAGCGGAAATAACATCCGGCATTGATTTTGAAGATAATGCCCAACTGAATTACCCTTTTCACCGTGCGACGTCGAGGTTCTCGCTCACGATTCCGGTTAATGAAAAACTGCGTTTAACATGGCAGGGCGGCAGAAGCGATATTGACTATCGCAAAACGGAGCAGAACGACATCCGGCTTTTAAATTCCGGAATAAACGCTATTTTCGAAACCGTCAAGACGAGAGTGACGGCTGGTGTAACTTATGACTCCTCCGCAATAGGCAAAACCGAAAGAAACGTTTCGGCCTTGCAATTGGCGTTTTCTCATGAAGTGAGGCAGTTGTCCGTGAATGTTTTTATCAGAAGAGCTTTGGAGAAGTACGAAGTCAATGAAAACAACACGGAGAGAGACGGATTCCTTTTCAGGATTAATCTTGCAAGACATTTTTAAGAAATCCCGCTTCTTTTTAAAAAGAAGCGGGATGAAATTTCTGAAAAACAACCAAAGAAAGGAGAATCAAAATGACGCGATTGACACGATTGGTTCCGATTTTTTTACTGCTCGTCTGTTTTAGCTCTAATGCCCTCGCCGAAAATAAAAGCATTCCGAACGGGGGAGCGGAGGCCGACGAAGAAGAGCGTTTTTATCCCCATAAACTGCCGGAGCAATTCAAAGACATGCCGCTTAATCAGATTCAAAGATGGCAATTGCTTTTTACCTTGAAGGGTCCCGCGAAGAAAACGCCAAAATGGCTCGATATTCTGCTCGGTGAAAAAACAGAACCCGATCGTTTTATCGGTTCGCCGACGTCAATCGCGGTGATGGAGGGAAGGGCGTACATTCTGGACGGCGACACCGTTTGGGTGTTTGATTTCCTTTCCAATCCGCCGAAAGTCGAAGAAGTCAAGAGAAAAGAGTTCAGCGACGCTTTTGGAATGGATACGGACGGAAGATTTTTATATTTGACGTATCCTTCGGCGAAAAAAATCGCGGTCTTTGACGAAAAGATGAATCTTCTGAAAAAAATCAATTGCGTTTTTGCTCCCCAAAGAATCAGGATAAAAGGAGACAAAATTTACGCGGTTGATCAGGGCCTTCAAAGGTTGTCAAATAAACCGTCCGCGGAAAGCGTTTTTATTCTTGATAAAAACACCGGGGAAATTTTAAGGGTTGTGGGAATGCCGCGGGAAATTTGGAAAGAATTTGCGGAGAACGGCGGCAGCGAGAAGGTTCTGGAAAAAAAGGAAGTGCAGCAAAAAGTCGCGTCTTCCGCCGACGCGTTGACAAAAGACATTCAAACGAAGCGGGGTGGAAAAATTCTGCTCCATCAGCCGTCGGACGTTGACGTTGACGGCCAAAATAATCTGTATATCAGTGAGGAAATGAACGGCCGCATCCTGAAATTCGATTCCGAGGGCAAATTCATTGATCAATTCGGCGTGCGTGCCCCCAATATTTTGGGCTTTGACAGCGCGTTGGCCGTGGCCGCGGCTCCCAACGGTGACATATACGGTTTGGACAGCGGCATCACTTTGGTCGGGCAGAGCGCGCGCATTGTCCGCTTGCCTTACGTTAAAACATTTTCTGAAAAGATCTTGCCGAAAGATAACGCAAGAGGAGACCTGGTGTATTTTCCTTACGCCGTCTGGGGCGGAGAACCGGTGTTTGACGAAACATCCGGCCAGAAAGTGCCCAATTTGGAGCGCCCGAGCGATATGGCGGTTGACACCAGCCCGGAAAACATTAAATACTTTCAGAAGTTCGCCGCGCCTGATTTTGAGATTGAATATCTGATCTGGATAACAAGCCAGAGCGGAGCGATTGAAAAGGTTGGCGATAAGAGCATTTCGCACGGCAAGGTGGCGGTGTTTGGTTACGGAAGGTTAAAAGTCAAGTAAAATAAAAGTGGTAAATTGTTGCCCCGCATAAATATTGTGCGGGGTTTATTTTTACATTGAAAACCCGGATATCCGCTTTTATCTAAATTTCCCTTGACTTTTTATGGTTTTAGCTTATAATCTTTAATAGTTTAAAGAGGTGCGGCAAGTTGTTTGACAACAAAAAAGAGGGGGATGACAATGAAAGAAAGATTGTTGATTATTCCGGTTTTTATTATTGGTATTGTTTTGATTGTCTTTTGCGGGACTATTTTTACGACATTGGCCGATGCCGCCGGCAACGCACAGAACGGAAAGGTTTTATACGGAAAAAGCTGTGTGGGATGTCATCGTCCAAAGGGCGAAGGCATGCCGCCGATGATTCCGTCTTTACGCGACGGACGGGTGAAACAAATGACCGACGGGCAGTTATTCCAGAAGATTTCCAAAGGAGTTCCCGGAACCGGAATGCCGCCTTACGCGGACACTTATTCGGAAGATCAGATTCACGACATCGTAAGTTACATACGCGAACTGCAGAAGTAGGAGAGAAAATGGAAAAATGGGAAAAGCTTTCCGTGCTGGCGTTTTTGTACTTCGTTTGTTTTTTGCTTTTGGCGCTTTCTCTGCTCGGATTCTGACAAGGATTATAAGGAGGATGACAAATGAGAAATTTTTGGCATTCGGCGCTTGCGGCGTCTTCAAGACTTTTGGTGTACGGGGGCGCGATAACGATAGTTTTGGGCGGAGCCGCGAGCGATTCTCCTTTTTTGTTCGCGCTTGCCGGACTCGGCTCAATGGCGCTGGGAATTATTCTCGCGACAATGTATGTGGCCATAAGGGACTAGTAAAGATTGGATGGCGTGATGGAAGGCGTTTGGAAGGAGGAAAATCGTGGCAAGAGCTTTTACGCCTGAGGATGTCAAAAAACTTAGCGAAGAACAAGGTTACGTTCACGTTCTTTGCTGGGACAAGGAAAAGAAGAAGTTGGTTTATGATTACGTGCCGAAATGGCGCTTGCAAGAGTTGATTGAAAAGGGCTACGTTCTGGCCTTGGCCGATCGATAAAATTAAATCAACAAAGGGTTCTCAAAAAAGAGAACCCTTTTCTTATTTCCGCTTGTTTATGGTAAATTTAAAACAGAATGGTCAAATCTGATTTCAAAAACAAAAAAGTGACGATAATGGGGCTTGGAATAAGCGGCGGAGGGGTCGGGGCCGCTGAATTTTTTGCCAAGGCCGGGGCAAGGGTTTTGGTTACGGATTTAAAGACAAGGGGTAAATTACGAGAGTCATTGGGGCGATTGAAAGGGCTGCCGATTCGTTATATTTTGGGTAAACATCGTCAAGAAGATTTTAAAAACGCCGATTTGATTATTAAAAATCCCGGAGTTCCGAATGAATCCAAGTTTTTGGCATTGGCGAAAAAGAGCGGAGTTCCGATTGAGACGGATGTCGGAATTTTTTTTGATTTGTGTCCCGCGCCGGTCGTCGGCGTTACCGGCACAAAAGGCAAGTCAACGACCGCTTTTTTGATTCATCAAATTTTGAAAAGAAAATACAAAAACGCGGTTTTGGGGGGAAACATCGGCAAATCGGTTTTGGAAGTACTGCCCAAAATCAAAAAAGGCGGGCTTGCCTCGCCGAGTCAAGGCGGGCCGGTTATTTTGGAGCTTTCCAGTTTTCAGCTTGAGGCGCTGGCCGAAAAGAAAAAAAGTCCTCACATTGCTGTAATCACGAATATTTTTCCTGACCACCTGAACCGCTACTCTTCTTTTGCCCAATACGCCAAAGCAAAAATGAATATTTTTAGATTTCAAAAACCGGAGGATTTCCTTATAATTCCCGAAGACAATCGCCTGCTTGAAAAACTGACAAAAAACGCGCGTTCAAAAAAAATTTATTTTTCAAAAATCGTCGCAAAATCCATTCCTTTTCTCTCGCTCGCTCACAACGCCGCGAATCTCGCGGCCGCGATTGAGATCGCGAAACTTTTTAAGATTTCGCGAAAAGAAATTTTATCGCTGATTCCGCGCCTCAAATTACTACCGCATCGTTTGGAAAAAGTCGGGAAAATCAAAGGCGTCACTTACATCAACGACTCCGGCGCGACAAATCCCGGCGCGGGGATTGAGGCAATCAAAGCCGCGAGGTCGTTGTTTAAAAACGGGCGTTTAATTCTTATCGCCGGCGGCGAGGATAAAAATTTGGATTACTCGGTTTTTGCCGGAGAAATTTTAAAAAACGCGGATTTTCTTGTTTTGCTTCCCGGTTCGGCGACCGAGAAGATGAAAGTTGAATTTCAAAAACACCTCGCGCGAACCAAAAATCTAAAATTAAAAGCCGTGATTGACGCGCCCGACATGAAACAGGCCGTCATTCATGCCCGGCGGCTCGCCCAAAAAAGAGATGCCGTTCTTTTATCGCCCGCCGCCGCCTCGTTCAATTTATTTCAAAACGAATTTGACAGAGGCGAGCAATTTGTTAAAGCGGTGAAGTTATTACAATAAAACGCTCCGGGGACTAAATTTTGAAAATCGCTTAACCCCAACCTCGCAGACTCGGTTGGCCGCCCCCGCCTACGATTTTCAAAATTTAGTCCCCTCCGCTCATTATAAAAAAAGCCCGCTGTTACACGGGCCTTTGTAAATTTTCGTCCTCTAATGTAAATTTTCGTCCTCTAATTTTATCAGAGGAACCAATAGCCAGCAGAAAGCGGTGAAGACCGCGCTGATAATAATGAGAGTTTGCAAGCCGGTGTATTGAAGAAGAAAACCGCCAAGGACCTTTGAGACCATTGCTCCGCCGTTGTAGACCGACATTAAGAGAGCGAAAAAAGTCCCTTCGGCCATTTTCGGGCAGGAACGGGCCGCCAGATCAAGAATCGCCAAAAGCGTAACCATTGAAACAATGCCGCCGAGGATGCTGAAAGCAATGGCCGTTTTCTCGCCGACAAGCCAGAGATACCAGATCGTGCTGATTACCCCAAGAAGGACGGTTATGTTCAGCAATTGTTTTAAGCCGTATTTTTTTCCGATTTTCAAAAAAACCGCGGCGTAATCCTAATTGCAAGAGAATTTGATTTTTTTAAAAATCTGTGCTAACTTGGAAGCACAAAACATGAATTTTTTACGGCAGATTAAAATTTTTCTTTGGGAAATAACCAAGCTGACGGTCATATCTCTTTTAATCGTCGGGCCGATCCGTTATTTCGTCATTCAACCGTTTTTCGTCCGCGGGGCGAGCATGGAGCCGAATTTTTACGACCGGGATTATTTGATTGTTGACGAGATTTCTTACCGTTTTTCCGAGCCAAAGCGCGGGGATGTCATTGTGCTGAAGTATCCGCAAGACACTTCCCAATATTTCATCAAGCGAATAATCGGCTTGCCGGGAGAGCGGGTGAAGATTGAAGGCGGGATCGTGAAAATTTTTAACCGGAATCAGCCGGAAGGGTTTGTTTTGGATGAAAGCGCGTATTTGCGCGGACGGATTACCCGGGGCGATTTGGACGCGTCCTTGGGTTCTGACGATTATTTTGTTTTGGGAGACAATCGCGATTTTTCTTTGGATTCCCGCCGTTTCGGAAAATTGTCCGGGTCCTATATTGTCGGCCGGACATGGCTGAGAGCATGGCCTATCAACAAAGCGCAAGCGTTCGAAACGCCAAATTACTAATTTACGAATTCGTAACTTATGCCAAAAACCGCTCAAATTTTTCAAACGCCTAAAGGTTTTCACGACATTTTGCCGCAGGACCAAAAATACTGGGAGCGGCTGAGAAAAGTCGTCAGAACTTTGGCGGCCGAATATGGCTTTAAACGAATTGACTCGCCGATCGCGGAAGACAGCGGACTTTTTTCGAAAACTCTCGGACTGTCTTCCGACATCGTGGAAAAACAGACGTTCACCTTTAAAACCAAAGGAGGCGATTCCTTGACTTTAAGGCCGGAAGGAACGGCCGGAGTCATGCGGGCGTACATCGAGCACGGCCTTTCCGTTATGCCCCAGCCGTTGAAGTTGTTCTATTTCGGCCCGATGTTCCGTTACGAACAGCCGCAATCCGGACGCTATCGCCAATTTTACCAATTCGGTTTTGAAGTCATCGGAGAATCCGATCCCGTGATTGACGCCCAGCTGATAAAAGTTTTTTATAATATTTATTCGGAGCTCGGCATCAAGGGTTTAACCGTTCAAATCAACAGTATCGGCTGCAAGGTCTGCCGGCCCGGCTACCGTTCTCTGCTTAAAGATTATTACCGCAATCGGGTTAAAAAGCTTTGCTCGGATTGCCGCCGGCGTTTTAAAGAAAATCCATTGCGGCTCCTTGACTGCAAAGACGAAAAATGTCAGCTTTTCAAGAGTCAGGCGCCGCACACGGTTGATCACCTTTGCAAAGAATGCCACGATCATTTCAAGAGCGTTCTGGAATTTTTGGACGAGCTTGAACTGCCCTATAATTTGAACCCTTTTTTGGTGCGCGGGTTGGATTATTACACGAAAACGGTTTTTGAAATTTGGCCCGACAGCGCTCAGACGCAAGTCGCGGCTTTGGGCGCCGGCGGACGTTTTGACGATTTTATTGAGGTTTTGGGCGGCAAAAGCACGCCAGCCATGGGTGCCGCGGGAGGGGTGGAACGGACGGTCAATTTAATGAAGGTCCAGGAAATCAAAGTTCCTTCGGCCGGCATTCGCCCGAAAATATTTTTGATTCAATTGGGCGATCGGGCGAAGAAAAAGAGTCTGGTTTTATTTGAGGAGTTTCGCAAAGCCGGTCTCGCGCCCGCCGAAGCGTTCAGCAAACAAAGCATAAAAGCCCAGCTTCGGATTGCCGATAAAATTGGAACGCAGATCAGTTTGATTTTGGGACAAAAAGAGGTGATGGACGGAAACATTATTTTGCGGGAAATGTCGTCCGGAGTTCAGGAAATCATTCCGCTTGAGAAAATTTTGAACGAAGTGAAGAAGAGATTGAAGAAATAACGCGATGCAAATATACGAATGCATACTAATGATACGAATAAATACTGATACTAAATCCCCGCATTCGTATAATTAGTATCAATTCGTATATTGGCATCGATACTTGTGACAACTTGTCTTTTTTGCAAAATCGTAAATAAACAATTGCCGTCGGAGATAGTTTATGATGCCGATGAGTTGATGGTTTTTAAGGACATTCGTCCCAGCGCCCCAATCCACCTCTTGATTGTCCCGAAAATGGAGCAAAGACACATTGATTCCGTAAACGATCTGGAGCCGGAAGACGAAAAAATGATAACTGCCATGTTTTTGGCGGCCAAAAAAGCGGCAAAAGATTTTGGCCTGGATGAGACCGGTTACAAATTGGTTTTCAACGTCGGGCGTGGCGGCGGCCAGTTGATTGATCATTTGCATTTGCATTTGCTTGGAGGATGGAAGGCCGGAGAAAAGAGAGGAATGCCTTGACCGCGGATGTACGAATTGTTACGAATGTACGAATGAGAACATTTTTATTCGTGTATTCGTACGGATTCGTAAATTCGTAACAATTGAAAGGAGGTGTTTTTATGCCGGTATTTTTAAAGAAAAAAGAAAAAGAAACAACAGGAAGTTTTTTGAGGCGCTTTACCCGCAGGGTGCAGCAAAGCCATGTTTTGGTTGAAGCGAGAAAGAAAAGGTATCACCGGGCGGAACCGACCAAACGGCAGAAAAAACTTTCCGCGCTTTATAGAATCGAAAAAACCAAAGAAATGGAGAAGCTGAGAAAGCTCGGTCTTTTGAAGGAAGAGGAAAAACCGTACAAAAAATACCGTTAAATCGCATGACGCTTCAAAAAATCCAATCCGATTTAAAAGAAACGTTTAAGACCGGCGACGAATTAAAGCGTTCGGTTTTAAGAATGCTCATTTCCGCGATTTATAATAAGCAAATCGAAAAAAGGACAAGAGAGAAGACCGGACGGGACGTTGAATTGACCGAAGAAGAATTGCTCGGGGTGATTTCAAGCGAAGCAAAAAAACGCAAAGACGCGAGCGAACAGTTTGAAAAGGGCGGCAGGCCTGAGCTGGCGGCCAAAGAAAAATCCGAGCTTGATATGCTTATGGCGTACTTGCCGGCGCAGATGAGCGAAGAAGAATTGAGGGCAAAAGTTAAAGAGGCAATCGCGAAATCCGGAGCCAAAAGCGAAAAAGATTTTGGGAAAGTGATGGCCGCGCTGATGAGAGAGACAAAGGGCCGCGCCGAGGGAGGGGCGGTCAGTAAGATTGTGAAAGAAGAAATGGCCAAATTAGGATGATTGAAATTAATAATCTTACCAAAACAAGGATTGAAGAGAAGCGTCTTAAGCAAGCGGCGGAAGCGGCGCTTGAGGAGATAAAAAAACCCCTCGGCTTGGCTCGGGGCAAGGAAGCGGAAGTGAGTTTGGCGCTGGTCGGCGGGAAAAGAATGCGGGCGCTGAATAAAACGTATAGAGGCAAAGACAAGCCGACCGACGTCCTGTCGTTCAGCCAGATTGAACGGGGCAAAAAATTTGTCAAAGCGCCGGAAAAAATTATAAGATTGGGAGAGGTAGTCGTCTGTTTGCCGGTTGCGCGGAAACAGGCAAAACGAAGCAAACATTCATTATTGAAAGAACTGACTATTTTGCTGATTCACGGCATATTGCATCTGGCGGGATACGAACACGAGCGGAGCGCGAGGGAAGCAAAAAAAATGGAGAAAACCCAAAGTAAAATAATGGAAATAATCAAATAAAAATTCGCATTCGTTATGAAAAACGACATCATCATAGGTTTAGACATCGGAACTTCCACGGTTCAAACGGTCGTTGCCCAGAAGCTCGGAGCGGCGCAGAAACTTCGTATTCTTGGGACGGGCCAATCTTCCGTGAACGGATTGCGAAGAGGCATAATTACCGACATTGACGCCGCGGCAAGAAGCATACGGGAAGCCGTGAAAATGGCCGAGCGGGCAAGCGGCGTTTCCGTTCGTGAGGCCTACGTGAGCGTCGGCGGAAGCCACATCGGCTGCCGTTCGTCCCGCGGGGTGGTCGCGGTATCAAGGGCGGATCAGGAGATTTCGGAGGATGACGTAATGCGCGTGATCCGCCAGGCCGAGGCGGTGACCCTCGCGGCGAATCGCGAAATACTTCACGTAATTCCGAGAGAATTCATCATTGACAGCGAAAAAGGCATAAAAGACCCTGTCGGCATGCACGGCATCCGTTTGGAAGTCGACGTTCTGATCATTGAGGGCTCAACGCCGGTTTTAAAAAATTTAAACAAGTGTTTGTCGGAGGCGGGAATCGAACCGAGTGAATTCATTTTGTCTTCTTTGGCTTCAAGCCGCGCCGTTCTGAATTCCCGTCAAAAAGAGCTGGGCGTTTTAACCCTCGATCTGGGCGCCGGCACGACGGGACTGGGCGTGTTTGAAGACGGAGACATTGTTTACGCGAATATTTTGCCGATCGGTTCCGGACACATTACGAACGACATCGCGATCGGCTTGAGAACTTCCATTGACGTTGCCGAAAAAATAAAATTGGAGTACGGTTCATGCGCGGCCTCGGAAATCGGGAAAAAAGAAACGATTGATTTGGCGAAGTTCGGCGTTGAAGATCAAACGAAAGTTTCGCGACGGATGCTGGCGGACATCATTGAAGCGAGGATTTGCGAGATTTTTGATCTGGTAAATAAAGAATTAAAAAAGATAAACCGCCAGGGCATGCTGCCGGCCGGAGTCATCCTCGTCGGAGGCGGAGCGAAATTGCAAGGACTCGTTGATTTGGCCAAAAGGGAATTGAAATTGCCGGCGCAAATCGGCTTTCCGGCCGAAGAATTGGGCGGCTTGGTTGACAGGGTTGACGACCCCACTTTCGCTTGCGCCCTCGGCCTTGTATTGATGGGTCAGGACCTTGAAGGCAAGAAAGAGGGGCTCGGTTCAATGGTCCCAAAAATCCCATTGATGGACGGCTCAATTTTTGATAAAATTAAGCATTGGTTCAGGGCGATACTGCCTTAAAGAAATTTCCAATTTTCAATTAAATCCAAATTTTCAAATTATTAGAAATTAGAAATTAGAAATTAGAAATTAGAAATTAGAAATTATAACATTTATGCCTCAAATAAAACCGGACATGGAGACATTCGCGAAAATTAAAGTGGTCGGAGTCGGCGGCGGCGGCGGGAACGCCATATCAAGGATGGTGGCGGCGAACATCAAAGGTGTCGAGTTTTTGGCCGTCAACACCGACGCCCAAGATTTGCATAACTGCAAAGCCAATGAAAAAATTCACATTGGCAAAAACGCGACGCGAGGATTGGGCGCCGGAATGAATCCAGAAATCGGCCGCCAGGCGGCCGAAGAAAACAGGGAAGAGATTCAGCAGGCGCTCAAAGGCGCGGACATGGTTTTCATTACCTGCGGTTTGGGCGGCGGAACCGGCACTGGCGCTTCGCCGGTGATCGCGGAGATTGCCAAGGATTCGGGCGCTTTGACCATAGGCGTTGTGACGAAACCTTTCAGTTTTGAAGGCGCTCAGCGAAGGCAGCTCGCCGAAGAAGGATGGGCTCAATTGAAAGAGCGTGTTGACGCGCTTATTGTCATTCCCAACGACAGGATTTTGCAGATTATTGACAGAAACACTTCTTTAATTGACGCTTTCGCGAAGGTTGACGATGTCTTGCGCCAGGGCGTGCAGGGAATTTCCAATTTAATCACCTATCCGGGAATAATTAACGTTGACTTCGCCGACATCCGGGCGATTATGCAGAACGCGGGTTCGGCTTTGATGGGTATCGGCTCGGCCACAGGCGAAGATCGGGCGATTGTCGCGGCTAAGGCGGCCATAAATTCTCCTTTGCTTGAACTTTCCATTGACGGCGCAAAAGGCGTTCTTTTCTCCATCAGCGGCGGCCAGGATCTCGGCATGCTTGAAGTCAACGAGGCGGCCAAAGTAATAACCGAATCGATTGACTCCGACGCCAAAATCATCTTTGGCGCGATACATGACGATAAGTTAAAGAAAGGCGAGATTAGAGTAACCGTTATAGCCACCGGTTTTGACGAGGGGGCGCCGGTTAAAACCGTTTCATTACCTTTAAAAATAAACGGCGCCGCGAACGCCGAAACGGAGAAGAAGGCGCCGTCCGAGGAACTCTTTCGGCAGAGCGCCGACCACAAAACCAAGAAGATTGCTTCGTCAGATTCGGATTTGAAAGACGAAACCGAATGGGACATCCCGACGTTCATCAGAAAGAAAATGAAGTAAAAAATCAAAATGGTTTATTACGAACAGGAGACTGAAGCACGTCTCAAGAAATATTTTATTGAGAAGTATCCGTATTTTCTGCTGATTCTCGCCGGACTCGTCATCGCGGCGTTTATTTATTTTAATTATCTCTGGCAGCAAAGCTGGGTCGCGATTGAAAGAGAAATGACAAAAACCGAAAAACTTGAACAGGAATTAAAAGAATTGACCAAGGAAGAAAAAGCCGTTGTCGAAATGTCGCTTTATAAAAGTTTTTCCGGCGAGTACGAAATCAGCCATCCCAAAGACTGGAACGTTCGGGAAACCGAGGGTTACGCGACGTTTGAACCTGCGGCCGAACCGCGGGGCGAAGGAAAAACGCCCGCCGTCCCCGGCTTGTTTTTTGTTTCGGTCAAGGAAAATCCGGAGCAGTTCGATCTTCAGGGGTGGCTGGAGCAAACCGATGAGCCGGGCGCCGGTTTGGGAAGTTTTGATCGTTTTCTTTCCGCGAAGGAAGCCGCCGAACTTAAAAAACTTTATGAGGCCGACAAAGCGTTCAGATTGGATTATTACGAAAAAGAGATTTCCGTTCCAGGAATCTCCGGCCTTGAGCAATATTTGGACGCCGAAGGCGGTTCGGCAAGGATTGTTTATCTCCCTTACGGCGGCAAAATTTACGCGTTGACGGTTTCAAGTGAAAGCCATTTTAATCCTTCTCGGCAAGACCCGGCTGTGGTAAAATTTTTAGAGATTGCCGACGCGATGATAAAAAGCTTTAAAATGATAAAATAAGAATGAAAAATTTAATTCAGCAAATCAAAAAACGGGACGGTCGGGTTGTTCCTTTCGACCAGAAGCGGATTACCGACGCGATCCATAAAGCGATTACCGCGACCGGCGAAGAGGACGGCGTCGTGGCGAAGAGAATTTCGGATAAAGCCGTGAAAGTTTTAAACGAACGGTTCCAGAAACGAACTCCGGGAGTGGAAGATATTCAGGATATCGTCATTGAAACCCTTCAAGTCGAGGGTTTTAAAAACGTGGCCGACGCTTACGCCGCCTATCGCCAAAAGCGGACCGAAATTCGGGAATTAAAGTATTTTCTTTTGGCAAAAGACGTAAAGATAAAATTGACGCCGAACGCCCTGAAGGTTTTGGAATCGCGCTATTTAAGAAAAGACGTCAACGGAAAATTGGTTGAGACGCCCAGCGACCTATTCAAGCGGGTCGCTCAGAATATCGCCGCGGCCGAAAAGATTTATAATCCCAACATCGGTGACGACGAGCTTTTTAAAACCGAAGAAAAATTTTTTCGGATGAAAGCTCTTTTGGAGTTTTTGCCAAATTCTCCGACTTTGATGAACGCCGGTTCGGTTCTTCAGCAGCTCTCCGCCTGCTTTGTTATCCCGGTTGAAGATTCAATAGGAAGCATTTTCGGCGCGATTCGCGACACCGCTTTGATTCATCAAAGCGGTGGGGGCACCGGATTTTCGTTCGCGCGTTTGAGGCCGAAAGGGGATGTCGTTAAATCAACAAGCGGAGTCGCTTCCGGCCCGGTTTCTTTCATGACCGTTTTTGACAAAGCGACGGAAGTGATTAAGCAGGGCGGAAAAAGAAGAGGAGCGAACATGGGAATTCTGAGAGTGGATCACCCTGACGTTATGGAGTTCATCACCGCCAAAAAGAGCGAAGGAATTTTGCAAAATTTCAACATTTCCGTCGCCATCACCGACGAGTTCATGGATGCCGTCGAGAAGGGAAGAAACTATGATTTGATAAACCCCCGCAGCGGTCAGACGGTCAAGCAATTGGATGCCGGGGAAGTTTTGGATTTAATCGTGAAACTTGCCTGGGAAACGGGCGATCCGGGTGTAGTTTTCATTGACAGAATGAACAATGAGCGGGGCAATCCGACGCCGTACTTGGGCAAGATTGAGGCGACCAATCCGTGCGGCGAACAGCCGCTGTTGCCGTATGAGTCGTGCAATTTGGGGAGCATTAATTTGATCAAGATGTTGAAGCAAAAAAAGCAGAGGTGGGACGTTGATTGGGAACATTTGCGCGAGACCGTGCGCGACGCGGTTCATTTTTTGGATAACGTCGTGGAGATGAACCGCTATCCTTTGCCCGAAATAGAGGCAATGACTCGCGGCAATCGCCGCATCGGTTTGGGCGTGATGGGTTGGTCCGACATGCTGATTCGGCTCGCGATTCCCTACAACTCGCAAAAGGCGTTTCAGTTGGCGTCCAAAATCATGAAGTTCATCGACGACGAAGCGGATCGAATGTCAAACGAGCTGGCCAAAAAACGGGGCGTTTTTCCGAATTTTAAAGGCAGCGTTTTTGACAGAAAAGGCGGGACGAGAATGAGAAACGTCGCGACGACCACTATCGCGCCGACCGGTACCATCGGCATCATTGCCGGAGTTTCCCAGGGAATTGAGCCGATTTTTGCCTTGGTTTATAGGCGCTATTCTTTCATCGGCAAAGAAGCGGAAAAACCGGTTGAACTGCTTGAAATTAATCCTCTTTTTGAAGAAATCGCGCGAAAAGAAGGCTTTTATACGGATGATTTGTTGAACAAAGTGGCGGCGACCGGAAGCGTTCAGGGATTGAAAGAAGTTCCTTTGAGGTGGCAGAAAATTTTTGTGACCGCTCACGATATCACTCCCGAAGATCACGTCAAAATGCAGGCGGCTTTTCAAAAACACGTTGACAATGCCGTGTCTAAAACCATCAATTTTCCGGAAACCGCCACTCTTGAGGACGTGAAGAAGGCCTATATGCTGGCTTATAAATACGGATGCAAGGGCATCACCATTTACAGAAGCGGTTCAAAACAAATGCAGATTCTGCAAGTCGGAGCGGCGCCTCAAAAGGAGGAAACGAAGTTGGTCATGGAGCAGGAAATTTCGCCCGAACTTAAAGACCCCGAAGCGACTATTCCTGATATTCTGCCCGGCTCCTGCCCGACCTGCACAATCTAGCTTTATCATGTCCAAGGCGAAAATATTTTTACTCCTCTGTTTTTCTTTCATTGTTGGAATCGGACTGAGTTCTTTAATCAAAATTCCCCCGTCATTTTTAGGGGGAATTTTGATTTTGGGAATATTTTTAATTTCCGTTTTTTGGAAGAACAAAAAAATTGTTTTGTTGGGTTTTTGCGTCATTGTCGCCGCGGTCGCTTTTTGGCGGCAGGATTTTCTTTCAAAGCCGGAGAATTTGTCGCCGGAAATTCCGATAAGCTCTTACAACGATTTGGGGGAAGCGTCCATTATCGGAATTATCGATAATGAACCGGAGGCCGGGCCGGCAGCCGTCAAATACGAAGTCAGGGCGTCGAAAATTAAATTGGCCGGCAACGCCGAGACAAACCTGCCTGCGCAGGCAGGCGTCGGCGGAAGAATCATCGTAACGGCCCGAAAATATCCGCGATATCAGTACGGCGACGAAATAGAGATCGTCGGCAAATTGAAGACCCCGCCGAAATTTGATGATTTTGATTACCGCGCCTTTTTGGCAAAAGACGATATTTTTTCCGTTATCGCTTATCCAAAATACATCAATCAGATTTCTTTCGGCAACGGAAAAATTTATTACCGATATATTTTATCTTTCAAAAATAAGTTTGAAGAAGTTATCGCTCAAATTTTGCCCGAGCCGCAAGCCTCATTTTTAAGCGCGCTTTTGATCGGCAGCCGCCAGGCCATTCCGCCGGATTTGATGGAGGCTTTTAATACTGCCGGCGTCACTCATATTATTGCCATTTCCGGCTACAACATAACCATCATTGCTTTCGTTCTGGCCGCGTTTTTGGGATTTTTGCGATTGTCGCGGCCGATGATTTTTTGGCTCACTTTGCTGACCATTTTATTTTTTACCGCGCTGACCGGCGCTCAGGCCTCGGTGGTCAGGGCCGCGATCATGGGTTCTTTGGTTTTGTTGGCCTCGAAAGAAGGGCGGATTTATCAGGTTACCAACGCTCTTGTTTTCGCCGCCGCGGCGATGCTTTGGTTTAATCCGAAACTTTTACGTTGGGACGCGGGCTTTCAGCTTTCTTTTTTGGCCGCGCTGGGCTTGATTTATTTCCAGCCGATTTTGGCGAGAATTTTCATGAAACAGGAAATGGAAGAAAAATTAACGCCGTTTGCAAAGCGCGCTTTTGAAAAAATAAAAGAAATATTCCTGACGACGATATCGGCTCAAGCGGCGGTTCTGCCGGTTTTAATTTACAATTTCGACCGGCTCTCCCTGATTTCTCCTTTGGCCAACGTTTTGATTTTGCCGGCAATTCCGCTGACCATGTTTTTCGGTTTTATTTCGGCCGCGCTCGGTTTTGTTTTTATGCCCTTGGCCAAGATCGCCGCTTCCGTTGTCTGGCTGTTTTTGAGCTATGAAATTTGGGTTGTCGAAGGCCTGGCCAAATTTCCTTACGCTTCGCTTGAAATTTTTAATTTTCCTTTTATTTTCGCCGTTTTGTATTACGCTCTTTTGATTTGGCTTGGTTTTTGGTTAAAGAAAAGAGCCGGTTTATTTTCCGGCCCCGTTTGATTAAACGTTTGTTATTCCTGGCTGTACTGGTTTTGTCTTAAAAGATTAAAAATTTGTTCTTTGTCTTCCCAGCATTCCGCCGCGTCGGGGCAGTGCAGGCATTCCACCAGCTGGTTTGTCTCTGTCATGTGTTCGGGACCCGTGCTGTTTCCCCGTCCTTCTTCGAATCTGTCGTGGCAGGCGTTTCCCTTTTCCTCTACTGTCTTCATTCCCCCTCCTCTCTTTAAATTTTGTTATTATAGTATAATTCATATTAATGAAAAAGTCAAGGTTTATCAAGAATTTAAAATTTTATTTTTTGGGATTTCTCGCGGCAACCGCGTTTTTGGTCTGGTTTGTCGTCCTGACATTGCCGCCCGGCGATTCCGTGTCCGTTAATTATCTTGACGTCGGCCAAGGCGACGCTATTTTCATTCAGACCCCTGCCGGCAATCAAGTCCTCGTGGACGGCGGGCCGGATTCGATAATTCTGTCGCGGCTCGGGCGGCTGATGCCTTTTTACGATCGCTCGATTGATTTGATGATTTTGACTCACCCTCAGCTTGATCACATGGCCGGCCTGATTGAAGTCGCGAAACGGTATAAAATCGGCCGGATTTTGACCACCGGCGTTTTGTATAATTCACCGGCTTTCGCGGAATGGCAAAAGGTCATTGAAGAGAAAAATATTCCCGTGACGATCGCCAAAAAAGGACAGAAAATTCGGCTGGGCTCTGGGGTTTATTTTGAAATTCTGCATCCCGAAAAAGATTTGGCCGGCAAATATTATTCCGGCGACGTGAATAACGCCTCAATTGTCGGCCGTCTGAGTTTCGGCAAAAATTCTTTTCTGCTTACCGGCGACATTGAGGCGCCGGTTGAAATCGGACTCGCGGCCGAAAACGGCGCAAATTTGGCCTCGGACGTCTTGAAAGTCGCTCATCACGGTTCAAAGACCTCAAGTTCCGAAGAATTTTTAAAAGCCGTTGGCCCAAAAATCGCCGTGATTCAGGTCGGCCGTAAAAATTCCTATGGCCACCCGACCCGCGAAGTTTTGACGCGGCTTGGACAATTTGGAACGCAAATTTTCAGAAACGACATAAACGGCACGGTTGAAATATTGAGCAATGGTCGAGAGTTGAAAGTGAAAACCGAGAGGTAAAAAAGTTGATTGTTCAAAATATTTGTGATATTTTATTCGTATATTCGCGTTAATTAATATTTCGTAAAATTATGTCTCATCCAACACAAGAACGCACCGTCGTCTTGGTCAAGCCGGACGGCGTTAAGCGCGGTTTGATCGGAGAAATCATTGGCCGGATAGAAAAGCGCGGCCTGAAGGTTATCGCCCTGAAAATGCTTCGGGCGAGCAAAGAACAAATAGATTTTCATTATCCGAAAGACGAGGCATGGGTCAAGCGGCTCGGCGAAAAGTCATTGGCGACTTACGCAAAGTACGGCTGGGATCCGATTAAAGAAATGGGCACCGACGACCCGATGAAAATCGGAGTCGCGGTCAGGGAGTGGATTATCAATTTTATGACTTCCGGACCGATCGTGAAAATAGTTGTGGAAGGAATTCACAGCGTTGATATGGTCAGAAAACTGGTCGGCAATTCCATTCCTGCGCTGGCCGAGATGGGAACTATCCGCGGCGATTTTTCGGTTGACTCGGCTGCTTTGGCCAATAAAAATCAGCGGGCGGTTCATAATCTGATTCACGCTTCGGAAACGCCTCAGGAAGCGACGCACGAGCTCGCGTTTTGGTTTGCCGCGGAGGAAATCTTTGAGTACAAACGCGCCGAGGAGGATATAATGTTTTAATTCGCAGGCGTTCCTTATGTCAAATCAATTGGATCCCCGCCTTCATTTCGTCGTCGCCACGGCCATTATCGCCAAAGACGGCAAGTTTCTCATCGTCAAACGCTCGCCCCGTGAAAAAGCGTACCCGAACATGTGGACCGTGCCGGGCGGCAAACTCGTGCTGACCGAATATCAAAACGTGCCCAAAACCACAACCGACGCCTGGTACGGGATCATCGATTGGCTGTTGAAAAAGGAAGTGAGAGAAGAAGTAAATCTTGAAATAGAAAAGCCCCGCTATCTTACGGATTTGGTTTTCATCCGTCCGGACGGCTGGCCGGTAATCACGTTTTCTTACTGGTGCGAATACGGTTCGGGAGAAGTCAAATTATGCCAGGACCTGACCGAATACGCCTGGGTTTCGTTTGAAGAGGCGAAAAAATACGATTTAATTCCGGGAATTCTGGATGAAATCGGCGATGTCGACCGCATTATCAAAGCCGCCTGAATTTACTTGCCTTTGGAAATGCGCTATAATTAAAAAAGCTTTGCCGCACAAGAAAGTCAAGCATGATTTTAGGTCAATCGTTCTTGACCGGGAGCTCTATATCATTTCGGCCTGTGGGCCGAAATTGCGGGCACCCACTTGGATTTTTTCTAAAATCACTTAACTTCTTGGCGGCAAAGCTTTTTTATTTGGTTAAGCAAATTGACTTTTAGTCCGTTAAATGTTAAACAAAAAGCAGAGGTTCTTTGACAATAAATCGGAGAGAAAATGACAAGAGTACTGATTGTCGGCACCGGAACGATCGGCCAGCCGCTGGCAAAAGCCGCTTTGGAGCTTAAAAGCCAGCTCGGAATTGACGAAATCATAATTCTCAAAAATACGCCCCGGGTTGAAGATGTCGGCATGGTTCGGCGTTTTCAATCCTGCGGCGCCAAAATCTGCGCGTATAAAGAAAAATTTTCAAAGTTCGTCCAATTCGGCATGACGCCGGATTATGATTTTGAAACAGCTCTTTCTTTGGCCAATGTTATCATTGATTGCACGAAGGACGATCTGGCTTTGAAAATGAAGGAGGATTTTTATTTTTATCGGCACCATACGCAAAAGTGCCGCGGTTTTATCGCCCAAGGCGGCGCCAAGGGATTCGGAATCCCTTTCGCTTACAATATCAATAATAAGGCGCTTTATTGGTCCGGCTCGCCGCATAAATTCATTCAGGTGGTTTCCTGCAATACCCACAACATTTTGGCCATTCTGCAAACTTTGGTCCTGGCGCATGAAGGGCCGAATTATCTGGAAAGCGGACGCTTTTATCTCCAGCGCCGCGTAAGCGACGTCAGCCAAAAGAAAGGAATCATCGGAATTGAGGTTGGAACTCCGAGCGATCCGAAGTTTGGTTCGCATCAGGCGGCTGACGCAATGGCGGTCTTGAGGACGATCAGCGTCCGTGGCGATCTGGACATCCACAGCCGGGCGCACAAGTCGCCCAACCCGTACATGCACGTGATTGATTTCAATTTAAAACTGAAAACATCGCTGACTTTGGCCGAAGCAACCGCCCGTTTCTGGGAAAATCCTTTAACCGCCACGACGCACCAGACGATGAACAACGTCGTCTTTTCCGCCGGACGCGACTGGGGGCATTTCGGAAGAATTTTAAATCAAACCGTCGTCTGCCTGCCGTCGCTTGAGGTCTTGAACGGCGGAAGAGAGATTGAAGGAACCTGCTTCACTCCTCAGGACGGAAATTCTTTGCTGTCTTCGTTCGCCGCGCTGCTGTATCTGCTCGACGGGACCGAAAATAAAAGTGAATGGCGGGAAAAGATGAAAAATATTTTTCATCGTCTGCCGTTTATATTTGAAGAGGTTTAATCAATAAAATTTAAAAACCCCGATCCAAATCGGGGTTTTATCTTTGAGGTTGTTTCAAAATCAGAAAATGTCGGTTCCGGTGATTATTTGAAAAAGAAATCGGATGACGGGAAAGATGAAATTACCTCCGAAAAAAAGTACAAAAAGAAGAATAACGAGGCCGTATTGTTCAAGAAACACTCTAATGTGTTCGTAAGAATAAGGCAGGGCGGCAAAAAGGACTTTTGAGCCGTCAAGCGGCGGTATCGGCAGAAGATTAAAAATCGCCAAGGTTAAGTTTAAAAAAACAATGATTTGAAAATAGCCGGCGAGCAGGCCGAAAAATCCCGATTGATCAAAGGCGCCGGCAAGCCGGATAATCAGGCCGAAAAAAACCGCTAAAAGCAAATTGCTGGCCGGACCCGCCGCGGCCACCATGGCCGGCCCCCATTTTTGGTTCTTGAGATTATAGGGGTTATAAGGCACCGGCTTTGCCCAGCCGAAAAGAATCGGACTTCTTACAAGTATTAAAAAGACCGGCAATATAATGGATCCCCATAAATCTAAATGTTTAATGGGATTCAAAGTCAAGCGGCCGGCGAATTTTGCCGTCGGGTCGCCGAGCCGGTTGGCTATCGTTCCGTGCGACACCTCGTGGATTACGACGGAAAAAATCAGTACGGCAATATAAAAAACGTAAAATTCAATCGCCATGTTGCAAAAAAAATAAAATTATAGTATGATACCTACGAATCAGAAAATTAAAAGATTATATTTTTATGTCCAGAATCTGTCTAAATTGCGGTAAAAAATCAACTTTGGTCACGCGCCTGATAAAGCTACGCGGTAAGTATAACCCGACAACGAAAAAAAGAAAATACCCTAATCTTCAATGGGCTGTTTTGCCTTCGGGGAAAAAGGCCAAAATCTGCACCGAATGCATGCGAACTCTTTATAAGGAAAAGAAGTAACGCCTAAAGAGCCGCGGCCAGTCCGCGGCCTTTTTTCGGGACGTCGTATAGTGGTAGTACGCGAGGCTGGGGGTCTTGCAGCCCGGGT
>MEYT01000035.1 GCA_001774105.1 Candidatus Azambacteria bacterium RIFCSPLOWO2_01_FULL_46_26 | reverse complement strand
CTGGATGAGCGTTCTGACGTTCATCACCCGATCTCCGCGCTTTCCGGAAATTCTCAGCCAATCCTCGATTCCTGCCGTGGTGTTGGGCAGGTCTTGATTTTCTTTGAACTCCTGCTCAATCGCGTCGTAAAGATCCTGGAGGCGGATTCCTTTTTCGCCGCCGCCGAGTTCCCTTTTCAAGGCGATCTTTTTCGCCCGGCCGACAACGCTTTCAATGACCGCTCCGGACATGAAGTCCTTGAGATACATAATTTCTTTTTTGCCCGAAGCGTAAGTAATCTCCAGAAACTGATTTTCAGTTTTGTCGGGGTCGTAGATTCTCGCGACCGACCTTGGAATCAAATAATTGGCGGCGAGCTTTGAAGGATCCTTACCGACAAGATATTTAATCTTCTGGCCCTCTCCGTCAAAACGCGGATTTCCGTTCTTGTCGCGCGGGACGTAATAATCGCTCTCGTAGTTGGAAACGTCAAAATACTGGGCGCCGAAAGGCAGATCGGACGTCAGATATCTTATAAAAATGTCGGTGGCCCCGCGTTCGTCCGGCCTGTCAATTCTGATCTTCAGGTCAAGCCGTCCGGGTCTTAATATTGCCGGGTCAATCAAATCCTGTCTGTTGGTCGCGCCGATTATGATGACGTTTTTCACTTCTTCAACGCCGTCCAGCATCGTGCAGAACATCGTGACGGCCGTCTTTTCAACGTCGCTTGAAATACCGGAACCCCTCATCGGAAATATCGCGTCCATCTCGTCAAAAAATATGACAACCGGACAATTTTCATTCGCCTTTTCCTTGGCTTTGGCAAAGGCCTCGCGAATTTTCCGTTCGGTTTCGCCGACCCATTTGGTTAAAAGCTCGGGACCCCTGACGTTTAAAAAGTATCCCTTAAGGTCTTTCTGGCCGGTCTTTTCCCTGACTTTCTGGGCAAGGCCGTTGGCGATTGCTTTGGCGATCATTGTCTTGCCGCAGCCGGGAGGGCCGTAAAGCAAAATGCCTTTGGGCGGACGGATCTTGTATTCCCTGAACTTGTCCGGGTAAAGATATGGCAGTTCTATTGCGTCGTGAATCGCCTGTATTTGTTCGTTGAGGCCTCCGATTTTCTCGTAAGCCACGTCCGGCGCTTCTTCAATCGCCAGATCGTCAACCTCGGATTTTGGAAGCCGTTCAACCAGAAAATGAGATCTGGTCATAAGAAGCTTGTCGCCGACTTTAATGTCGCGGGGAGAAAGCAGTTCGCTGAAGTAAGCCACCATCTTTTCGTCTTCCAAGCGGGTGGAAACGAGAGCGCGGCCGTTGCTCATCACGGTTTCAAGCCGGACTTCCTCTCCGAGTTCCTCAAACTGGTCAAGCGCTTCAACAATGTGCATATCCGCGCTCAACCGGACAAGCTGTCCTCTTTTAAGATTCTTGATATCGAGATTGGGGGCCAGAACCTGAATAATTTCCCCTTTAACCATTATCCTCACCATGTTGTCGCTATCACTCACGACCGCCAGAAAAGCTCCGAAAGAATTTGGCGGGGTCTGAAGCGCTTCAAGCTCCTCTTTCGCTTTGCGAAGCGCCTCTTCTTTGGCGCGAATATTTTCGGCCGCCTTGGCCAGAATTTCGTTCTTTTCCTCTTCGTATTTTTCGCGAAGAGCTTTCATGTGCTGCTGGTAAAGTTTCAGCTTCTGCTGAAGATTTTCAATCTCTTTTTCTAACTGCCTAATCTCCTGGTTATTAGACATCTTACCGTCTCCTTTCCGCTTCTTTCAAAGGTTTCAAAACGCATCATCCTTTGTCCTCTCGATTATTTTGTTAAAGATTGAGCCTATTCTAACAAATTTTTCTAAAAAGGTCAAGTCCCCCGCACAAGCATAAATAAAAATCTATGGGAGTTCGACTCCCATAGATTTTGTGCCGCGCCAAGATAAGTGCGCGCGCTAGGATTCGAACCTAGAACCCGTCGTGTATAAGACGACAGCTCTGCCGTTGAGCTACGCGCGCGTTATTTTATTCCCATAATTTGTTCGAACTCTTCGCGCTCTATCGTTTCTTTTTCTATCAAAGTTTTGGCTATCAAGTTAAGTTTTTCTCTTTTTTCCGTGATGATTTTTTCCGCCGTCTTGAAAGCATTGCCGATAAAGCGGGCGACTTCCTTGTCAATTTGAGCCGCGACTTCTTCCGAATAATTTTTTTCCTGGGCGATTTCCCGTCCCAAGAAAATCAATTCCTGCCTGTCGCCGAAAGTAATCGGCCCCAATTTCTCGCTCATTCCGTACTGAGTGACAAGGCGCCTGGCGAGGTCTGATCCTCTTTGAAGATCGTCGGAGGCGCCGGTGGTCAATTCGTCAAAAACGATTTTTTCAGAAACGTATCCGCCGAGCGCGACCGCCATGTCGGCCAAAAATTTTGAACGGCTGTAAAGCCGCCTGTCCTCAACCGGAAGTTTTAGAGTATAGCCGGCGGCCCTGCCCCTCGCGACAATGGAAATCTTGTGTACCGGATCGGAATCGGGCAGAGAAGCGGCGACCAAAGCGTGGCCGGCTTCGTGGTAAGCCGTGATTTCCTTTTCTTTCAACGAAAGAATGTGGCTTTTTCTTTCAGGACCCAAAAGAACCTTTTCAATGGAAGTGAAAAGGTCGTCCAGAACAATGACCTTGCGGCCGAGCCGGGCGGCCATAATAGCGGCTTCATTGACAAGATTCGCCAAATCGGCGCCGGAAAATCCCGGAGTTCGTTCGGCGATTCTGCGAAGATTGATGCCTTTCTCCAGCGGCTTGTCCGCCGCGTGAATCTTCAAAATCTCCTCGCGGTCGTTAATGTCCGGCTCGTCAAGCACGACGCGCCTGTCAAAACGTCCGGGCCTGAGAAGCGCCGGATCCAAAACATCGGGACGGTTGGTCGCGGCCATCACTATAATGTTCGTGTCGCGGTCAAATCCGTCCATTTCAACGAGAATCTGATTCAGGGTCTGTTCGCGCTCATCATGGCCGCCGCCGAGGCCGGCTCCCCTCTGACGGCCGACGGCATCAATTTCGTCAATAAAAACAATGGCGGGAGCGTTCTTTTTGGCGGTTTGAAAAAGATCGCGGACTCTTGAAGCGCCGACTCCGACGAACATTTCAACGAATTCCGAACCGGAAATGTGGAAAAACGGAACGCTCGCCTCTCCGGCCGTGGCTCTCGCGAGCAATGTTTTGCCGGTGCCCGGCGCGCCCATCAGCAAAACGCCCCGCGGAATCTTCGCCCCGATGTCCAAAAATTTTTTCGGACTTTTCAAAAAGTCAACGATTTCTTTTAATTCCTCCTTTGCCTCCTTAAGGCCGGCGACGTCTTTAAAAGTCACTTTTTCTTCTCCCGGGGCGAACACGCGGGCGCCGCTCCGTCCGAAAGTGAATGCCTGCATGGTTCCGGCCTTCGCCTGCCGAAACATGAACCAGAAAAATAAAGCGATCAAAGCAAAAGGCAAAATGAAAGGCAAAAGAGCCCCGAGCCAGAAAAGAAATCCCGAGGGCTGTTTTACGATGATGTCAGTCGCGGCAAGTTTTTCGGAATCCACGCCGTAATTCTTCAGCGATTCGCTAAAAGACGCTTCGTTTTCTTTTTGAGCGGAGAGTTTCGCGCCGTCTTTCAGCGCGATTTCCAAATCGTTGCCTTTCACCGTGATTTTTTCAACCGTTCCTTTGTTGATTTCCTGAACCAACTCGGACAAACCGATTTCCTTGACGGTCTCAAGAGGAGAAGTGAGCAAGGCGAAAAACGCCGACAAAAGCAGGAAAATCAAAAACGCGTAAATCAGGTTTTTTGAAATTAATTTCATAACGATGATTATTGTAGCATAAATAAACTAAAAATCAAATACACGCAATTTCGTAACAATAAAAAAACCCCGGGTCAATCGATTTATTTTCCGATTGATCCGGGGCTGATTGTTAATTGGCTGATTTGTTAATTCTTTTTCGCGCTTGCGGCTTTTCCGGCGCCGAGGACTTTATCTATCCCCTCCTCAAGCGCCTGCTTGAAAGCCGAGGTCATGGCGTTGGTCCCGCCAATCTCTCCGCGCTTCTCAAGCTCCTGATAAGCCGAAAGAATCGGTCCTATTACCTGAACCATATAATCGGGGAGCTTCTGAAGCTCGCGCTCCAAGAACTCCTCTCCCAAGTAAACGTGAAATGTCTCGTTGATGATCCCGTTTACAAGATTAAAAAGGGTCTTTCCCCCCCTAATCGGCAGAGAAACGTCGTCAACTACGATACGGCCGTTGCTCCACACGCTTATGACCCAATTCTCGCGGGCCGCTCCTCTCAAATATGTCTGACCGAAGGCGTATTTTGCCACACCTTCTTTTGTTACATGAAATGGCTTTAAAATATCGCCGGTGGCCTTGTTGACAATTATGGTCTCGACGTTATTCCTCTGTTTGAGAGACAAAGTGATTTGGTGATATTTTGCCCTTCTCGGGAGCGCGACGGCCGGTTCAGCATAGCCTTCGGAAACGTTGCAGGTTACATAAGCCCTGTTTTTCTTTCTGTCTACCGAGACAACCCTGTGGTTGTCCTGGTCAAATGTGTCCTGTAATCCGTCAGCCGGTTCAACAACCGCTATAATCCTGTAATATTCCTTCTTCATCTTAAACCCTCCTTTTGGTTTGTTTGTCCGAAGAAATAAATCTTCTCCGAAATTTGGTTATTATCCTCCTAATCTCCCGATACCGCGAAAACATCCTTAGCCGCGTACCGCCGGATCGCGTCCTCCTTATACTTGGGCAGTATCACCGGCTTACGGCCGTCTTCTTTGACTATTGTTGCAACTTCTTCTTTGTCTTTGCCGCAATTGCATTCCTGACAATCTTTGCATTTTGCCATTTCAATCACCCCTTTCTTTATTTGGTTGTTAAAATTTATTATGCCATTAACAGCCACATATTAGCATATTTTTGAAAAGCTGTCAACCCCTCGCGCCGGTCGGCAAACAAAAAGCGGGGCGGCCCCGCTTTAACATGACTCTTAATTGTAATCCGCCGCCCGTTATTCTTCTTTCTTTTGTTCGCTTTGCCCGTCCGAAACGTCGGCAAGCCCCAAAGCCATTCTGTGCTCCTCCGGCTCAACCGAGATTATTTTAAAATTATATTTTTGACCCAAAATAAGCGCCGTTTTCATTTTATTTTCCGAGCCGAATTCGGATATATGAACCAAGCCGTGGATGTTTTGATCAAGCTGAACGAAAGCTCCGAAAGGATTGAATTTCGTCACTTCTCCGGCGACAACGTCTCCTTTTTTATAAATTGAGCCGATGTTTTTCCAGGGATCTTCTTTCAGGCGTTTCAAAGAAAGAGAGATTCTGTCTCCTTCAAGGTCAATTATCTGCGCCCGAACTTTGTCGCCGACTTTGATCACCTCCTGGGGATTTTCAATCAGCTTATAATCCAATTCGGAAATGTGAATCAGTCCTTCCAGCGACTCCGTGGCCGACGAACCGTCGTTATTTTGAAAAGGAGCCGGCAACTTCACGAAAGCGCCGAAATCAACGACGCCCGCGACCTCGCCTTCAACGATATCGCCGACTTTAAAGTGCTTCAACACCTCGGTTATTTCTCCGTTTTTGACTTCTTTTTCCGAAATAATCAGTTTCTCTTCTTCCGGAAACATATCAAGAATTTTCACTTTTAACTCCTGACCGACCAGTTTGTTCAATTCAACCAAAATTTTTTCCTTGTCGCCGCCTTCGATTCTCGGATAGTGTTTCGGAGCAAGCTGGGAAACGGGCAAAAATGCCTTTATTCCGGAAATAGGAGCGACCAAGCCGCCCCGATTGGCCTCGCTGATTTTTACAACGATGATTTCCTGGCTTTTTTGCTTTTCTCTCAATTGATCCCAAACGCGCTGGCGGGAGGCCTCTTTCAGCGAAAGCTCGACGTAGCCGTCTTCATTTTCCAATTCCACTATTTTTCCCAAAATTTTATCTCCGGGTTTCGATTTTTTCAAAATCTCATAAGCGTCCATCAGTTCCCTTCCGTAAATAATGCCGGTACCCAACAAACCCAAATCAATATGGACGGCCTTGCTCGTTTTTTCAATGATGGCTCCTTCGATTAAACCGCCAACTTTCAGCACGGCGGCGAAATTCGGCTCGTCTCTAAGCAAGACGGCCATGTCCGATTTCTTTTGTTCGCCGTTTATGAGAGTTTGAATTTGCTCAATTTCGTTCATATAGATGACAGAATAACAAATACAGCAACGAGAAGTCAAGGGGTCAAGCTTTTAATTTTTTCAACAAGTTTTTGCTCGCTGAGTCCGCCGGACGCGAAAAGCTCGCCGTTGATGATTATGCCGGGCGAAGACATAATGCCGTACTTTTGAACCATCTCCATTCCTTTCTCGGTGAGCATGTCAATATATTCAATTTCAACGTCCGGAAAATTCGGCCTGATTTTCTCTTCCAAAATTTTTTTCGCCTCGGCGCAATGAACGCAGCCGGGCGTTGAAAGTTCAATAATTTTTATCATATCTGACAGTATACCAAATGCTTTTTTATTAGACAATGTGCTATACTTTGTATAGTTGGTTCGCTCGGTCAAAATGAAAACTTCGTTTTCATTTTTCCCTCGCTGCCAATTATAATTGAAACATGATTCAAACAAAATATCTCATCATTGGCGGAGGGGTGGCCGGAACAACGGCCGCCGAAACGATCCGTCAGAACGATTCCGAAGGCAGGATTATAATTGTTTCCGACGAGCCCTACCGGTTTTATTCCAGAATAATGCTTTCAAAGCCGAACTGGTTCCTCGGCAAAATTCCGTTTGAAAAAATTTACCTTAAAACCCCTGAATTTTACGCGGAAAACAAAATAGAACTTTTAACCGGCAAAAAAGCGATAAAGGTCTTTGCTCGCGAGAAAACCGTCGCGCTTGAGGACGGGGAGACGATTATTTACGAAAAACTTCTTCTGGCGATCGGCGGCTGCGCCCGGCTCCTGGCCGCTCCGGGAGCGGACAAAAAGGGCGTGTATCCGGTCAGGACGCTTGATGACGGGAAAAACATAATCGGCGCCGTAAAAACCGCCAAACAAGCGGTTTGCGTCGGCGGAGGGTTCGTCAGTTTTGAGATGGCCGACATGCTGAAGCAAGCCGGACTTGAAGTCACGGTTCTGTTAAGGGAGCCGTATTATTGGGCGAATCTTCTTGACGAAGAAGCGGGCGCGATGATTGAAGAGGTGATGACTAAAGCCGGAACGCGAATTTTTAAAAACGAGGAAGTGCTGGAAGTTTTGGGCGGCGAGTCGGTTGAGGCGATTCTGACCAAAAGCGGCAAAAATATCCCCTGCCAAATCGTGATCGCCGGCATCGGACTTTTTTGTCCGGTTGACGGCTTGCGACTGGAAGGCGTGGAGACGAAACGCGGAATAATAACCGATGAATATCTGGAAACCTCGGCGAAAGACGTCTGGGCGGCCGGCGACGCGGCGGAATTTCAGGACGTGATTTTGGAAGAGCGCCCGCAGGTCGGCACTTGGGCGAACGCCCAAGCGCAGGGACGGACGGCCGGACTTAGTATGACGGGTAAAAAAACGAAATTTGAACTGCTCTCAAGCTACGCCACCTCCGGATTCGGACTTAAAATCGCTTTCATCGGCGACGCGCGGCCGTCTCCGGACAAAGAAATCATTAAGCGCGGTTCAAAACAAGGCGGGGCGCTCGGCCGTTTATTTTTGAGAAACAACAAACTTATCGGCGGGATTTTATTCAATCGAACCGACGAACTCGCGCCGCTTTCAAAACTTATCGTCAGCAAAGCGGATTTATCGCAAAATAAAAATAATCTTGCCGATCCGAACTTTGATTTAAAGCAACTATTAGAAAGTGGAAAGTAGAAAAAAACGGAAATTAGAATAAAACCACCCGCATTTTGGGTGGTTTTTAGATATTTAACAATTATTTACCTTCGTTTTTAACGATTCCGTCTTCAAGAAAATAGTACTCGCCTTCAAGCACGCCTTGAGCAACTTTGTATGATTGGCGATCGTTATTTTCGGCGATGTCTTCAAAGGAACGTTCAATTCTCTTTCTCGCCCCTTTGCAGAACAGATCCGCGAGTTCAACCGACTTTTCGTAATTCCTTCTCTTAATGACGAGCATCGTTTCGGCCCGGCTGCAGGTTGCCGCCATGGCGAATAATTCAACTCCGATATCAACGACTCTGCTTATCAGCTGTTGCTTCTTTTCCAGACCCTGCTGGTAACGCAACATCAAGCGGAAAATCATTCTGGCCAATCGCTTGCCGGTCTTCTCAACAAATCTCATATGAGCGGACATTTTACCGCTTACAAAACCGTAATCTTTGAAAGGACGCGCCGGCCGATAAAGTTTCGGATACCAAATCGCGTACTTAACCGCCGCCGCGAGCGCGGCTTTGGTTTTTAACCCGACGGACGCGGCAGGATCGGCAATCGGCACAAGCGTCTTCATGTGGAAATCCAGGGCTTCGCGGGCAATGAACAGATGCATAATTTCGCTCGTTCCCTCAATAATCCTGTTTATTCTGACTTCTCTAAGTATCCTCTCAATCGGATACGCCTTTTCTCCGCGGCCGCGAAGGGATTGGGCTTTTTCATAACCGCGGCCTCCGCGAATCTGAAGCGCCTCATCCGCTATTTTCCAGGTTGCTTCCGAACAGAACAATTTGGTTATTGCCGCCTCAAGACGAAAATCACGATTCGTTGAATCGGCGAGCAGGCTTGAATATTCCCAAACCGACTCCATGGCGAAGACGTAAGCGGCCATTTCCGCCAATTTTCCGGCGATGGCGTCATGCTTGCCGATTGGTCCGCCCCACTGAACGCGTTCCGTCGCTCCTCTGCGGGCGATGTTCAAACACTGCTTGGCGGCTCCGATACAGCCCCCGGCTAAAGTCAAGCGGCCGGTGTTAAGAGTCGTCAAAGCGATTTTCAAACCGTCTCCGGGATTACTTAAAATATTTTCCGCCGGGACCTTAACGTCCTTAAATCTTAGGATTCCGTTGATGATTCCCCGGCAGCCCAGGAAATCGCAGCGATAAGCGACTTCAAAACCCGGCGTTTTGGTTTCAACGATAAAACAGGTAATTTGCTTCTTGGCTTTGCCGTTGACGATCTTGTCCGGAGTCCGGGCGACCACTATTAGCACGTCGGCAACGTTCCCGTTTGAACACCAAAGCTTTTCTCCGTTAATCAGGTAATGCTTGCCATCTTCGGTCAGCGTGGCGGTCGTGGTCATGCTGGCGGGATCGGAGCCGACTCCCGGCTCGGTCAGTGCAAAACCGGAAATTAAACCTTCGTGAGCAAGCCGCGTCAGATACTTTTTCTTTTGCTCTTCGGTGCCGAACAATTTAAGCGGGTTCGGAACTCCGATTGACTGATGAGCCGAAACCCAAATCGCCGTTGAAGCGCAATGGGAAGCGATCATTTCTTTAACGCGTCCGTAATTGAACTGGGATATGCCAATGCCGCCGTATTCTTTCGGAATTTTCAATTTGAAACAGTTGAGCCGTATCAGCCCTTTGATGACTTCCTGCGGCAATTCGCCGGTTCTATCCACTTCGTCGGCGTCAAGATTCCCCCTTAAAAATTCTTCCATGACCTCTAAGTATTTGTCGCCAAAATTTTTATCTTCCTTGTCTTGAGTCGGAAAAGGATAAATCAGATCGGCGGAAAAATCTCCCAAAAACAAATTTCTGACGAAACTTTTGCCCGCCCATTCTTTCTGTCTGGCGTCTTCAACGATTTCCATCGTTTCTTTGCCTGCCTGCGCAGGCAGACCCTTGTCTTTAATTTTAGTCATTCGCGCACCTCTTTCCTTAGATTACATTTAAAAGAACACAACTGTAACTAACCACATTTTTTAAAAACAGTCAACCATTTTGTGGCGCAAGTCGGTCTTGACAATACGCGCGATGTTCCATTATTATCAGCTCGTGAAGTAGGACATTACCAATTTAATAACAACCGGAAGGAGAAGGCGGAAATGGAAGACAAAAACCGGATAGACGAAATCAACAACTTCCTTAAGTTTGACAAATTACCGGTGAGTTTTAGATTGCTATTTCTGGTAACCGTAACATGTCTGAGCGTTGGGTTTGTTTTTAACCTGACGCAGATATGGGAAAGCCATTCCGGCGAAGGCGGTATTTTTGGACTCTCCGCGGAGAGTATCAGGATGCAGTATTACGGAAAAAGGGATTCCAGTATATTGGAATCCAAATTAAAAACGACAATGGGCGGATTCGCGACCGACGCGGAAAAAGAGACCATAATAAAATGGATTCGATCCGGCGCCGATGAGGCAAAATATAATTCGGAAATAAAACCCATAACGGAAAAGAATTGCATGGTTTGTCATGGCCAAGAGTCATTCCGCCCGTTAATCGGCTATAAAGAAATAAAAGAAGTCACAAATATTAATAACGGCATGGGATTTAAAACCTTGGTCAGGGTTTCCCATATCCATTTCAACGGGATGACTTTTTTATTTTTTGTCTCCGGCCTTATCACCTGTTTCGCGAGAATCGGGTCAAAAAAGCTAAAATGGGTTAAATGGATTGTTATTATTGCCCCGATGATAGCCATGTTCTGCGACATTATGTCCTGGAACTTGGCGAGAGAATATGAGAATGGCGTTTATATCGTCATCGTCTCCGGCGCGGTTATGACTGCCGCTTTCTTTACGCAAATGAGCATATCCGCGTATCAAATCATAAGATCTTTCTTCATATAAAAATAAAATAAAAGGAGGTGTTGAACATTCAACGCCTCCTTTCTTGTTATTTGCTGTTTATCTTGCCGTTCCTTGTGCCGCGCCTTATTGCTCCTCGATAATCACGCTCTTAATAAATACTTCTTGCGTCGGCTCCGAGGGCTCTCCCGACGGGCCGACCTTGACGGGCGTTTCGGCGATCTTGTCGAGGATATCCAATCCTTCAAGAACTTTGCCGAAAATCACGTAACTTTTGGGCAAAGGATAGTTTTGATGCATGATGAAAAACTGGCTTCCGTTGGTGTCGGGGCCGGCGTTTGCCATCGCGACAATTCCGCGCTCGTAGTCACGGGTGATTGTTTCATCGTCAAAACGATAACCCGGACCGCCTGTGCCGTCGCCCGACGGATCCCCGCCCTGAATCATGAAGCCCTTAATGATTCTGTGAAATTTCGTTCCGTTATAAAATCCCTGGCGGCTCAAAAAGACGAAATTGTTGACGGCAACCGGGGTCTCGGACGCGAAAAGTTCGATTTTTATCTTGCCGGACGAGGTCTCCATTTCGGCAAAATATTTTTTGTTTACGTCGATTTCCATTTTCGGGGGTTCATTCCATCGCATAATTTTTTCCGCCGACTGGCGGATGTCCGGCGGTTCGGACGGCGCGGATTTAAGAGCCGAGTCGTCAACGCCTGCCGGCGTTTTGGTTAAAAAATAAAATCCGGCCGTGCCGAGAACGGCCGCTATAACGATAAAAACAATCGCGTACTTCATAATATTTTAAATAATTTATCGCTTATAACGCGCTTTTTTATACTATCACATTCAAAAAAAATGGCAATAAAAAAAACGGACTTTTTTCAGTCCGCGTTTAATTACATAAATTATTTTCGTTAAGTCAGCAGAAAAGCCGCGATGATAACCGCGATTATGCCGATGATTTTTCTGAGCGTAAACGGTTCGCCGTAAAAGAAATATCCGCCCAAAACGCCGACCGCGGCAATCAGAACCACAAGTAGCGGAACAATTTTTGACATCTCCACTTCCGGCATTCCAATCAACTTGCCGTAAGCAAGCACTCCAAAACCGTTCAATAATCCGGCGGCCAGACCGATCAATAAGCCGTTTAGAGAAGGAAAAGCAGTTCCTTTAAAAACGCTGATGCCGACAAGTCCGGATCCCAAGGCGAGCATTATAGCAACCCAGGCGGCGCCAAGTCCCGACGCCCTCATTACCAGGGGCCACACTCCGAAAAATACGCCGCTCAAAAAAGTGAGCCAGAAAACACCGTTCATTTTATACCCATGCCTCCTTTTGCGATTTGTTAATGTCCTAAAAATCGATGATATAGGAATAACAAATAATTCGTCGTTTGTCAATGCCATTATCTTGACGGGGAAGAGCGCCAGTGATACGTTTTCAATAGCATCTTAAAAATCTTGAACGAGGGAACAAATGCAACACACATATCTGCAATGCATAAGCTGTGATTATAAAACTGATCTGCTTGAGGAAAGAAAATTCAGATGTCCGGACTGCGGCGATCTTTACGACATCAAACACGACTTTGAGCCGCTCTTCAAATCAACGAAAATGGGTTTTAACGCCCTTACTTTAATTTTTGACGAACGCGCGAAACGATCCGTTTTTAATCCAAAAAACGAAGCGACGCGCAGTTCAGGCGTCTGGCGTTTCAAAGAATTGATAATGCCGTATTTGGACGAGAAATATATCGTCACTTTGGGCGAAGGCAACGTCCCGATCGTGCGCGCGGGCAAACATTTATCGGAATGGCTCGGCAAGGACGTTGAGGTTTGGATGATTCTTGAAGGAATGACTCCGACCGGTTCGTTCAAGGATTTCGGCGGAACGGTTCTGATGTCGGTGGCCAAAGCGGCCGGGATTCAGGCAATCGCCTGCGCTTCAACCGGCGACACCTCGGCCATGACCGCGGCTTACGCAGCGGCGGCCGGAATCGAATGCGCTGTCATCCTGCCGAAAGGATTCGTCACTTCCGTTCAACTGGCCCAACCGCTTGCGCACGGTGCAAAAATCATCAACCTCCCCGGAAATTTTGACGACTGCATGCGCGTGATGCAGGAGTTGGTCAGGGATTACGGCGTTTATCCGGCGAACAGTTTGAATCCGGCGCGGATTGAAGGCCATCAAACGACGGTCTTTCTCACCGCCCAATTTTTCGGATGGCAACTGCCGGATTGGTTCGCGGTTCCGGTCGGCAACGGCAGCAACTGCTCTTCAATAGGAAAAGCCCTGCGGCTGATGGAAAGTTTCGGCCGGGGCACGATTTCAAAAATTCTCGGCTGCCAATCCGAAGCGGCAAACCCGTTGGCAAAATCTTGGGCAATGGTTGAACGCGGCGGACAAGCGGACCCGCGCGACTGGAAAATGGCGTTTCGTCCGATACAAGTCGGAGAAACAACCGCGACCGCGGCGAGGATCGGAAATCCGGTTTCCCGCGACAAGGTTATGCGGGAAATATTTTACACGAGCGGCGCGATGCAAATCGCTTCCGAACGCGATTTGAACGAAGCAGTAGCGGTCTGCGGAAAAGACGGATATTTCGTCTGTCCGCAAACCGGCATTGCCCTGGCTGGAACGCGCAACGCGATAAAACGGGGGTGGATTAAGAAAGATCAAAAAGTGGTTGTCGTTTCAACGGCCACCGGCCTGAAATTCACGGATTCGGTTGCCGCCGGTTTACAAAATAACATAACCGACGCCAAAGATTGCGAAACAAGCACTGTGGCAAAAATATTGCGTTTTTAAAAACAAAATCAAATCAAAACAACCCAATAAAAAATTGGGTTGTTTTTAATTGGGTGGGCGACGGGATTCGAACCCGCGATCTCCGCTGCCACAGAGCGGCGCTTTGCCACTAAGCTACGCCCACCATTTTTTATCGTTTTATTATCTTGAACGGCAAGGGTTTGTCAATGCTCCAATAAAACCCTGCCGCGGCTTTATGCCCTCCTCCTCCGAACACGCTCGCCAATTTGGAAACGTCAACCTTGCCGTCGGAACGCAGAGAAATCATTATTCTTCCGCTTCTGCGCGACCAGATGATGGCAATCGGAGGAAGTTTTTTAACAAGAGCATGTCCGATGAAAGAAACATGAAACGGCGAATTCACGGCAAAACACTTTTTACCCTGAAATTCCACTTTCTCGGCGAAAGAAACCAATTTTTCAATGTTTTTTGCCCGATTTCTTAAAAGGACGTTTCCCTCTTCTATATATTTCCGCTTTGTTTTCTTTTTTTCAAAATCCGACGCCAATTTATTCCACACGGTAAAATCAAAACCGTAAAGCTGAAGCGCTTCGTCCACTTCGTGAGTGAAAGGCAATCGGAAACGCCAAAGATCCATATCTTCAACATGCCGCAAAAGAGCGGGTACCGGCTTTTTGGGATGAAAATACATCCAAGACAAAACCGAACCGGAATGGTTCAACCCGAAAAAAGAATCCGAAGCGAATTTCAGCACTCCTTTGTTGCTGATGTGATGGTCAACTATTGTCAGAGAACGGACGGTTTTTACAAGCCGTTTCACCACATCCGCCGGATAACTGATGTCCAAAGTGTAAACATCTTTGCCTTTAATTTCTTTGGGCGGAGGGGTCTGATGATAAATCGGAATATAAATCGCCTTGCTTCCGAATTTTTTCCAGGCGGCCCAGGCCGCGCCGAATCCGTCCGGACATTCGGCGTGATACAACACCGCTATTTTTTTGATTGTTTTTTTATTCATCTTCAATAATTTATTCAAGCACGAAAACTCTGCTGAACACAAAAAACAACAATATGCCGCCCAATAACAATAAAAATTTTTCTTCCCGCGCGAATTCCAATTTTTCCGCGAGTCCGGGCTGGGTTTTTTGCCAGTAAGAATTTAATACTTTGTGAACGGCGACAAGCGGCCAAACGGACAAAAGACCGAAAAACCAAAGCGGATGAGGAAGGAACCAAAGCGCGATGAGGGTCAGCCATCCGAACAATATTAAGCCGGGCGAATATGATTTGTCAACGCCGAGGGCTTTGGCCAAGTCCCGAATATTGCGAAACAAATCGTAAGCAAGGTACTGGCCGTATATCGGAATAAACAGACCCGCGGTTCGCCAGCCAGGAAGAATGTCCAATTCTTTATACGCGCCCAGCTGCCTCCAGTTGCGGTAAAACCAATAAATTTCGTATAAGCCGAGCGTGGCCGCCGACAAAACCGCGAAATGCCAGGCGGGCTGGAGGTCGGGAATTATTTGCGCGACCTCTTTTGAAAGTCCCGGTTTGATCGAATGCGCCCCAAATTCTTCGCCGCAATGAGTGCATTTGGTCATGCCCGGCGCGATCTTTTCCGAACAAAAAGGACATTTCTCAATTACCGGCTGATTTTCATTCTGATCCATAAATAACTGGTGCCCCCACGAGGAATTGAACCCCGATCAACGCCTTAGAAGAGCGCTGCTTTATCCATTAAGCTATGGGGGCAGGATTTTCGAATTATGCCACCAATTTCCTTTATCGTCAACATTATCTATATCTATCTGAACGGATTTTTATATTCTTTTTCCGGCAATTGATATTGTTCGCGCGCGTTCAAATCATCCACAACTCTCTGATAAAGCTCTTTTCCCAAGGTCACCTTTTCAACTTCCGCTTCGGGCATGACGTTGATCGCCAGATAGGCGTAATAATACGCGATCAGTCCGAGCGCGGCAGACAAAAAAACGAACAACAGCAAAAAAAGGCCGATTGAATGCGCCGACAGAAAAACACTTAATTGAGCGAAAAATTTTTTAAAACGGTTCATGGTAAGTTTACCGAGCGAAAACCTTGATTGTTAAAACCGCCGAAACGTCGCCCGGAGCCAACGGCACGGCCGTCTTATCAAAACCGGCCAAGCCGCCTTCGGAGCGGACTAATTGAATATCTTCAACGCTCAGATAGATCGGCTGATTTTCAAGATAATTAAGAAAATCAAAAACCGAAGAAAGCGATCCCCACAGATTTATTCGGAAAACAAAAAAGGATGACGCTTCATCGGCTTTTGCCTCGCCGGGCGCGGCTTTGGCCGGAGGCGTTCCGATAATATTGATACTATGACGATTTTTCGTTTTTTCGGCAAGCTTTTCCAATGTTTCAACAAATCCCAAAATGTCTTCTTCCCGCAGAAATACCGCTTCAATTTTAGGCCAGTCCGATTGAATGCTTTCGAGCTCCCTTTCGAATTCTTTAATTAAAACGCCTTTCTTTTGCAGAGTAAGCAGTTCTTTTTGGCTTTCAACGTAATCGGAACTTGCCTCTGTAATGTTCAAAAATAAATAGAGGGCGACTCCTGCACCGGCGGCGATTAAAATCGCGCCGACCGATAACAAAGTTAAATAAAATTTTTTCTTTACGCTCATCTTGCCAGTTTAAAATTAATATTAAAATCTATGTCCTGTTGTTTCAAAAGGATGCCGATAGGCACGCTAACTTCCACAAAATCGGAATTACGCTCCAAAATATCTTTGAAATTCAAAAGGTCGGCTCGCTTGTCGGCGCGGCCGCTTAACGATACTTGCTTGGCGTCTTTTTTAATCGAAACGCTTTTAAAGTGAATGCCCTCGGGCGCGGAATTGGTTAAACTCTCCAAAACGCCGGCCATGGGCAAATTCTGTTCTTGAAGGCGAGTCAGCGTTTCCAATTTTTGCCTGACCTGACGCACGTTTGATTCAAGCTCCCGGCTTTTTACCGCCGTTACGGTCAAATTCTCCGCCTCAATCAGACGATGCAATCCTTCAAGCTGTATGTTCAGAAAAAAATAGATGCTTGTCAGAAGAATACCGAAAATAATCAAGTAAACGAATAAAATCGAGGCGACGAAGATTGCCAATCGCCGATATTTCTCAAAAATTGTTTCTTGTTTTTTAGCCGCGGGAAGAAGATTTAAGGTAAACATATTTTTTAATCCAAACCTCGCAGGGCCAGTCCCAGCGCGGTCGTATAGCCGAGCGATTGTTCAAAAGGAAGTTCCGGAATTTCTTTCAGCGGAGGCGTTAAAATATTTATCCATGGATTGCCGAGCTCAACCGGTATTTTCAATTCCAAAGAGAGGAAACTGACCAAACCGGGCAAAGCCGCTTCTCCGCCGGAAAGAATGATTTTCGCGATGGAAGGATTTTGAACGTCATGCTCGTGCTCCGCGTGTTCCGGATAGAACTCCAAATACGTCTTGATGTGGGTAAGAAGAGCGTTCAGGGGCGGAACCAGCGCCGAGTAAATCCTCCCCTCATTTTTTGTCTTATCAAGGCCGGTTGTTATCTTCAATGCTTCCGCTTCGGCCTGGGAGACGCTTAATTTCTTGGCAATGGCTTCGGTTAAAAAAGAGCCGGAAACGCTCACGGTCGTGGTGAAACGAATCGCCTGTCCTGAAAAAATTATGAAACTCGTGGCGCTGGCACCCAAATCAATGATTAAAACCGGCTGTTCTGATTGACAATTCTTTAACAGCGCTCTCGCTATCGCCTGCGACTCAATTTCAAGGGCAATCGGCTTTAACCCGACTTTTTCAAAAATATTTAAATAGGGGTCAACCAGCGTCTTCGGGGCCGCGGAAATTATGACGTCAAGATGATCCGGATTCGCCGGCGACTGGGGTAAAACCTGATAATCAAGATAGACGCTTTCAAGTGGCAAAGGGATGTTCGCTTCGGCCTCCCACCGGACGGCTTGAGCTACTTCGGCCAGATTCATTTTAGGCAATTGAATCACCCGGATGAAAGCGTGCTCTTCCGGTAAAGAACCGATGATATAGCGCGTGCGCAATCCTCTGTTTTTGGCTTCTTCAAGAGTCAATTTTAAAACTTTTATCAATTCCGATTGATTTTTGATTTCTCCTTTTTCCAGGACCCCGGCGGGAATTGATGCCCGGCCGAAACTTTCAAGCCGCAATTGTTCGCCGCGTCTTTTTAAACTCGCGAGCTTTAACGACAAATCCGAAATATCCAGGCCGAAAGCCGGAAGAGTTAAAGCGTTTTTTGGGGATAAAAAGTCAAACATATTTTCTATTCAATTTCTTTCCAACTCTTCACCTTAAACGAACCGCTTGAGCCGCCGCCGGAAAACAGCGCGTTTGCCAATCCAGGATCATAAGAAATGGTTGCGTTATTGTCCAATGTAATTGCCTTCGCGGTCAATTGTGTCGCGTTCACATTATTATGAAGATAAACCAGGCCGTTGGCCGCGTAAAAAATGACTCCGCTCGCGTTATTGTGCAAATCAATCGCGCCGCCGTGATGCCCCCCGCCTGATGCGAGAGTCATCAGCATCAAGTAACTTCCCGCCTGTCCGGAGCCGGAAAAATTGCCGTTGTTCGCGAGATGTATGGTTCCGTCGCTGAAGACCAGACCGCTTTTTATTCCGTAGCTTGGGTCAAGCTGTATTGCCGAACCATTATCAATGTCAATGTATCCTGTCACGTAAATCGTGCCGCTGACTATCAATGTTTGATTATTCTGCAAAATCAAATTCCCGTTAATTTTTTTGGGCCCAAGCGTTAAAGTACCGTTCGTCGGAATGTCACAACCGGCCACGCCCCCGTCGCCGCAGTCGCCGTTGATTGTTCCGCCCGCTTCCGCTTGCGCCTTCCAAGCGTCAATCATTTCCTGCGTAATCGGCATCGCCTGAACGGCCGGGTCGGAAGGCGGAGTGGTCGGCGTGGTCTGCGTGCCGCCGATTGTACAGCTTGTCTTTACATTATACGACGCGTTGCCCCCGATTGTACAATTTGAAATAGTATCCGCGCTTACGCTGCCGCCAATAGTGCCGCTGTTTAAGGTAAACGCTCCCGCGTTGCCGCCGACGGTGACAGTATCCATAAAATGAGCGTACGCGCTGCCGTCAACGGAAACGGTTGAGATTTGATTGTCGGTTCCGCCCATGTAAACGCGGAAATTGAGGTCGGCGTTCAGGTTTGACCAATTGCCGATCGACCAGTCGTTGCTCTTTTTGCCGGCGCCGCGGGTGTAGCCGTTGGCAGAATCGCCTCCCCAGACAAGATAATTTGAATTATCCGGCGCCGCGTCAATCACAAGCCAATAGGTTGTATTCGCGTTTAATGTCGGAGTGGTTGAAAAATTCACTGTCAGCCAGCCGTAGGAACTCCCGACTGACGAGGCGTTCAAAAGGCCGGTCGCAAGAACTGAAGTTCCGGGCGAACTGCCGCTGTCTGAAATCAAGCGAAGTGTCGCGTTTGCCGGACTGCCGACTTTTTTGAGATATAAATCAGCTTTGACCGCGCGATTTGTCGCCGCCGGCTGAAAACTTTGAGCAACGTCAACTTGCGGAGCACTTGGAGAGCAGGGATCTTGAGCACATCGCAAGAATTTCAAATCAGCGTTTCCGACATCGTAATAGCTTATTCTTCCGAAATTGTCCGAACCAAAAACGAATGATGTGTACTGACCAACATTGTCGGGGTCGGGAACGGAAATATTTTTTGTCGTGCAGTCGGCGTTCGCGCATTGAATATATTTCAAGTCGCCGTTTGAACCGTCATAGTATACGATTCTCGCAATATCACTTAGGAGTTTCAGCGAACTGTATCTGCCCACATCGCCGGACGAGTCAAGAGTGGTGATGTTTTTTGTTGTACAGTCCGCGTTCGTGCACTGCGCGAATTTGAGATTATCACTTCCGTCATCATAATAAGTAATCCGAGCGAAGCCGTCGCTTCCCAAAGCAATGGAGGTATTGCGGTCAATGTTCGGACTTGAATCAACGGTATTGATATTTTTTGTCGCGCAATCAGCGTCAGTGCAACGTGCGAATTTTAAGTCATCGCCGCTTTCAGTAATATAACTGATTCGGGCCAAACCGTCCGAGCCCAAGGCGAGCGAGGTGTATTTGCCCACATCGCCGGACGAATCAAGAGTGTTTATGTTTTTCGCGGTGCAATCCGCGTTCGTGCAACGGACGAATTTAAGATTGCCGCCGGAAGACGCGTAATAACTGATCCTCGCGAAGCCGTCGGAGCCCAAGGCGAGCGAAGAAAACTGTCCCATATCGCCGCTTGAATCAATAACGGTAATATTCTTCGTCGTGCAGTCGGCGTTTGCGCACCGAACAAATTTAAGGTCATTATTTGACCCATCGTAATAACTGATTCTGGCAAAACCGTCCGAACCGAGAGCGATTGAAGTGTACTCAGATCCGACGTTCCCGCTTGAGTCAACAGTAGTAACGTTTTTTGTCGCGCAATTTTCGTCAAGACAGCGCGCGAATTTGAGATCTTGATTTGTAGCGTCGTAATAACTGATTCGCGCGAAGCCGTCGGAACCGAGCGCGAGCGAGGTGTATTCGCCCACGTCGCCGCTTGAATCAAGAGTGCTGATAATACTGCCGCTCACGGTCCCCACTCCGTAATCGCTGTTCGCGGTTTCCCAGGATTGGTCAACGCTCGGGGCCGTACCCTGAGCCACCCAAGCGCTGCCCGTAATCCGCGCGCCCGAAGCGCCGGTAATACTGCCGTTTGAATAAACGCTTCCGTTGACTCGCGAGTTCTGTCCCATAATCAAACCGCCGTCTCCGATTTGCGAGCCGTAACTGAAGCCAACGGTCGTGGTCGGCAGGTCAAAAACGGTCTGCGTTTTTCTTATTCTGTTTTCCGCGCTGCCTTGAGATTCTATGGTTGCCGAGGCCGTAGTCGCGTTAACAGTTATCGTCGTTTGATTCTGCCCGACATTCAAATTATACGAGGAAGAATACTGCATCGCGTTTTTTACTCGGTAGATCGCGTCCTCAAGTCCGGCTTCGGAAGCGTAATAACTTTGCAAGGACTTGAGCTTTGTTTGAGAAATTTTAATTTCGGTTGAAGCCAAGACCAAAAAACCGCCGGCCAAAATCAAAGAACCTCCAAGGATAATAATGGTGGAAAGCAACAAAGCAAAACCTTTTTGATTGCGAATGTTATTCATCATCTTAAACTCGCCGTCGCGTTAAGGGTTGTTGAAATATCAAATGAACTTCCGGCGGGAGCGTTATAGCCCACGGTTATCTGAACTTTTACCGATTCGGGCGCTGGGGGCGAAGTCAAACGGGTAAAAGTTAAATTTTTGACTTTCACTCTGTCGGAAGTCAACGCGAGCGCGCTTTGACTTTCTCTTTTTAAATACAGTTTGTTGTTGTCAACGTAAAAATCAACGTAAGCGCTCGTCTCATTGGTCGGCGGATTTAAAAGCGTTTCCAAACTCAGTTGTCCGGGATCGGTCGGCGCGAAAACGCTCGTCGGCGAATAAATTTTCGAGGCCTGGCGGATTTCATTGACAATCGTATCCAGCGCGAAACTCGCGTTATTCATCGCTTCCTTTGAGGCCTGAATTTTTCCGTACGAGGTAATCAAACTAAGCGCGAAATTAATCACAAGTCCCGCCACAATCACAACAAGGCCGATATAAACGACCATCTCTAACAGAGTAAAACCTTTTTGATTATGTACAATATTCATTATCGCCAGTTTGTTAAGTATGTGATCAAATTTATCTCTTGAGTTCCGCTCCTGGACGGCCAGCTGACATAAATCGTTACCTTCTTGGTGTTTGCGTCAAGCGTGCCG
>MEYT01000034.1 GCA_001774105.1 Candidatus Azambacteria bacterium RIFCSPLOWO2_01_FULL_46_26 | reverse complement strand
CAAACGCGTAAAAACGATGCAAGATTTTGATGTCGGGGTCTGAACCCCGCGGGTCTTTTACAACGAAAAACAGGAGAGGTGAAAATGCTGAACAACGGTGTTTATTTGGACTTATATTACTGGCTTGTTTTGACAAGACGGGCCGAAGAAAAACTGCGCGAAGTTTATCGTTCGCAAAAAGACGAAAAACTGATTTTCGGCAACATCTATCTTTCAACTTTACAGGAGGCGATTGCCGTCGGCGCCGCTTGCGCCGTTCGGCCGACGGACTGGATTTCCCACACTCACCGCGAACTCGGCGCTTTGCTTGTTCGCGGGCGTTGCGATCTTGAGAAGATTTTCGCCAATTATTTGGCCAAACAGACCGGCTATACTCGCGGCCGGGATTCGGGTTTGAATTTCGGCAACATGGAAAACAGGGTCATTCTCAAACATCCCTTTATGGCGGTCAATCTTTTGGTCGCGGCCGGAGTCGCTTGGGAAATCAAAAATCAAAAACGCGGCGAGATAGTGCTGGCGTTTTTGGGAGACGGCGCGACTTCCGAGGGTTTTACCCACGAAGCGATGAACGCGGCCGGCCTTTGGAAACTGCCGATTGTGTTTGTCTGCAACAACAATCAACTGGCGATTTCAACTCCATTTGAAAAACAGGTTGCCGGAGGCAACATTGCCCAGCGGGCCGCGGCTTATGGTTTTAAGAGCGCGAGGATTGACGGGACGGATGTTTTAAAAGTGCATAAGGCCGTTTCAATGGCGGCTGATCTTGCAAGGGTGGGCGACGGGCCGGTGCTTGTTGAGTGCGTGGGGTTCCGTCTTTCCGGACATGCCGAGCATGACGCGGCTGATTACATTCCCGAAGAAATATGGAACGAATGGAAAAAGCCGGAGCACGATCCGATCGTGAAATTCCAGAGATATCTCATTGGAAATCGTTTGGCGAACGAAACGGATTTGCGGGAGCGCGAACGGATGGTCGATGAAGAGATTGCGAGCGCCTGGGAGAAAGCAAAAAGTCAGCCGTTTCCTGCGCCGGAAAGTTCTTTGGATGATCTCTTCAAAGGAGGGGAGTAAAAATGAGGACGCTTTATTTCGGAAAAGCGATTAACGTCGCGTTGGCCGAAGAGATGGAAAAAGATTCTTCAGTTTACATCATAGGACAGGATGTTGGCTACGGCGGGGTTTACGGAATTACGAAGGGCTTGCGCAAAAAATTCGGCGAAGAGCGGGTGCTTGACGCTCCGCTTTCGGAGAATTTGATTTTAGGACATGCCGCGGGTTCGGCATTGCTTGGCCGGCGGCCGGTCGTCGAGATTCAGTTTTCTGATTTTTTGAGCGTTGGATTTCCGATGATAACCCAGCTCATCGCCTCATATCGCTGGCGTTCCGGCACCGGACTTCCGATTGTTATTCGCGCGCCTTACGGCGGAGGAAAAAACGGCGGGCCGTTTCATTCTCAATGTCCGGAATCCTGGTTTCTCAATGTCCCGGGCTTGAAGATTGTTATTCCTTCAACTCCCGCCGACGCTTACGGACTGCTGAAAACCGCGATTGCCGATCCCGACCCGGTGCTTTATTTGGAGCACAAAAAGCTTTACTGGGAGAAAAAAGGCGAACTGCCGGACGGTTTGGCCGCCTTTCTCGGTGAAACGGCGATTTCGTTCGGCAAGGCGGCGATCAGGCGTTACGGACACGATTGCTTGATTGTTTCATATGGTTTGACGGCTCTGATGGCGGAAGAAGCCGCGAAAGTTCTTTGGGAAAAAAATGAGATTTCTTGCGCGGTTCTTGATCTGAGAACTTTGATGCCGCTTGACGAGCAGGAGATGATTCGTTTCGCGAATTCCTGCGGAAAGGTTTTGATTGTTCATGAAGCGCCGAAGGTCTGGGGGCCTGGCGCCTGGCTGGCTCAGATTGTTAGAGAAGCAAATCACCACGTCAGAGTCGGAATTCTGGGCAGTCAATACACGCTTTCGCCTTTCAGCCCGCCGCTTGAGGAATTTTATCTGCCTAATTCCGAGAAAATAGTTCAGGCCGTTAAGGATTTGTTGACTTGGAGGAAAAAATGACGAAAGAACGGGAACAAAAATATGAACGGATTGAATTGACGCCGCTTCGTCTGGCTATCGCCAATAGGATGACCGAAAGCAAAACAACGATTCCGCACGCGGCAACGAAAATCGGCATTGACGTTACGGCGCTTGTAAGAGTTCGTTCGGTCTTGAAGAATCAATGGATTAACGAGAAAGGGTTTTGTCCCACGCCATTTGCTTTCACGGCTTTCGCGGCGGTCAAGGCGATCGCGAATCACGGTTTGATTAACAGTTCATTCTACGGAAGTCATATCGCCGGATTCGCGGATTGCAATTTAGCGGTTACGATGGAAGTGGCGGACAAGGGCTTGATGGCGCCGGTTATTCACAAGGCGCAAACGATGTCTTTTTGGGAGTTCGCCAAAATCCTGCACGAATTGACGCAAAAAGCGAAGGCCGGCGACGTTCGCGGAATGCGATTTCAAGACGCGACTTTCACGGTAAACAATACAGGAGCTTACGGAAGCGAAGACGGATACGCCGTGATTATGCCTCCGCAGGCCGCGATTCTGACCGTCAGAAAAATCGCGAAAACTCCGGTAGTGACAGAGGAAGGCGGCGAGGAACGAATCGTCGTTCGTTCCATAATGCCGATTTCTCTCTCTTTTGACCACAGAATAATGGACGGAAAAGAAGCAACCGGGTATTTGCTGAATATCAGGGAATTGATTGAAAAAGGCGGATGTTTTGACGCTTTAGAGTAAACAACAAATAAAAATAAAATTTCAAAAACCTTCTTGTAAATACAAGAAGGTTTTTTATTTGAGCGGGAGACGGGATTCGAACCCGCGATCTTCTCCTTGGCAAGGAGACGCGATACCACTTCGCCACTCCCGCAAAATTTGTGCCGCGCTGAGCGCGGCTTAACTAAGTTCAGCTTTGTGCCGGACCCCAGAATCGAACTGGGCACGCCTGCCTCTTCAGGGCAGCGCTCTACCAATGAGCTAGTCCGGCATATTTAATTTATATCAGATATTTATAATTTTTTCAACTGTGCGCGCTGAGGGTATCGAACCCCCGACCTACCCGGTGTCCCGCACAAAGTGGGCGACATAGGATTCGAACCTATGACCTCTTCGGTGTAAACGAAGCGCTCTAACCAACTGAGCTAGTCGCCCACTTTAAGCGGGATTGCGATTTGTTACCCCGCTAAGCGGGGACAAATCGGGAATAAACGGATCGCTCGGACCCTGTCCGCCATCTGGCGGAACTGAGCTAAGCGCGCATAAATATTGTTTTTATTCTTTGTCCTTTTTTGATATAATTCAAGCAGTCGTGATTTTACCGACATTATACAGAAAGGTCAAATTTTAGGCAAATTTTAAACAATTTTATGGACGTTAAAGAGCTGATACAAAAAGAGCAAGAATTCGCAAAATATGAGTACCAGTTAAAGATTAAGGCGGATATCGAAGAGAACGCACTTCACAAGCTCGGAGCAAGAAAAGTGGGCACAGTACTTCACGAGGACAGGTATTTTATCGCGAAAGGAAAAAAGGTGAGTGAAACGGACGAATTAGTAAGGTTGCGAAAAGAGGGCGGGGAAGATTTGCTTTTTACCTATAAAGGCCCGCTTGCCAGCAGAAAAGTCAGGACAAGAACGGTCATTAATAAGGCAATTGAAGAAAAAGAGGCGCTTGATATCAAGAAAAATTATGATGAAATAGTGAGCGTCAATAAAAAAAGGAGCATTTTTCTTTTGGATTCAGTCGTGATTAATATTGATAAAGTGGAGAATGTGGGCAATTTTATTGAATTTGAGGTGATAAATGAAGATGAATCTTTAAAAATCGACTTTTTGATGAGAAAACTCGGTTTGGATCCTTTGAACGCGACGAGATTTTCTTATTTCGAACTGGCGATTATGACATTAACGCCGCTTCAAAGAATTTTTGCTAAAATTCATGATAAATTCGGCAGATTCAGTTTCGGCATTTCTTCCGCGGTTTTGACGACGCTCGGCGTAATCGTCGGCTTAAATTCAGCCACCGCGTCTCTGCTGGCGGTGATTGGCGGCATAATTGCCGTGGCGATTTCGGATTCATTGTCCGATTCAATCGGCATGTATACCGCAAAAAAAGCCGAAAGAGGCATCTCGCCGGCGGTTGCTTTCAAAAGCGCTCTTAACGTGTTTTTGGGCAAGTTTATTTTCACTTTGAGTTTTCTCGTACCGTTTGGCGTTTTCCCGATTTCTTGGGCGATTTACGCGGGAATTTTTTGGGGTTTGATTTTGTTGACTTTTGTCAACCTTCAAATTGCCTTTCTTCACGAAGAAAATGTCGCCAAAAGCGTGGTTAAAAATATTTTTATCGCGATCGCCGTAATAATTGTTTCTTATTTTGCCGGCCGGGGCGTTGCTCTGTTTGGCTGATGCTTGTGGTTGGCAATTAAAAAGTGCCTTTCTTTTTTTAGAAAGGCACTTTCGATTTTCATTTTGATAAATTCCAGCCGCGGTAGACGGTTATGAATCCAGTGGCCGCGGTGTTTGAGTCATGGTCTTGCCAGTTTTCCTGACTTATTTTAAATCCGAATCGGACAAAGCTTTTCTGACCGGGGTATTCAAGCCGTATTCCGATTCCCGGCGCGGTGTAATTGTACCAGGTCGGGCCGTTTGGGTTGAACGAATACTTCAGTTCTCCGAAAAAATTGATTCTCAACTTACCCAAAGAGGCGTCGCTCAGTTCCGCTCCTTGTTCCACCACTCCTTCGGCCATTGCGCCGTAATTGTTCAGCGGCGAGGCCTGGGTTTTGAGTTCGCTCCAGACGGAGCCGGGAAAACTGACATTTGCCGCGTCCGCCGAATTTTTGCAGACCGCGAGCGCGAGCGCCGCGATTACGATAATCAGAATTTTTTTAACGGCCATTCCGTTTTTCACCTCCTCTTGTTTTTTTATTTCGCCGAAATGCATTGTTTTTTCCCAAAAATGCGGTTTGAAAATCAATTGCCAGATTGCTTTCAGGCAGGCGATTGCCATGAGTAGCCAGTACAATGGAATGAACAGCGCGAAAAGGGCAGTCAGAAACCGTTTTTCTATCAAAGCCGAAAGTACGTGAATTAGAATAAAAAACGCGTTGCCGAAAATCAAAGTGAAAACGTGAATTTGGTGAAGTGCCGGCGGAAAGAAAGCGTAAATGAAGTTCCAATTAAAGAGCCAGGCGATTGAGAGTGTCCAAAATATGATGTTCATCAAATGGATGACTGCCGTTCCTCCGGTGAAGAAAATGAATACGGCGAATCCGCAAACGCCGAATTCCCGGACGGCCTTCAGCGGATTTCTCGTATGGACGATGAAGGTCTGGAGAAATCCTTTTATCCATCTTGAGCGCTGGCGTATCCAATTTTTCAACTGCGAAGTTGCTTCCTCGTAAGTCACGGAATCAAACACTCTGATCGGCCGGCCTTTTTCTTCCTGTTTGTGCGGAAGATAACTCATTATTTTCATTCGGCCGCGCATACGATAAATACGCATTCCCAATTCGCAGTCCTCGGTCACATTGTATGAATCCCAGCCGCCGATTTTTTGCAAAAATTCAACTCTGAGGTGGTTTGAAGTTCCGCCCAACGGAATCGGTAAACCAAGACAATCAAGCGCCGGCAATGTGTAGCCAAACCATGAAGCGTATTCAGCGGTAAACCATCTCGTCAGGATATTCTGCCGCTCGTTGTAATAATCCAGTCGCGCCTGAACGCAAACAATTTCTTCGGGAGAGTCCCTGAACGTGAGATAAGCTTTTTTAAGCTGATTTTGTTCCGGCCTGTCTTCGGCATCGTAAATCGTGAGAAATTCGCCGGACACCTGAAACAGAATCGCGTTCAACACTCTGGGTTTTGAACGGATGAGCGCGTCCGCGGTCGGAATAATCATAACCTGAATATGGCGAGGAAGAACGTGTTTTTTCAGCGCGTCTTGGGTAATGTCGTCGTCATCGTCAACAAGAAAAAATATCTCAAGTCTGTCTTCGGGCCAGTCAAGATTATTCAGTGCTTCAATAAGTCCCGGAAGCGCCTTAACTTCATGCCTTAAAGGCACAAGGACGGTGTAAACCGGCAGTTCTTTGTCGGAACATTGCTGAACAATGCTTTTTGCCGCGCTGTTTTTTCGTATCTGAATCAGAGAAAACGCGAACAAAAGAAATCTGAATAGAATCGCGCCGAGATAAAACCCGGCGGCGGTTAAACTTAGGGCAAAAGCCGGACCGGCGATGCCGTAATGGTAGGCAAGGTAAGCCGTAGCGGCAATCCCAGCCAGAACCGTCAAAGCAATCAGGTTTGTCGAGCTCTGCCATAAATTTTTGGCGCTCAATTCATCTTTTAGGAAAAGAAAATCCGTCTGCAAACTTGCTCACCTCGCTTTCGTTGTTGTTAAATTGTTAAAGAGTTTAAAACTATCTTACAATAAAATTCAATAAATGTCAAGTAAAATTCAAAACCTGCGCATATGCGTGGAAATAAAATTTCAAAACAAAAAAGACACTGTATGCAGTGTCTTTTTTGTTTGTGTCTGTATTGTACCAAACTCGCACCTATTTCCAAAACAAATGATGTCGCACGCGCGGAGCGCGTGGTGATGTGAAATGTAATCGTACGCTCCACGACGAATTCCGTCACGGCACAGCCTCCGCTCCACCAGACTGTCGGGTACGACAGTCTGCCTCCGCTTCTGCTGTTCCGCTCCGCCCTCGCCTCGCCACCACGCATTCTTTTTTGTTTGGCGGGGGTTTTCTCTTTTTTGATTTGGTATGGTGGTGGCGGGCGAGGTCGGGTTTCTCCAAAGGAGAAACTGACGGAATTCTAGTGCCAACTCGGTGGACGAAGTTTTGGCAAAACTATTTTTTGGGGAAAGGATTTGCCAAAACTTCGGCTCTTCTGTTTTTGAATTTGGATGTCGCAAATGGAAAAGGAGGGGTTTGGGGAGGAATTTTCCATTTGCTCCTCTTTTTGTTTTTGAAAAATTGGTGGCGGACATATATGCATTATACTGCACTCTTGCAAAACAATGCAAGTTTTCCTATTATGTATCTATGACATCAGGTAAAAAACTTGGGGAAAACCTAAGAAAATGGCGTTTGAAAAAGAATATGTCGCAAGGAGACCTTGCGACTGCTTTGAGCGTGGACAGAGCATATATCAGCAATATTGAAAATGGTCGAATGAACCCCACTCTTTCAACATTGGAAAAAATTGCCGGGGCGCTTGGAATTTCCAGTAGCGAACTTTTGAAATAATTTTATGAAAAAACAATCTTCAAATAAAAACTTAAAGACAGCAAATAAGCAAAAGAAAGACGAGTTTTATACTCAACTCGCTGATATTGAAAATGAAATCAAACACTACAAAGACCAATTTCGTGGCAAGGTGGTATTTTGTAATTGTGATGACCCAAAGGAAAGCGACTTCGTTAAATATTTCAGTAGAAATTTTGAACATTTAGGGTTGAAAAAATTGATCGCCACGCATTACAAAGATGCAAATTTATTTACGAGAGAAGCGCCTTATAAATTGGAATACACGGGCGACAAAAACAACAATCGCATGCCCGATCCTAATGAGTTTATAACCGAGATGATTGGCACGGGCGACTTCCGTAGTGAGGAATGTATCAAGCTACTCAAAGAAGCCGATATAGTAGTAACCAACCCGCCGTTTTCTCTATTTCGTGAGTATGTCGCACAACTTATGGAATATGACAAAAAGTTTTTGATTATTGGGAATACCAATGCTCTAACTTATAAAGATATATTTAAGTTAATCAAAGACGACAAAATTCGTACTGGCTACACAAATTTTAATGTTGGAATGTTTTTTGTCGTGCCAAACGATTGGGAAAATTTTCATCATATTGATGAAAATGGTAAAAAAATAGCTCGTGTATCAACATCATGCTGGTATACAAATCTTGATGTTGAAAAACACAAAGAAAATATAACTTTGTATAAAAAATACACATCGGAAGAATACCCGAAATATTATAATTATGATGCGGTTGAAGTATCAAAAGTTTCTGAAATTCCAATGAGTTACATCGGTGCTATGGGTGTACCAATTACCTTTGTTGATAAACATAATCCCAAGCAGTTTCAAATAATTGCCTTGGGCATCGTCGGTAGTATTGATTTTGCAAACAATAAAAGAATGGAAATATTAAAACAAGGCAAACCAACTGGTAAATTTACAATGAATGCTAAAGGTACTTTATATAGGAAGTATAATCCGGA
>MEYT01000033.1 GCA_001774105.1 Candidatus Azambacteria bacterium RIFCSPLOWO2_01_FULL_46_26 | reverse complement strand
TCCTGCGGGTTGGCTGATTTTGAAAAATAAAAACGTTTCGGGTAAAGAGACGAAAGTCGCCATTCTGCAGACTAAAATTCCTTCAACCTTCCAGCCGACTTTTCAAAGACAGATGGAAATTTTAACGCAGCAATTCTCGCTTTTGGCCGAGGTCGTCAAAAACGGGAAGGACTCGGAAATCATCGTTTTTCCGGAAGGGGCGAATTTAATCGGCGTTTTGGGGGAAGAAAGAAGTAAAAATTTTTTCAACGAAATTTTTGAAGGAAAGCAAAAATTAATTATTGATTCCGGGCCGATGATTGACGAAAACGACAAACTGTCCATTGCCACTTTTTATTTTGACCCGCAAAAAGGCGTGCTGGCCCAGGACGAAAAACACTTTCTGATGCCTTTGGGCGAGTATTTGCCGTATTGGTTCAAAGCCGCGGCGGCCATTGCCGGAGAAGGAGAATGGACGCGGCGTTTTGAAGAAAGACGCGGCTATAAAAAGGGGCCGGAAAACGAGGTGTTCACATGGGAAGATGGCCGGCAAAAGCAAAAATTCGCTTCCCTGCTCTGCTCCGGATTTTTATCCCCGAACATGAATCGCCGGGCAGCCGGCGCGGACGCCGAAGTTCTTGTTGTTTCGGGCTCCGAGTCAATTTTTCGGGGAGCGCCTTCTTTGGTCAAACAAAAAATCGCGATGGCGAAATTCAGAGCCGTTGAAAATAATCGTTTCTATCTTCAGGCGACGAATTACGACCGCGCTTTTATCATTAATTCCAAAGGACAAATTCAAAAAATCGCGCCCAATCTTGAGCCGACGGTTCTTGTGGATAACATTGTGTTTATTTCCGAAAAAACGTGGTATACTAAATTGGGAGATTGGATTTTAATTTTAGCTTTATTGATTATTATTGCCGCGAATAAACACAATGTTAATCTCCTTGCTAAAAAATAAGCTGATTTTGGCGGCGATTTTATTGTTGTTTTTGGGCGTCGGCGGTTTTGCCGCGAAAAACAATTTTTTTTCAAAAAAAACTCTTGACTCTTTGAAAAATTCCGCGCAAGACGGCGCGGCAAACGCGAAAACGGATTCGGACGGGGACGGGTTGGCGGACTGGGAGGAATCGATTCAAAAAACCGACCCGAATAACCCCGACACCGACGTTGACGGCTATTTGGACGGCGAAGAAATGGCTTCCGGTTACGACCCGCTGAAGCCAGCGCCGAACGATCTTTTGAGCGCGAGAACCAAACAAGAAAACGCCAGCGCGAAAATCCTTCAAAATTTCGTTAAAAAAGTTGCCGACGAAAAGCAAAAACTGGCCGCGAACGGCCAGCCCGACGCGCCAGTTTCGCTCAAAGGTTTTGAGATGTTAAAAATAGCCGAGGACGCCGTGGCCAATCTTTCCAGCGCGCTCGGTTCCCTGCCCCGAACATCACTTTGGGACTTAAACATCACCCAAGACAAAAGCAAGGCGGCGATTAAAAATTACGCTCTTTCGGCGATAAAAACAATTTCCGGAAATTTCTCGGCCATAAACAACGAATCGCCGGAGCCGATCCTGAAAGCCGCGATTGAAAAGAATGACTTTTCAAAAATAAATTTATGGATCTCCTCCTATGAAAAAACCGAACGCGAATTGAAACAATTGGCCGTCCCCAGTCCTCTGCTTAGCGTCCACCAGGACGCCCTGGCGCTTCTTGCCGGGCTGTCCGGAACTTTAAAAAACATCAAACAATTCAGCAATGACCCGATAAGTCAATTAAATGAAATACGCAAATACGCCGCCTTAACCCAAAACTGGTCCGACTTAATCAATCAAACCAGCCAAGAAATTCAAAACAAATATCAAATCACTTTTTCCGCCGAAGAATTAAAAAAATAGCCAATAGGCAGATAGCGAATAGCGCATGCAAATTTTTTCAAAAATTAATAGTTTCAAAACCCGAATCGCGGCGGGGTTTTTGGGTTTTATTTTGATTGCTTCCGTAATCGCTCCGATGCCGGCCAAAGCGGGCGTGGACTCGGCCATACTTACCATTAAGGACTTTGCTTGGGAAATCGTAAAAGGCGTTTTGGTGGTCGCGCAAAAGAAAATGCTGGACGGGTTTACAAATCAAACCATCAAGTGGATTAAAGGCGGGGCGAAAGGCCAGCCGGGATTCGTGCAGAATTTCGGAGGATTTTTGGAAGACGCGGTTGATCAGGCGGTCGGCCAGGTCTTGACGGATGAAATAGGCCGCGATCTCTGCTCTCCTTTTCAGGTGGAACTGAAAATCATGCTCCTGCCGGAAAGAGAGTTTGGCGAGAAGGTAAAATGCTCTTTGAGCGACATCGTGGAAAACATTGAGGACTTCACCCGCGATTTCAGAAACGGCGGCTGGCAGGCCTGGCTTAAAATACAGGAGCCACAGAACAACATTTACGGCGCTTACTTCTTAACCGTGGACGCGATGAAAAAGAAGGCCGAACAAGCCAAAGAAAGCGCCAAAACTGAAGTTGTCAGTTCGGGCGGATTTTTGGGAAGCAAAAAATGCGGCGTTTACGACAGCGCGGGCACTTCAATGAGCGGAGAACTAAAAGAATCGGACGCCGATATCTTTGTGGCAGCACTTGAGGATGACGAGAGGACAATGGGGGGACAGCGAACATTTAAAAAAGTATGCCAAATCGTCACACCGGGCGACACCGTCGGCGAACGTTTGAACAGTTCCCTGAAATGGGATTCCGAATGGCTTGTCAATTCTCAAAGCGTGGCCGCGTCCATAGGCGCTATAATTGACGCGGCAATCAATAAAGTGACTGATGAGGGTTTGGCATCGGCCGGAAAACTCGTCAGTGGAAACAAAACGAACTCCAATCAAGTCAAAAAAGACGTGAACAAAGACGCGGCCGAACAATTGGGCGACGCAATAGAAAATTATAAAAAATACAATGAACTCATCAGAATCAAGTATAAAATTATACAGATTGGGGCAAAAATGGGTTCGGACCTTCAAATTTGTAATCCGGACAATCCCGATTTCGCGGTGATGTCGGCGGAAAGAGCGGCTGACGAAGCGACACTGGATTCTTTAACCAAAGGATTGCAGGATTTGCTACTGAAGTCGTCAGAGCTTCAGGCACTGCGAAAAGAAATATTAAAAATGCCGAACGCGCCGTCGCAGGATACTTTCGACGCCATGGCCGCCGGCGATTCGGTCGCGATCGCTTTAGTTAATAATTACAGGACAAAACGCGACAAATTTATTGAAAAAGAAATGGGGCAGTATGCCGTTTTGACTGCTGAAGAAAAAGATGGTCTGACTCAAGATGAGCAAGACGCTTTAATAATCAAGAAACGGCAGGAACTTGAAAATGAAGACGCCAAAGAAAAATTGGCGAAAGATAAATTAAACGTTTTACAGGAACAAGCGTACACGAGAATAGGACCTCTGGCTCGGCTGAACATCCGTTTTAACAACCTTGTAGGCAAAGACAACAAACCGCCGTCTCAAGAGGGCGAACGACTGGCAAATGTTAACGCCAGCACCGGCGCCACGATGGTCAGTTTGCTGAACTGTTTACGGGGCAACGTTGAACAAGTGAACGACCTTCTCGGTAAACTTGATCCAAATACCGGCAGGTACACGACGCCGGATCTTTTGAACACTTACGATCAATATGTGCTGGCGGGAAAATTGCAGAATGTCGTTTACCTTTTGAGAAAACAGGACGCGGAACTTATAAACTTACTCACCGAGTCCAGTATGTCTCTAAGCACAATAATTTCAAATCTTGACGACGTAACAAAACGCATGATGAACCTGTTGCCGCAAATAACGGTCACCGAAGAGGTGGAAACAATGGACCCAACAACCGGCAAGGTTACAAAAACAACGGTGCAGGTTCAAAAAGATAATCCTTTGAATTTGACTTTCCCGATCAATTTCAGCAAAGACGCGGTGCCGGGAAATACTTACGGCAATCCGCCCATTGACCCGATAGACACGGCATTAAGTGAAATTAGAAAAATTTTAACCAATACGTCGCCGAACATGTCCGACCAGGAGTCGTACAAAGTAAAAAGCGGGTGGTGGGGACACAAAACGAAAATGAAGTCAAGGTGGCCGAAAGCGCTTGAATATCTGGACAATAAATTCACGGACGAAGTTCAGGAAGAGATTGCCGTGGAAACCAAAATCACTTATTCAATCACAACAGGACGAGGAAACACCGATCCCCGAACCAATCCGACGCTTGACGCCGCCATTAAAGATGCCAATGCCATTTATGGCGCGCACAATATTCCTCCGGACGAAGCCCAGGAGATGATTAATAACGCGATAGAAGTCGGGCGCATCAGATGGAGCATGCAGGAAACCGAGCAAATGTAATAACGGATCAATAAAATAACAAACTCAAGAAGACATGATATCCTCGCGCAAAACGAAATTTCTCATTATACTTCTGCTAATATTGGCGATTAGTTTCGGCGCGGCGAATTTCGCGCACGCCGCCGGAGCGCTCACGTCATTCTTCGGGAGTTTGGTTGATTTTACGGCCGAAGCGGTTTTTAACATCGTCGGCGCTATTCTGGCCGCTATCGGTTTTGTTTTGGGTTTGATACTCGCGCTTGAGGGAATGATTCTGGACTACGTTTTAAGCTTGACGAACTTGTCAAACGCGCCGGTGGTGCTCGTCGGCTGGGGCATAACCAGGGACCTCGCCAATATGTTCTTTATTTTGGTAATGATTTGGATCGCTTTTACGACGATATTGCAAATTGAAACATACCGCACGAAAGAACTCGTTACCCGGCTCATTATCGTCGCGCTTTTAATAAATTTCAGTTTGGTCATTGCCGGAGTAATCATTGATTTTACCCAAGTTATTACCGATTTTTTCATAAGCCAGGCGTCGGGAGGCGGCACATTGGCGGGCACCGCGAATTTATCCGCTTCGCTCGCGAAAGGGCTTCAAATTTCAAGCTATTATCAGCCGAGCCCGGCGCAAAACGCTCAAGCGGTGCTGGCGCAGGCGGCTTCCATTCCCTTAATGGTGGTGGCCGGTTCGGCTTTTGCCGTCATCTTCTCGGGTCTGGCGATTTTTGTCTTTGCCGCGGCCATCATTCTTTTCGTCGTCCGGATAGTCGCTCTCTGGTTTTTACTGATTGTTTCCCCGATCGCCTGGGCCGCTTCCATTATGCCGGACACCAAGCATCTTTGGGACAGGTGGTGGAAAGAATTTTTGAGATGGGCGTTTTTTGCTCCGGCTTATTCTTTTTTCATTTATCTGGCCCTTCTTATTGTGCAAATGAACGGTGTGAAAGGACAATTTCCCCTCGTGGCAATGGTCGGCGATAATCCCGTTACTCCTCTTGCCGCCAATTCAAGCCCTTCGGCGATTCTGAACATGGTTCTGGTGATAGTTATTTTAATCGCCGGAATTAAGGTTGCCGAATCAATGGGGGCGTACGGAGCGGCCGAGACAATGAAGTACGCCAAAAAGTGGGGTAATCAGGCGAAGGATTACACCGGCCGCATGGGCAGAAGAGCGGCGGTCGCCACCGGCGCGCCTCAGGCGATCGCGAAACAACTCAGCCGCGTTCCGCTTTTGCGCCAGGCGGCAAGGCCGCTGCGCAGATTTGAAGAAACCGAAAGAGAGGCGCGGGCGCAAAGGGTTAATCAATCAAAAGAAAGAGTCAAGGGTTGGACGAAAGAAAATGCCGCCGCGGAATACCGTGCCGCGTTTGACCCTCAAACCAAAGCCGGCTTGCTGTTGGGCTTGAGCGGAAAATGGCAAGGACTTAGTGCCTTAGACGGAGAAGAAAAAATAAGCGGCCTGAAAACTCTCCAAAACCTTGATATGCAAAATGAACTAATGACTGTCTTAAGAAAAGAGCCGACATTGGCGCCTACTGTCGGCAAGACCATAGAAGATGTCGTAAAAAGAATCAGCCCGTCCGATATAAAAGACATGACTCCCGATGTCATAAGTAACCCCGAGGTCGCAAGATTCTTAAACCCGGGCCAGTTGGAAGCGGTATTTAAGGAAGGGTTGTCAGACGCCTTTATGCAGGCATTTCCAAAAGCTAATGAACTGGGATTCCCAGCCGCAACCAAAACGGCAGAATACCTGCAAACGAGCTCGCTCTGGAGCGGTATTATTCCCGAAAATATCAAAAAAGAGGGCACTGCCGGAACCAAACCATCGCCAACTGAAGAAGTAAAACCTTCACCAATCATAATGGCGGGCAAATACACCTCAGCACGTCCTCCTGAAGAGCGGAAACGATAAAATTATAGAGATGAAGCATAAAACCTAAAACATAAGAAAGAATAACTATTTTTTTCTGTTCCTGAGTTTCATGTTTCAAGTTTAAAGCGATTATGATTAAACAATACACTCCGTCGCAAATCTTTCAGCTCTATTCCCAGTCCCCACCCGATATTCAGGAAACTGCGATTTCAGTGCGAGCCGCGGAACAACTGGGAAACATTGCACTAAAACACAAACTTTCGGATGACCAAACAATAAAAACAGCCCAATTGCTCGGCTTGGTTTTGTTCGGTCTGCTTCATCCTGACGAGCTGGCCGCGAATCTTCAAAAAGAGCTCAACATTGAACTGGCGCAGGCCAAGACACTATATCGAAACATTTGGGAGACATTATTAAGGCCGATTGAAACAAGTTTAAGAAGAATCCACGGACCGATAAAAGCCATTGAAGAAATTGAAATTGAGACGGAATTTAAACCCACCCATCCTCCAATAAAACCACCGGTAGCCAAAATTGAAGAAATCAAAAAAGAGGCGGTCACGCCTCCTCCGATAAAACCGGTAGCTGTGGCAAGACCTGCCCCTCCTCCTCCGCCTATTAGACCTGTTTTACCAAAAAAAGAAGAGCCCGTGCCGAGCAGGGCCGAGGCACTTGTGCCGAGCAGGGCCGAGGCACTTGTGCCGAGCAGGGCCGAGGCATATCTTGAACCAATTGAAGAAGAAATAAAACCGCCGGTCCCGGCGCCTCCGCGGCCCGTGCCGCCAAAAGCAGAAAAAATTGAAATCGGCGGCATTCCGGTTGAAGTTGTGCCGAAAAAAGAAGTTGAAGAAAGACCG
>MEYT01000032.1 GCA_001774105.1 Candidatus Azambacteria bacterium RIFCSPLOWO2_01_FULL_46_26 | reverse complement strand
TGTAGAATTCGTACCAAAACCGCCTTCGCGGCTTCAAGCAGTCAGAGGACGATGGGTTATCGTTTGGCCCGTGGTTTTATTGATCGTGGCCGGTTCGGCTTATGCCGGCTTGGCTTACTACGAAAGCGTTTTGAACACCCAAATCAAAGATGTGGACGAAAAAATCCAACAGGTTGAGACCGGCCGGGACGTCTCGGCGGAAGAAAAGGTTTTGACTTTGGAGGCGCAGCTGACCACGCTGGAAGACGTGATGAAAAATCATATTTATTTTTCCAAATTTTTGGCGGGATTGGAATTGTTGGTTCACCCCCAGGCGTATTTGAAAAGCTTTTCCATCAACGTTCCGACCAGAAAATTCGACGTGAGCGGAGAGGCCGCGAGTTTTACGATTTTGGCAAAGCAGATTCTCGCCGTCAGCAAGAGTCCGAATATTGAAAAAGTTGAGATCGGCGGACTTTCCCTTTCCGGCGAAGGAAGGGTCGGGTTTACGCTCGGCGTAACTTATAAGCCGGAGTTTATACAAACAGCAAAATAGCCAATAGTTAACTAAAATATGCTTGGATTGATAATCAGATTAGCGATAGGGGTCAGTTTGTTTTTCGGCGGCATCGGAATGCTGACATGGTATGTCACGCCTTTATACCGCGATGTTTTGGCTTTGCGCGGCTCTTTGGCGCAGAAACAGCAGGAGTTGATTAAAAAAGAAGAAACAAAGGTTAAAGTCAAGGAGGTGCTTGAGCAGTATGAAACGCTCGCCAAGCAGGCGGAAAAAGTGAACATCAGCGTGCCGACCGGAAAAGACATTCCTTCTCTTCTTGTCACGATGGAGGCGCTGGCGACGGAAAGCGGAATGGTGATGGACAGTTTGGTGTTCGGCGAAGCCGCGCCGCCGGCCGCGCCGGAAGCCGCGGTCAAGAAATACAGAACGCTCGCGATTAACGTTTCGGTGCGGGGCACTTATTCGGCTTTTAAAAATTATTTGGCCACGATTGAAAACAACGTCCGTTTGCTTGACATTACCAATGTTTCTTTCGCCGGAGTCGGGAAAGAAGCCGGAACCGACGTAATGAAATTTTCAATAAGAATGCAAACGTATTTTCAATAACCGCGATGCCAATATACGAATGCATACGAATTATACTAATAAATACGAATAAAAAAACATTAGTATCCATTCGTATCATTAGTATGCATTAGTATATTAGTATCGCGTTAGCGAAGCGATTATGCCTTTACTTCCCCAAACAACGCAAAAAAGACAGCAGTTATTGATTTACATGCTGGTGGTGGTGATCGTGGCCACGGCGGTGGTTTTGTATTTCGGCTTTTTCAGCGCGCCGACGCTTCCGGAAGAAGGAGCCGGAGTCGCGGGCATTTCGGCCGAGGTGGTGAAGATAGGCGCGGTCGTTGAAAGAATCAGAACATTGATTCTGGTGCTTGACGATCCGTCGTTCAAGAATCTCAAAGTTCACGGCGATTTGCCCGTCAAGCCGGACAGAACCGGACGTTTAAATCCGTTTATGCCGTACTAACTACTCACTACTCACCATGTCCCCTGACATAATTCTTCCTCAAATTCCTCAAAAGACGCTTCTTGAGATTTTACTGGAGAAAAAACTGCTGACTCCGGCGCAGGCGGACGTGGTCAGAAAAGAAGTGGAATACACGGCGCGGCCGCTTGAAGACGTTATTTACGAGAAAACGCCCGTAAAGGAAAAAGACCTGACCGCGGCGAAAGCCGAACTTTACGGCGTGCCGCTCCGATCGCTGGAAGAGGAAAAAATACCTTTTGAGGTTTTGGGCGTCATTCCGGAAGACGCGGCGCGGCATTACGAAATGGCGCCGATCGACAAAGAAGGGAACGTTTTGGGGGTCGGAATGATTTCGCCGGACGACGTAAAAGCGCTTGAAGCGCTTAAGTTTTTGACGATGCGCCGCGGACTCGGATTGAAGATTTATCAAATCTCCCGTTCCGATTTCGGAGTCGTTCTGGGACAGTATAAAAGTTTAAGAGGAGTGGTTAAAGAAGCGCTTGAGGAGCTTGAGAAGGAAGTTACCGAGGAAAAAGTCGCGCCGAAGAAAAAGACGGCGGAAGAGGAAGCGGCGAAAATCATGGAAGAAGCGCCCATCACGAAAGTGGTGGCGGTTATTTTAAAACACGCGGTTGAAGGCAAGGCATCGGACGTTCACATTGAGCCCTCGTACGATCGTCTGCGCGTCCGGTTCCGGGTTGACGGCGTTTTGTACACGAGTTTGTTTTTGCCGCTGTCAATTCATCCGGCCGTTGTTTCAAGAATCAAAATTTTGTCCAATTTGAAAATCGACGAAACGAGAATTCCGCAGGACGGACGCTTCAGGACGACGATAGAAGAGCGGGAGATTGACTTCCGCGTTTCAACTTTTCCGACCGCTTCGGGCGAAAAAGTGGCTCTGCGTCTGCTTGACCCGACAGCCAGCTTGAAAGTGCCGACCGACCTGGGGCTTATCGGAAGAAATTTGGAAATCATGATGGAAGGGCTCTCTTCGCCATGGGGGATGATTCTCGTTACCGGGCCGACAGGTTCGGGAAAATCAACGACGCTTTACGCTCTTTTGAACGTTTTGAACAGGGACGAGGTGAACATCGTGTCGCTTGAAGACCCGGTTGAGTATCTGGTCAAAGGAGTGAATCAGTCGCAAATCAGGCCGGAAATCGGCTACACTTTCTCCACGGGACTCCGCCATATTTTGCGGCAGGACCCGGACATCATCATGGTCGGCGAAGTTCGCGACAACGAAACCGCGGGACTCGCGATTCACGCGTCTTTGACCGGCCACATCGTTCTTTCCTCGCTTCACACCAACGACGCCGTCGGCATCATTCCGCGGTTGATTGACATGGAAGTGGAGCCGTTTTTGCTTCCGCCGTCTTTGAATTTGATGGTCGCCCAGCGATTGATAAAGCGGCTTTGTCAGGATTGCAAGAAGGAGGTCACGGCTCCCAAGCGGGCGGAAGAGATAATTGACAGAGAACTCGGAAAATTGCCGGCGGACTTAAAAAAGAATTTGAAATGGAAAAAGCCGTATAAAATCTGGCAGATCGTCGGCTGTAAAAAATGCGCGCACAAAGGGACGAAGGGTAGGGTCGCGATTTTTGAAATTTTCAAAATGAGCGCGCAATTGGAAAAGATTGTTATTGAAGAGCCGACCGATTCAAGAATCCGCGCCGAGACGCAGAGGCAGGGAATGGTCACACTGCTTCAGGACGGCATTCTTAAAGTTCTTGACGGGACCATCTCTTTGGAGGAGGTTTTGCAGGCGGTCAAGGAAGAGGAGCCGGTGATTGAATTTGTTCCGGCGGCGGCAATGAAGCCGGCCGAAGCGGCAAAACTGTCGATCATTCCGGAAGCCGCGGCTCTGCCGGAGTTGGCCGGGCTGGAATAAAGGGCTTTGTCCCCGCTTAGCGGGGGTTACAAAACCTTTACTCTGTTAAATAATTTTGCGAAGCAAAATTATTTAACAGAGCGCTCATAATTGTAGTGAAATTTTTTTCGCCGCAAGATGAGCTCAAAAATTTCAACAATTATGGCGCATTTTTTAAACGCGATTCACAAAAAGAACAATCAGGGTTTGACCGTCGCCGAATTTCTGGTCGTGGCCGGAGTAATCATATTCCTCGCCACGCTGTTTATCGTTTTTGTCGTGCTTCGCGTTCAATCGTATCAGGCCGCCAACCGCGACACGGAACGGGAAATTCACGTGAAACAGCTTGTTCAGGCGCTGACTTTTTATCAAAGCAATGTGGGAAATTATCCTTATCCGGCGGACGGCGAAGTTATAGACGGCTCCGACGACCTTTTGTCGCGGTCATTGAAAGACACCAAAATTCTATCGCAAATTCCCGTTGATCCGCTGAACAATGGCATTTACCGCTATAAATACACTTCGGGCAACGGTTCGTCTTTTGTGATAGAATATTATATGGAGACCGACGCGGTTTCCGGTAAAAAACAAGGGTTGAACAGGGCATACCCGTAACGCGATGCCAATATACTAATGCATACTAATGATACGAATAAATGCCGATATTAAATTTCCGCATTCGTATAATTAGTATCAATTCGTATATTAGCATCGATTAGTGAAGCGATTATGGACTACGAACTTGAAGATTTATTAATGACGGTCATCAAGCAAAACGCTTCGGATTTGCATTTTTCGGTCGCCCGGCGGCCGACTTTGAGAATTGACGGCGAGCTTGTTCCTTTGTCCCAAAAACCGATTTTGACGCCCGACGCGACGAAGAAATTGGTTGATTCGCTTCTAACCAAAGAGCAGGCGGAAAAACTGGAGCGCGAGCGCGAGGTTGATTTTTCTTATTCTTTCAAAGACAAAGGCCGCTTCAGGATAAACGTTTTTTATCAGAGGAATTTTTTGGGCGCGGCCTTGCGGCTTATTCCGGCGGAAATCAGAACCGTGGAGCAATTGCGCCTGCCGCCGATTATTCATCAGTTCACCCGCTACAACCAGGGCTTTTTCCTTGTGGTCGGCCCTTCAGGACACGGCAAGTCAACGACTCTGGCCGCTTTGGTTGACGAGATAAATCACAAGCGCAACGACCATATCATCACCATTGAAGACCCGATTGAATACCTGTTCCTTCAGGATCGCTGTATCGTTGACCAGCGGGAGGTCGGCTCCGACACGCTTTCTTTCCATCGCGCTCTTCGGGCGGTTTTGCGGCAGGATCCGGACGTGATAATGGTCGGCGAATTGCGGGATCCGGAAACGATGTCAACCGCCATTACCGCCGCCGAAACCGGACATCTCGTTTTCGCTTCGATTCACACCAACAACGCCTCCCAGACGATTGACAGAATTATTGACAGTTTTCCTTCCGGCCAGCAGAACCAGATTAGGACACAGCTTTCCGCGACTTTGCTCGGCGTTTTTTCCCAGCGCTTGATTCCGAGAATCGAAGGAGGGCGAATTCCGGTCGGCGAACTTTTAATCGCCAACGCCGCGGTTAGGAATTTAATCCGGGAAAACAAAAGCCATCAAATTGATTTGGTGATTGAAACGAGCGCCGAAGAGGGGATGATTTCCCTGAACCGCGCTCTTGCCGAAATGGTCAAGCAAAGAGAGATTTCCCTTGAGCAGGCCGAACTTTATTCCTTGAACCCCGCGGAGATGAGAATGATATTACAGAGATGACGCGATGCCAATATACGAATGCATACTAATGATACGAATAAAAAGTTAATATATCCTGAATTATCTTATCTTCTAACCGGCATTTGTTTTGATGTCCACAATGAATTAGGCAGGTATGCGCGAGAAAAACAATACGGCGATTTATTGGAGAAAAAATTAAAAGAAACAAAAAGTCCTTATAAAAGAGAATTTCAAATCAAGAAAACAGGCAATACGGTTGATTTCCTCGTAGATGACAAAATTATTATTGAATTGAAATCTAAAAGTTTAATTTTGAAAGAAGATTATTATCAAGTTCAGCGATACTTGCAAGCGTCAGGCATAAAACTTGCTTTACTGATAAATTTTAGAAATCGTTATTTGAAGCCAATTAGAATCGTAAGAATTGACACAGACATTAAAAGCAAATTTTTGCATTCGTATAATTAGTATTAATTCGTATATTGGCATCGATTTATGCAATTTAACTACACTGCCAGAACACAAGAGGGCGAGATTCAGGAGGGAACGGTGGAAGCCGTTTCAAGAGAAGCCGCGATTGACATTCTTCAGCGGCATAATTTGGTTATTCTTAACATCGCCGCGCCGGCGGAAATCCCTTTTTACGTCAAGCCGGTGAAAATTTTTGAGAGAGTCGGGCAGAAAGAAACCGTGATTTTTTCGCGCGCCCTCTCGGCTCTGTTTGAAGCGAAAGTGCCGCTTGTTGAGTCCTTAAGAACTCTGCACGAACAGACGGCCAACCCGGCTCTTAAAGATGTGATTTTCGCCGTTGCCGCGGACGTTGAAGGAGGCACTTCGCTGTCCAAAGCGATGATCAAACACCCGGCGGTGTTCAGCCATCTTTACGTTTCAATGATTAAATCCGGCGAAACATCGGGCAAATTGGAGGAAGTTTTGTCTTATCTGGCCGACCACCTTGAGCGGGAATACGCCATCAGCTCGCGTGCCAAAGGCGCGATGATGTATCCGCTGTTTATTCTCGGCACTTTCGTTATAGTGGGAGCGGCGATGTTTATCTGGGTCATACCCCAGCTTGAAAACATTTTGCGGGAGTCCGGAGGACAATTGCCCTTTATCACGCTTTTAGTGCTTGGAATCAGCGTTTTCATCAGAAGCTGGATTTGGCTCATTCTCATTCTTCTGGCCGTGGCCGGAGTTTTGTTTTGGCGCTGGACCGCGACTTACGAAGGGCGTTATCGCTGGGATTCCATAAAAATCAGAGTTCCGGTTTTCGGCCCACTTTGGCAAAAAATTTATCTGGCGCGTTTTGCTTCCAATTTAAGCACTTTGATCACGGGCGGTCTGCCCATAACCCAGGCCCTGGCCGTGACGGCGGAAGTCGTCGGGAATGAGCTTTATAAAAGAATAATTCTTGAAGCCCAGGACGCGGTCAAAACAGGAGAGATGATAAGTACGGTCCTGAAACGCTACGGCGCGATTCCGCCGATGGTTTCGCAGATGGTCGCCGTCGGCGAAAAAACCGGAAAAGTTGATCAGGTTTTGAAATCCGTCGCCGCTTTCTATCAAAGAGACGTTAATACGGCTTTGGAGACGATGGTGCAGTTGATTGAACCGATTTTAATCGTCGCTTTGGGTTTGATGGTCGGAATCCTCGTCGCCGCGGTTCTTTTGCCAATATATAATATTGCCACCAGCGTTTAATATGAGAAAAAGTAAAACGCTAAAAAATGGATTTACTCTGATAGAACTTCTTGTCGTTATTTCCATTATCGCCCTGCTCGCTTCCATTGTTTTGGTGTCTTTGAACACCGCCCGGCAGAAAGCGAGGGACGCCCGGAGAATCGCGGACATCAGGACAATCCAGCAGGCGCTGAACCTTTATTTTGACGTTCAAGGCCGTTATCCCGCGATTTTGGATTCTTTGAAACCGACTTACTTGGCGCAAGTGCCGCTTGACCCCAAAGACAACAGCGCCTACGAATACGCCTGCCTGAAAGACGCCGCGAGCGGCGGCAACGAAGGACGGGGTTTTCATCTCGCCGCGATTTTGGAAGACACGAGCCACAGCGCTTTGCAGACCGACGCCAACGCCAATGTTTCCTCGTACGAAAAGTGTACAGGAAGCGCGGACGATTTCAACGGCCAGACGGCGGGTTGGTAT
>MEYT01000031.1 GCA_001774105.1 Candidatus Azambacteria bacterium RIFCSPLOWO2_01_FULL_46_26 | reverse complement strand
CAGGCCAAAGCATCATTCACTTCCTTGTCCTCCACGGAAAGAACTTTTTTTTCTTTTACCAAAGTTTCTCCGGCGATTGTTTTATAATCCGGCAGAGCGACTTCCGGCAAAACGCTTACTTTTGCTTTATAAACAAAAGGGTTGCCGGCCGCGAATTTCATTATCGTTATCTCCGGCCGGCCGATTGCCTCAATTTCATTGTCAATTATTATCTGAGGATAAGTTTTTTCCAAAGCCGATTGAATTGTTTCTTGATCGATTTTTTCGCCGCCGATCTCTTTTTCAACCAGTTCCTTCGGCGCTTTTCCGGGACGAAAACCTTTAATCGCCGCGACAGCGGCCATTTCTTTCAAGGTTAAATCTCTCAAACCGGCCATGTCTTCGCCGGAAATCTCAACCTCAATTTCAATTTGGGACTTTGCCAGCTTTTGAATTTTTATTGAAGGTTTTACGCTCATATATTGCTATAAAATACCCTTTATGTTATGGTTTGTCAATAAGAAAAAAAGAACTTTTACAACTCAAAAGGAGGAATAATGGCGGGAAATCGGATAAAAACCGCTTTCAAGCGCGGCTTTCTGTTCCTTTTGATTCCCGGGCTGCTGATTTACATTTTCGGGATCACGGTCTCTATTTTTGACAGTTTTTGGTCTCCGTTTTTTTTCCTGATTTTCGGCAAAAATCTTTTCTGGGGCGCCGGTCTTTTGGTTTCGCTGGCTCTCACGCTTATCATCGGCTGGATTTTAACGTCCCGTCTTTTTCAAGGACGATTGATTACGAATTTAACCGGCCGGTTGTGGTCTAAAATTCCCCTGCTGAATCTGTTTTTCGGCAAAGATTTTTTTTCCAAAGAGGACCTGGAAAAAACGAAGGCGGCGCTGGTCGAGTATCCGTCTCCGGGCTGGTTTCAAATCGGCTTTATCGCCGGCAAACAAAAAATCGGCGACGAGGATTTGTACAAAATATTCATGCCGACCGCCCCGCTTCCGGCAACCGGAATGTTCGGATTCACGAAAATCATCGGCGGAAACAAAATCATTCCGCTTAAAAATCCTCCGCTTGAGGTCATAAAATTACTCGTCTCCTGCGGATTCGTCGACATCGGCGCGTTGAAAAAAGAAGACGACGCGTAAAAATAAGAAATGCCACGGCATTTCTTGAATTTCCGTCGCTCGCCCATCACGAAAATAAATTTTCGCGTGGGCTCGTTAGGAAATATAAAAAACAGCCCCGACAATGCGGGGCTATTTTTGCGTCTATTTTCGTTAAATCAAAAAACCGACAATAAGCAACGCGACGATATTAATGACTTTTATCATCGGGTTAATCGCCGGGCCGGCCGTGTCTTTGTAAGGATCGCCGACCGTGTCTCCGGTAACCGCGGCCTGATGGGCGAAACTTCCCTTTCCGCCGTAATTTCCTTCTTCAATGTATTTTTTCGCGTTATCCCAGGCGCCGCCGCCGGAAGTCATTGAAATCGCCATGAACAATCCGGTTACGATGCTTCCCGCCAAAAGACCGCCGAGCGCTTTGGGACCCAAGACAAAGCCGACCAAAATCGGCGCCAAAACAGGAAGCAATGCCGGAACAATCATCTGACGGATCGCCGATTTGGTGACTATGTCAACCGCCCGGCCGTAATCCGGTTTGGCCGTTCCTTCCATGATTCCCGGAATGGTTTTAAATTGCCGCCTCACTTCTTCCACGACTTTTGCTCCTGCCCGGCCAACGGCCAGCATGGCCATGGAGCCGAAATAATAAGGAAGCAAACCGCCGAGGAACAAACCGATTAAAACATAAGGATCGTCAAGAGCGAAATTAATCTCCGCACCCCGCTCAACGAGTTCCTGCGCGTAGGAAGCGAAAAGCACCAAAGCGGCGAGCCCCGCCGAAGCGATGGCGTAGCCCTTTGTCACGGCTTTGGTGGTGTTGCCGACCGCGTCCAAGGCGTCGGTTATTTTCCTGACCTCCTGAGGAAGATCGGACATTTCAGCGATTCCGCCGGCATTGTCCGTAATCGGGCCGAAGGAATCAATCGCCACGATAATGCCGGCCAAAGAAAGCATACTGACCGCGGCCAAAGCGACGCCGAAAATTTCACCAAGAGAATAAGCGATTAAAATTCCGGCGGAAATCAGAATAACCGGTAAAACGGTTGACTGCATTGAAATCGCGAGGCCCATAATGACGTTCGTGCCATGGCCGGTGGTTGAAGCAAGGGCGATTGAACGAACCGGCTTAAACTTTTTTGAAGTGTAATACTCGGTAATCACGACCATGCCGACCGTAACCGCCAAACCGACGAGCGCCGCTAAATAATAATTTGTGAAAGGCGTTAAAGAAACGTTTTCCAATAAATATTTTATAACCGGATAAAAAGCGATTGCCGACAAAATTATGCTCGCGGCAAGCCCTTTATACAGCGCGCCCATAATGTTTTGGCTTTTTCCCAAACGAACGAAGAACATGCCGATTATGGAAGTTACGATTGACACGGCGCCGACGGCCAGAGGAAGCAGAATGGCCGACTCCTGGCCCGGAAAAACGAGATCGGCCAAAATCATCGCCGCGATGGCGGTAACGGCGTACGTTTCAAACAAATCGGCCGCCATGCCGGCGCAGTCGCCGACGTTATCGCCGACATTGTCGGCGATAACGGCCGGATTTCTCGGGTCGTCTTCGGGAATACCGGCCTCAACTTTGCCGACCAAATCCGCACCCACATCGGCCCCTTTCGTAAAAATTCCGCCGCCGAGGCGCGCAAAGACGGAAATCAAACTGCCGCCGAAAGCGAGGCCTATCAGGGCCTTTAAATCATTCGTCAATAAATAAAACAGGGCAACCGCTCCCAAGGCCAAACCGACCACCAGCAAGCCGGTTACGCTTCCTCCCTGAAAAGCCAGCCGCAAAGCCGGAGCAATGCCGCGTTTCGCCGCCTCCGCGGTTCGAACATTCGCCCGCACGGCCACGTTCATTCCTATATAGCCGGCTAAAGCCGAGGCAAAAGCGCCGACCAAAAACCCCAGCATCGTGTAAAAACCCAAAGTAAAATAAAGAACCAGGGCCAAAATAACGGCGACGATGCCGACGGTTTTCGTCTGCCGATTGAGATACGCCTGAGCGCCCTCTTTGATTGCTTGCGCGATCTCAACCATTTTTCCGCTTCCTTGAGGAGCGGCAAGAACCTTCATAGCAAGATAAGCGGCAAAAATAATTGCAGCTAAGCTGGCAATAAGAGAAAAAATTAAAATAGACATAAATTAGCGAAATAACTTGTTATTTTATTTGCTCAATAATTTTCTGCGCGGTCTTGGGGCCGATCCCTTCTATTTTTTCCAAATCCTCGGCAGTCGCGCTTTTAAGGTCGTCAACCGTTTTATAGCCGGCTTCTTCCAAAAGTTTTTGGGTTTTCGGTCCGACTCCTTCCAGTTCGGAAATCAACTTTGCGCCGACGGCCTCCGCGCCCTCTTTAACGGCGCCTTCTTCCGGTTTGTAACCGGCAACGTCAATCCCCCAGCCGGTCAGTTTGGCGGCAAGCCGGACGTTCTGTCCGCCCCGGCCGATGGCCAAAGACAACTGGTCTTCGGGGACTTCAACCCTTGCCTCTTTTTTCTTGCCGTTCAACATAACGGAAATGACTTTTGCCGGAGAAAGCGATTGCGCGATGAATTTTGAAGTGTCGGCGCTCCATTCTATGATGTCAATTTTTTCGCCGCCGATTTCGGAGATCACCGCGGAAACCCTCGTCCCCCGCTGTCCGACGCAGGAACCGACGGGATCAACGCCTTCGGCAGTTGAAGCAACGGCGATTTTTGAACGGCTGCCCGCTTCCCTGGCGATTGATTTGATTTCAACCGTTCCGGAAACGATTTCCGGCACTTCAAGCTCAAAAAGCTTTTCTATCAAGCCGCGGTGAACGCGCGACAGCGCGATGCCCGGACCTTTAAACTCCGACGAAACGGAAACAACGTAAAACTTCAACCTCTGACCCAGCCGGTAACGCTCGGTCGGAATCTGTTCTTCCGGAAACATAACCCCGGTCGCCCGGCCGATGTCAACGTAAACGGTTCGTCCTTCAATCCGCTGGACAATGCCCGAAACAAGCTGTCCCTCCTTGTCTTTGTATTCGTTGTAAACCGTTTCCCGCTCGGCTTCGCGGATTCTTTGTATAATAACTTGCTTCGCGGTTTGAGCCGCGATTCTGCCGTATTCCTCCTTCGTTTCAAGAACAAATTCAAGCTCCTCGCCGATCTGAACGTCGGGCTTTATCTTTTTCGCCTCCTCAATCATAATGTGCCGTTCGGGATTAAAGCGGATTTTTTTCTCCGCGCCTTCTTCAAACTCTTCTTCTTTTGCTTCTTTTTCTTCCTTTCGTTCCGAGGTTTTTTTGCCTTCTCCCGTTTCTTCCGCCGCCTCTTCTTCCTCTTCTATCTTCAGCATACTTTCTTCAACGACCAATTTCAGCTGGCTCAAAGTGAATTGTCCGGTTTTGGGGTCAATCTTCGCTTTGATGTGCTGGCCTTTCTTTCCGTATTCTTTTTTATAAGCCGCGGCTATGGCCAGTTCAATGGTTTCCAAAACCTTTTCCGGAGAAATTCCTTTTTCTTCTGAAATTTGGGCCAAAGCCGACGTAAATTGTTTTAAATCCATCATAATTTTAAATTTTTTAATAATTTCTATAATAAAAGGCCGTTTCCCAACGACCTTAACGCTCCAAACTCAACATTCCAATAATAACGCCTTTCAAATCAAAAGTCAAGGAAACGAAGTTGAACTTCGGGAATTTTAATAACTCACTTTTAATTGTATCCCTTCCTGCCAATAAACACTATTGCTACTGTTTCTGCAGGCCGTATTATTCCCGCTGGTCACAATTACCATATTTCCCAGACCACTAAAGGGCACAAGAGCGTCCGCACAAGTGTTCAAGTCAATTTCAGCTTTGCCGCTGCCGTAGCCGCCGCCGGCCGAACCGGTGCAGGTGAGAGTACAGCCGGGTTTTTTCGTATTGTACGCTTTGGCGATATATGACCCATCTCTATATGTTGTTCCACATGAAATTTTATAAGGTATTTTTTTGGTGTTTGATTCCAAGGTATAGGTGCCGCAATTACCTCTTGCGCCGCCCTTTGGGAGTGTAGATTTTATATCAGCTCTCAAGTTTATGTCTCCCGCCACATCCAACTTCGCACCAGGATTCGTAGTCCCGATGCCGACATTGCCGGCTATTACCGCACTTCCCGCCACTTGCAACTTTTGACTCGGACTCGTCGTCCCGATGCCGACATTGCCGGCAACTATCATCCCGCCCGGCGGCGCGGTTATGGTCGGGTAATCAATGCTTACATTGCCGGTCAAAGATAATGTGCTTGCTGAGCTCGTCGTCCCGATGCTAACCTTGCCGGAAAAATAATTCTTTCCGCTGTCGCTGAAAATTCCGTAGGTATTGCCTGTAGCATAAACGGCGTAGTCGCCGGCCGCTTCAAGGCCGAAAGTATCACCCAAGGCGAAAACGCCAGTGCCGCCGGCAATGCCGTAAGCATAGCCATAGACGCCGACTTTTCCGGTACCTTGAACTCCGCGGCCTCTTATGCCGCCTGAGCCATAAACGCCGACGGGCAGGCCTCTGGTGCTTGAAGCGCCACCGTAAACGCCGACGGCGAAATCGCCGCCGCTGTAAGGAGCGGCGCTGGCGGTTGAGTAAATGCCGTAAACTCTTTCGTAGCCACCGTAGGAGGACGAGGCGGCGGTTTTGATGCCGTAAACGTCAGCGGAGCCGGAGGAATTGACGACCTCAAGTTTGGAGGTGGGAGAGGTTGAACCGATGCCGACATTCCCGCCGGTTGTGTGGTAGAGATCGTTGCCGTTTTTAATCCAGAAGGGAATTTCGTTGTCAAGCGGCGGGGCATTGGCCGGTTCTTCCCAGCCCAGCTGGGCGAAGGCGAAACGAACGCCGAGGCCGATAAACGCGCTGAGAATGATGATTGAAAATAAAATGGAGAGATTTTTTTTCATGTTGTTTTTATTATACCATTTCTTATTAAATCAAGCCATTGTGGACAAAAAAAGTGGAATAAAATAGTATAAAGGTAAAACATGCTTAAGAGCTCCATCAAAATACTCCTTGTTTCAATCGCCGGATTGGCGGCTTTATTTTCTTTTCTGAACTTTATTCTTCTCAAAAAAGAGATTCAAATTGACAATCACGGCGGGGCGAAGAATGAAGCGCGGATTTTGAA
>MEYT01000030.1:5099-6262 GCA_001774105.1 Candidatus Azambacteria bacterium RIFCSPLOWO2_01_FULL_46_26 | reverse complement strand
GACCCGCGGGGTTCAGACCCCGACATCAAAATCTTGCATCGTTTTTACGCGTTTGTCAATCCCGTTAGAAGTCGTGCAGTGTTTTATGTTAAAGCAGGGGCGGAGACGAAGTCGGCTTCGCCTCTCTATGATTGTGACAGTAAAAGCGTGGCTGGACTTCTAACGGGATCAATAAAAAAGCCCCTCTTCGGGGCTCAGCAAGAGAACTAAAAATCACTTTATAAAAATCCTCTTCATCAGCGGATTGAGGCGGGTAACGATTTCGTAGCTGGTGGTGTCGGTTAAGAAGGCGAGATCATCGGCCGAGATTTCTCCTCTTACGTCCCTGCCTATCAATACCGCCTCGTCCCCTATTTTCGCGTTTTTAATGCCTGTTATGTCAACGCTTATCATATCCATTGAAACCCTGCCGAGAACTTTCGCCTCTTTGCCTTTTATTAGCACTTTGCCGACACTTGAAAGCAGGCGCGGAAAGCCGTGCCAATAACCGATGGGCAAAATTGCCACTCGCGAGTCCCTCTTGACGGCTTCGGTCAAATCATAGCCAATCCGGCTGTTTTTCGGCAGTTTCTTTATTTGCCCAACAATCGTTTTCCAGGACAAAACCGATTTCAATTGAAATTCGCGCTCAAACGCCGCTTGAGTTTCTTTTGAAGGCCAAAGTCCGTAAAGGCCGATGCCTATTCTGACCATATCAAAATGGCTTTGGGGAAAAATAATCGCGCCGGCGGTCGCGGCCGCGTGCTTGATAAGGCGGCGAAAACCTGCCGTCTCCAAAAGCGCGATTGCTTTTTTAAATTCTCCCATTTGGCGCAGCGTCTCAAAAGGAAAAGCTGGATTTTTCGCCGAAGCGAAATGAGTGTAAACGCCTTCAAGCTCAACTGCCGGCAATTTTTTCTTCAAAATTTTTATTACCGCCGGAATTTCTGAAACAAAAAATCCCTGGCGGTGCATGCCGGTATCTATTTTAAGATGAATTTTTAATTTAGGAGTTCCTTTTTTAACGGCCGTTAAATTTTCAAGGGACGGAAAATCGGCAACGGTCAAAGAAATGTTATTCTTCCGGGCGCTTTCGATTTTGTCTTTCAAAGTTAAGCCCAAAACCAGTATCGGTTTCTTCAAGCCGGCTTCTCTTAAATGCTCGGCCTCCACAATTGAGTCAA
>MEYT01000030.1:0-5086 GCA_001774105.1 Candidatus Azambacteria bacterium RIFCSPLOWO2_01_FULL_46_26 | reverse complement strand
GGCTCCGAAGCGTTCCGCGGCGAAAGAAAAATCAAATAAGCCGTGACCGTAAGCGTTCGATTTCACAACGGCCATCAGCCGGCATTTCGGACCGATTAATCGCCGAAACACTCCGCAATTATGTTTTAACGCGCCCTGGCTAATTTCAATCCAGGTTCTGAGAGAATTGTTAGGCATGCGAAATTTGACGTTATGCTTTCCTGACGAACAGCGACAATCCAAAAATCGCCGCTGAAACCATGACCACCATCGGCCCGGGCGGCAATTGAAACGCGCCGGCCAGAAACAGGCCTACGAAAACGCTTATCAAACCGAAAATAATTGAAAGCAAGGTCAAACCCTTCAAACTTCCGGCGGCATTTTTGGCGGCGGAAGCCGGTAAAATTATCAGAGCACCCATCAAAAGAGCGCCGATGATTTTGATACCCATGGCGACGCTCAAGGCCAAAAGCAGAAGGAACGCCAAATTCAAACGGTTGACGTTAAGTCCTTCGCCCCAGGCCAAGTCGGAGGAAAAAGTGATTTTTGAAAACTCCCGAAAGAAAAAAACGATAAAAAATAAAATCAAAAAACCGAGCAAAGCCGTCTCCAAAATTTCTAAATAGCCGATTTTAGCAATGTCGCCGAACAAACTTTCCAAAAGATGTTCCTCGGGGATAATCAAAAGACCGATTGCCAAAGCCGCGGTAAAAAAAATTCCGACCAGCGTCTCAAACGACAAAATTCCCTGCCTTTCGATTGAGCTGATAATCAAAACCGAAAAAAACAAGACGGCAAGCGCCCCCAAGAAAGGATCAAAACCCAAAAGCAGGCCGGCGGCCAGGCCGGGCAAGGCGACATGAGACAAGGCGTCGCTTATCAAGGCCATTCGCCGGCCGACGACGAACACTCCCAACAGCGAGGCGCTTAAAGCGACGACAACGCCGACAAAAAATACGGTCGGCGAAATCATTTGAAAAATAAAAGAAGGAAAGACGGTCATGAATGATGATGTTTAACGGGTTCTTCGTGCTTATGTAAATAAAAAGTAATCGGCGCGCCGTAAAGCGCTTTCAACTGCTCCGGCGTCAAAATCTTTTCGGGCACGCCGGAACAAAAAAGTTTTTTATTCAAACAAATCACCGAATCGGCGTACTCAGAGACAATGTTCAAGTCGTGCGAAATGAAAAGCACGGTTAAATTCAATTCTTTTGCCAGATGTTTAATCAGGCCGTAGATCGTCATTTCCCCCTCAATGTCAATGCCGCTTAACGGCTCGTCAAAAAGAAGAAAATCCGACTGGCCGAAAATCGCGTAAGCAATCAAAACCCGCTGAAGTTCGCCGCCCGAAAGCTTGCCGACCCTTTTGTCCAAAAGATGGCCGGCCCGCGTATGATTCAAAGAATTAACAACCTCTTTCAGGGCGCTCTCTTTGGGCAGCCAAAAATTCGGCCATTTTGTTTTTAAAAGCAAAAGCTCTTTTACCGTCAAAGGAAATGTCCGGTCAAATTCAAGGCGCTGGGGGACGTATCCAAGCGTCGGTTTTTTGTGCCAGATTATCTCGCCTTCATACGGCAGAACGCCCAAAAGCGCGCGAAAAAGCACGGTCTTTCCGGCGCCGTTCGGCCCGATAATCGCCGTAATTTTTCCCTCTTCGGCCGAAAAAGAAATCCCCTCCAAGGCCTTAAAATCCGGAAACTTCACGCTCAAATTTTTTACCTCAAGAAAAGTCATGTCACTAACATAATATCACATTTTTATCCGAGAAAAAAGCGGGGTTGACAGAAATTTTAAAAATGTATAAATTAAAATAAACAGGTCATTAACATTTGAAGAGGCGGAGTATGGCATTGATAATAAAAAGAGCCGAGACGCGGGAAGAAATTGAAGCGGCTCAAAGGTTGGCTCAAGAAGTATATGTTGAAGAATTAAATTTCGTTGATATGAACGATTTTAAGCGCGCCACCGAACCCTACGAAGATTGCTCGCTTTCTTTTGTTGCGATAATGAACGGAAAAGTTGTCGGAACCATGAAATTAGTTTCGCATTATGGCACCGGCAAATTGCCGATGGAAGAGGCCTTTGAATTGCCGGATTTTCTTACTCATCAAAGAGAAAGGGCGTTAGAAGTATCAAGGGCGGCAATCAGGAAAGACATCAGAGGAGACAAAATAAGTCACGCCATCCTTTTGGGGATGCTAAAAGCTATTTATATATATGCCAAAGAAAATCATTTTGTTTATCTTGCGGCCTGTATGTACCCTCAAATTTTCAAAACACTCGCGGAAAAACTTAATTGGAATTTTCAGTGGATCGGCGCGGGTAATGCCGACTTGTTTAAACAATTTTTAATACCGGTTATTCTTGAAATCAGAGACGAAAACGTCAATTTTGAAATCAAAAAATAAAGCCGTTCTATTTACAAATAGAACGGCTTTTAAAAACCTTTGGTTTATACTATAATTATCATACAGTATGATTACAAGAATTTTTTTGCTCTTCACCGGTTTTACCAATTTATTTTTGGGCTCCGCGGTTTTTCTTTACAATCCAAGAAAAAAAATCAATCAAATTTATTTTTTTCTTGCTTTCGGATTGGCCATTTGGGGGCTTAGTCTCGCCGCAATTTTAATAAGTTGGAATATTGATTTGTTCAGCCGTGCCGGATTTGCCGGCGCGGCTATCTTGGTAAGCGCTCTTTTATTATTCAGTTTCTGCATTAATGAGCCGGAAGTAAAAATATCCGAAATCAAATTCATAATTCCGGCCCTGCTTGGATTTATTTTTGTCATTTTAATTCTTATAACCGAACTTGTCATCAAAGGTTCGACTTTTGTAAACCATGCGCTGGAAAGCGTTCCCGGCCCCTTGTATTTCCCTTTTCTCTTATACGCGGTCTTTTGCGTCCTTGGATCGGTCTATTTGCTCTTTCAAAAATTCAGAAAATCGGCGGGTATGGCTCGCGAACAAATAAAATATGTGTTTCTCGGTTTTGCTTTATTCGCGGTGCCGGCGATTGTCACTAACGGGGTTTTGCCGGGCGTTTTCGGGGTTTCTGAATTTAATAAATTAGGGCCCTCCTTTTCCGTATTTCTTCTCGGCGCGATCGCTTACGCGATTCTTGAATACCGTCTGATGGACATTAATTTCGTCCTGCGGCAAGGCACGCTTTTCACGCTTATATTTGCCGTGATTATTTTTATTTTCGTGCTTGCCACATCTCTTTTTTCAAAAATGCTGGGCGGCGCTCCGGCAATCATAATTCCGGCCATAGTCATCACTCTCGGATTCATTCCTTTCAAAAATTTTCTTGAAAAAATAATTGACAAATTTTTCTTCCGAAGCCGCTATGATTTCCGGACCGCCATGTATGACATAACCAAAACTTTTTCAAAAATCGAAGACCTTGATAAATTGCTTGAAGAATTTTTGAAAAAACTCGTCAGTTATCTAAAGGTGCCGAAAGCGGAAATCGTTTTGCTCCTTGAAAAAGACCATTTTATTTCGCGGCTTTCCATTGGCGTCGGAGAACGGAATGGTATAGTGTTGCCGAAAAATAATGCCTTAGTTCAGCACTTTGAAAAACATCCGGATGAAATTTTGGAAAGAGATTATCTGGCTTACCTTGTTCCAAAGGAAGAGCATCGCAAAGAAGAGCTTCTTAATTTGCACAAGGAACTTGATAAATTGGGCTACGCCCTTGCCGTGCCGATTACGGTCAAACGGGTCATAATCGGCATTTTATTTTTGGGCGAAAAAATATCAAGAGATATTTTCTCAAGCCAGGACATTCAATTGCTGGAGATTGTCGGCAAGCACGCCGGGCCGGTCATTGAAAGTGCCCGGCTTTTTGAGCAAACCCAGCAATTAAACAAAGAGTTGCTTACCGCCAATCAAGCCAAATCGCATTTCATTACGATTGTTTCTCACCAATTCCGAACCCCTCTCTCGGCGATCCGAATGAACGCGGAACTTTTGGAGGATAATTTAAAAAAACGATTTTTAAGCGCGGTGGACGAAACGGAGTCAGTTCAAATCATTCAGGAACGGGCCATCTTTATGGTCAATATGCTGGAAAACGTTTTTGACGGCATGGCAATTGACGCTCACAAGGTTTCCGTTGACAAAAAACCAGCCGTTATTTGGGAAATTTTTGATAATGTCAAAAAAGAGATAAGCAGAGAAATTGAGAAAAAGCGAATTAATTTTATTCTTGATAAGTCGCCCGAGTTACTTCAAGAAATTGACATTGACATTCCTAAAATCACAAAAGTCGTAAAGATTCTCCTTGAAAATGCCGCGTCTTATAACAAAGAAGGCGGAATCATTGAGGTAAAAATGAATAAAGTAACTGATGAAGAAAAAAGGTTTATTCAATGTAGTGTGAAAGATGAGGGTATAGGCGTTCCTCCGGAAGACGCGAACAAAATTTTTGAGAAATTTTATCGTTCACCGAACGCCATGAATTTGGTTCCAAACGGCACCGGCCTTGGGCTTTTCATCGCCAAAAATTTCGTTGAACTGCATGGCGGAAAACTTTGGGTGGCTTCTCAACCCGGCCAAGGAAGCACATTTTACTTCACCCTGCCCGAAGATTAAGACATTTTAAAAAAATGGAAACCGAAAAGCGCGACGAACAACTTGTAAGCCAATATCTTGCCGGCGACGAAAAATCGCTTGAGATTTTGATTCGGCGATATCTCAAACCGATTCACAATTTCGCCTATCGCCACACAGGCAACGCGCGGGACGCGGAAGACGCGACGCAAGAAACGTTTTTGCGGGTATGGCGCAATCTCAAAAAGTTTGACCAACAAAAAAAATTCAAAACCTGGATTTTCACCATCGCCCGGAACGTCTCAATTGATCTTCTTAGAAAAAAACACGGGACAGTGCCGTTTTCAAAGTTTGAGAACGATGAGAGAGGCAATCCTTTTTTGGAAACACTCGCGGATGTTTCGCCGCTTCCCGACGAGCTTTCGGAGCGAAACGGCTTGGCGGCGGCGCTTGCAAGGGCCGTGGAAGCGTTATCTCCAAAATACCGTAAAGTGGTTTTGCTTCGCCACGGCGATAATTTCACTTTTCGCGAAATCGGCGAATCGCTCGG
>MEYT01000029.1:7387-10184 GCA_001774105.1 Candidatus Azambacteria bacterium RIFCSPLOWO2_01_FULL_46_26 | reverse complement strand
TAGAACACACAGGCGGCGATCAGGTTAATATTCCGCAACGAAATATTATTACTCAAGTTGGCGATCAAATTTACGCTTACTGCGGAAAAAATCCAAGCGGATATAACCAAATTTGCAGAAGCAGTGATGACGGCCAAACTTGGACGCAATCCGTGACGCCTATTACGGGCAGTTTCTGCTCTTTATACGCGCACACTAATGTGGTTTTAGTCGGAACTTGTTTTGGATCAGGGGGGCCTGTCGGTAAAATAACTTTATCAGCCGATTTCGGAAGCACTTGGCCAGAGGTTTATTGGATGGGTTCTAATTCGCAAAGTGAAGTTGGTAATATGTACGGTTTTGAATATGTGGAATCCGGAGCCGGTGATGTTATTTCTCCCACTTTCGGCTATATTGCTTTTGACGGGAGTACAAGAAAAATTTGGAAGCGCGTGACAAGGTATACTTATCCCACCTGTACTAATACCAGTACGGGCACCAATAGATTATCAAAAGGCGCCGCCGGTTGTCCGCCGGCAGCCGCTCAATTATGCGGAACATATTCCACGGACGCCAATTGTGAGTTTATGGTCGCGTTGAAAGATATTGCCGCCACTTTTCCTTTTACGGCCACTTTCGGTTCAATGTCAGTATTTTACGGCAATGATATTCCTGCTCCAAGCCCAACCGACATTCTTTACGCCGTTGTGCAGGATAGTGTCAGTCCTTATATCGCCAAAGTCATAAAAAGCACTGACTACGGTTCAACATGGACTCTTCATTTTGATACCGGAGTTGCAGGACAGCAACCGGGCAGAATAGCGAAACTTCTCAATGAAGCAAAACTTCTGTTTACTTTGTATAATAATAGTGTTTATAAAATCTCTCCATGACCAAAGTTATTTTTGACATTGAAACAATAGGAAAGGATTTTGAACAGCTTGACGAGGTTTCGCGGGAATATTTGGAAAAAAGTTTTGAAAGGTATCTGAAGACCGAAGAGGAAATTGAAGAGGCGAAAGACCAGTTGAGTTTTTCGCCTTTGACCGGAGAGATTGTCGCCGTCGCGATGATAAATCAGGAGACCTCCGGAGGAGTTGTTTATTTTCAGGCGCCGAATAAAAAGATTGAAGAGTTTGAAGAAAACGGCGTGCGATTTATTCCCGGCGACGAGCGGGAAATTTTAAGCAATTTTTGGCGGGACATAAAGAATTTCAGGCAGTTCATAACTTTTAACGGCAGAACTTTTGATTGCCCTTATCTGATGATTCGTTCGGCCGTCAATAAAGTCCGGCCGACGAAAAATCTGATGCCTTATCGTTACGCCTCCGAAGAACACGTTGACCTTTTTGACCAGCTGACTTTTTACGGCGCGGTCAGGCGGAAATTCAATTTGCATATGTGGTGCAAGGCGTTTGACGTTAAAAGTCCGAAAGAGGAAGGAATCAGCGGCGAAGACGTAAAACAATTGTTCAAAGAAGAAAAATACGCGGAAATAGCCCGTTACTGCCTCGGCGACGTGTTCGCCACGAAAGAATTGTATCAATACTGGGAGAAATATCTGAAGTTTTGAGTTGTCCCGTTAAGCTTGGTTGACGAAATTGTTTTTTAGTTTTAACATATTCCTATATTCATAATTTTATGGAGGCCCTGAAGTTTATTTTGAACATATTTCTGTTTCCGTTTCGCGCCATCGGCCGGCTTTTTTATTATTCTCCGGCCGGAAAAGGAAGCAGTCGCTTGCGGTTTCTCGTGTTTTTGATTTTCGTGATCGGCCTCGCGGCCGGCTTTTTCGCTTATCCTCAACTGTGGGACAAAAGCGCGGATTATTTGAACGCGAAATTCAATTTGTCCGTTCCTCATTTTTGGACAAAGCCGTATTCTTTGGGTCTTGATCTGCAAGGCGGCACACATCTTGTTTATCAGGCGGATTTAACGAACATTGAAAAGAAGGACTACGCTTCGGCGATGGACGGCGTGCGGGACGTTATTGAACGAAGAGTGAATCTTTTCGGCGTCAGCGAGCCGCTGGTTGAAGTCAACAGGGTGGGGGATGACTGGCGGTTGATCGTTGAGCTTGCCGGCATTAAGGACGTGAATCAGGCGATTAAAATGATAGGCGAGACGCCCTATCTTGAATTTAAAGAAGAGCGGCTGGAGCAGGAAAGAAACGAACTTTTGGAAAAACAAAAAGGCGAAATTGAAAAAATGCAAAAAGGAGAGTCGCCGGACGAGACGATTTTAAGGACCGACCCTTATTTCATTCCGACCTCCTTGACCGGCAAATATCTGCAGATGTCCCAGCTTGATTTTGACCAAAACACGTTTGAACCAATCGTCACTTTGGAATTCAATTCCGAAGGAGCGGCGTTGTTTGAAGAAATTACGAAAAGGAACGTCGGGAAAATGGTGGCGATCTATCTGGACGGCCAGCCGATCAGCACGCCGAAAGTCAACGAAGCGATAAGCGGCGGCCGGGCCGTCATTTCCGGACGTTTCGCGGTTCAGGAAGCGAAAGAACTCGTTCAGCGCCTGAACGCCGGCGCCCTGCCCGTGCCGATATCTCTGGCCAGCCAGCAAAGCGTCGGCGCGAGTTTAGGTCAGGACTCTTTGCGGAAAAGTTTGTTCGCCGGGCTTATCGGTTTTCTGGTAGTGGCGCTTTTTATGATAATCTATTATCGTTTGCCCGGGTTTCTCGCGGTTTTGGCCCTGCTTTTTTACACGGCCGTTATTTCGACTTTGTTTAAGCTAATTCCGGTAACGTTGAGCTTGGCCGGAATCGCCGGTTTTATTTTGTCGGTCGGCATGGCCGTGGACG
>MEYT01000029.1:0-7372 GCA_001774105.1 Candidatus Azambacteria bacterium RIFCSPLOWO2_01_FULL_46_26 | reverse complement strand
ATGGCCGTGGACGCGAATATCCTGATTTTTGAAAGAATGAAAGAAGAGAGAAGGCGCGGCCGCGATCTGGCGGGAAGCATTGAAGAGGGTTTTAGCAGAGCATGGACATCAATTCGCGACTCAAATGTTTCATCGCTCATCACCTGTGCCATTCTTTACTGGTTCGGAACGAGCATTGTTCAGGGTTTTGCCCTGACCTTGGCAATCGGCATTTTAATCAGCATGCTCTCGGCAATAAGCGTAAGCAGGACGCTGTTGAGAATTTTCGTTGGAACGCGGCCGGGACAAATAAAGTGGCTTTTTGGAGGAAAATAAAATTTTATTTACAACCAACAATTTATGAACATCATCGGCTACAGAAAAATTTACTATACCGTTTCCGGAATTTTAGTTTTGATAAGCTGGGTTTTTTTGATTGTTTGGGGTTTGAAACTCGGCATTGAGTTTACCGGCGGAAGTTTAATTGAAGTTGGTTATAAAGACGCGCGGCCGGCGATTGAAGAGATTAAGCAAAAACTTGAGCCGCTGAATTTGGGTTCCGTCAATGTTACTCCGACGGACCAGAACGCGGTCATGCTCCGGCTTAAGGATGTTGACGAATCGACTCATCAGCAAATTCTCGGCGCCCTGAAAGACGGGAAGGAACTGGACGAAAAAAGATTTGAATCCGTTGGTCCGACGATCGGCAGGGAATTGAAGACGCGTTCGGTGCAGGCAATTATCATAGTGTTGTTCGCGATAGTCATTTATCTTGCCTGGGCTTTTCGCAAGGTTTCCAAGCCCGTTGCTTCCTGGAAGTATGGAGTGGTCGCCGTTCTGGCGCTGATTCACGATGTTTCGATACCATTGGGCGTTTTTTCGTTTTTGGGCAAATTTTACGGCGTGGAAATTGACACCCTGTTCGTTACGGCGATTTTGACGGTTTTGGGTTTTTCGGTGCATGACACGATTGTTGTCTTTGACAGAATCAGGGAGAATCTTAAAAAAGGAGGCGCCGAATATTTCAACGATATCGTGAACAAAAGCGTGAACGAGACCCTGACGAGATCAATCAACACTTCTTTGACCGTTCTTTTCGTGCTTTTGGCGATTTATTTTTTCGGCGGGGCCACGATCGCCAATTTCTCCTTGACTTTGATAATCGGGATTATCGCGGGCACCTATTCGTCCATATTCATCGCGAGCCCTTTGGTTGTGAGCTGGGAGTTGTGGGCACGGAAAGGAAGGTAAGGGACTTGACAGTTTAGAGGGCTGATGATATTCTTTAAATTACGATATCTAAATATTTTAAGATATGGCCGGGAAAAATACTTGTCAAAAATTGAACGTCCAAAAAATTATTTTTGAGATGACCGCCTCTTTGCCGTCGCGGACGAAAGACGTGATTGAAAAAAGATTCGGCTTGAATCAAGCCGAAGCGATTACGCTTGAGGCAATCGGTCAGAAATACGGCATCACCCGCGAGCGGGTCAGGCAAATTGAATACGACGGCTTGAGCGTGTTAAGACAGCCGCAGCGCCTTGAGTCGCTTAATTCGTTTTTTGAATTGGCGCAAAGCCATTTGAGGGACCGTGGCGATTTTCAGGAGGAGCAATCGCTTTATAAAGAATTGGGGCAGACGATTAATCTCGCGCCGCGGCAGTTTTATTTCGCTTTGTATTTGAACAAAAATTTTCATTATTTGCCGGCTGGCCGCCAATATAACGCCGCCTGGACGATAAATAAAAATTCCGCGGCAAAAGTTCAGAAAGCGATAAATCAGATCGTAAAGGAACTCCGGATGATTCGCCGGCCCGTTTCGCAAAACGAGATTCTGGCAGTCGGCGCGCGGCATCTCAAACAAACGGTCGGTTTTTCTCTCGTGTCCGACACGATTACCAATTCTTCTTTGGCGCTAGCGAAGGAGATAGCGAATAATCCGTTCGGCGAATACGGACTCGTCCATTGGGCCGACATCAATCCCCGGGGCGTTCGCGACAAGGCCCATTTGATTTTCAAGAGGCACGGCAAGCCCCTTCATTTCCGGGAAGTCGCCGAGCACATAAATAAGGCCTCTTTTGATTCGCGTTCGGCGCATCCGCAGACGGTTCACAATGAACTGATTAAAGACCAGCGTTTCGTGCTGATCGGACGGGGAATTTACGCTTTGAAGGACTGGGGTTATGAACCCGGAACTGTCAAGGATGTTTTGGTAAACTTGTTTAAAAAAAGCCGCCGGCCTCTTTCAAAAGACGAAATCGTCAATAAAGTAACGGCTCAGCGTTTGGTAAAGGCAAATACGATTTTATTGAATCTTCAGAACAGGAATTATTTTGAACGGACCGCGGACGGCAAATATTCACTTAAAGACAAAGTGATTACCGCCGAAGTATAACGGCCAACGATGCCTTACTTTTTGGCAAAAACCGTAGATATTTTTTTAAGCTATTGGTGGATATATTCACCAATAGTCTTATTTTTACTCTTTAGAGCTCTTTGGCTCGTTTACATCCAAACTTTAACCGCCAAAGCGATAAACTGGGTGCTTTTGGAGGTTAAAATTCCGAAAGAAATATTAAAGACGCCCAAGGCGATGGAGCAGTTTTTCGCCGGATTGTCCGGCGTCAAAAGCGGCGCGAATTTCGTGGAAAAATGGTGGGAGGGAAAGATTCAGCAGTGGATGAGTTGCGAGATAGTCGGCAAAAACGGCGACATTTATTTTTTTATTCGCACTCCGGTCGGCTTCAGAAATTTGGTTGAAGCGAACATCTATTCCCAGTATCCGGACGCCGAAATCAAAGAGGCGCCGGATTATGTTTTTGACGTGCCCGAAGACGTTCCGAACAAGGATTATAATCTGTGGGGCACGGAATTCGTATTAGTGAAAGAAGACGCTTATCCCATCAGAACATACATCGCGTTTGAGGAACAGGTTGAAGAAAAACGGCTTGATCCGCTGGCGAACCTCGCGGAGGTTTTGAGCAAACTAAAAGACGGCGAACAAATCTGGCTTCAATATCTTGTCAAACCGGCGGACGACGAATGGAAAAAGAAGGGAGACGCGCTGGTCGCGAAATTAATCGGCAAGAAAATTCCGTCAAAAGAAGGTCCTTTGTGGAAAGCCCTTGTCTGGGTCGGTCAGTTTTTCCGGGATTTAATCATCGGCTTGTACAAAATTCCCGAACAACTTTCCGCGGACGAAAAAAAAGAAGCAATGGCTTCTTTGATGCAATATTTGTCGCCGGGCGAAAAAGAAGTTGTCGCGGCGATAGAAATGAACCTTTCAAAAATCGGGATGGATACGGCTATTCGTTTCATTTACATCGGCCGAAGCGACATTTTTTCCCGCGGGAACATTTCGGCGATTATCGGAACTTTCAAATTGTTCAATACTTTGAATCTCAACGGCTTCAGGCCAAATAAGCTGGCAAGCACGTCGGTTGATTATTTTTTCAAAAAGCGGCGGGAATATGCCAAAAAAAGACGGCTTTTGAACGCGTATAAACTTAGAATGTTTACGTCCAAACCCTTTGTTTTGAACATTGAAGAATGGGCGACGATTTATCATTATCCGACTTACATCATTGAAGCGCCGACGGTTCGCCGGATAGAAGCCAAGAAAGGCGAGCCGCCAATCGGTCTGCCGACATAATAAAAACACTATGGACGATATCACATATTTCGCGGAGGCAAATTTTCGCGACAAGCGAACCAGATTCGGAATAAAGCGCCAGGACCGGCGCAAACACGTGTACGTCATCGGAAAGACCGGCATGGGCAAGACCACGATTCTGGAAAATATGGCCATCCAGGACATACAGTCCGGCGAAGGCATTGGTTTTATGGATCCGCACGGCGATACCGCCGAAAAGCTCCTTGATTACATTCCGGAAGAGCGGATTGACGACGTGATCTATTTTAATCCGGCGGATATTCAATTTCCGATTGCTTTTAACGCGATTGAAAATGTTGACCCTGACAAGCGGCATTTGATGGCTTCGGGTCTTGTCGGCGTTTTTCATAAATTATGGGCCGAGACATGGGGCCCGCGGCTTGAGCATGTTTTACGAAACACCATTATGGCGCTTCTTGAAGTTCCGGACAGCACTCTTTTGGGGATTATGAGGATGCTCGTTGACAAACAGTTTAGGAAGAAAATCGTTGAACAGCTTAAAGACCCCGTGGTAAAGAGTTTTTGGACGGAGGAATTCGCCAAGTATTCGGATAAATTCCAGACCGAAGCCGTCGCGCCGATTCAAAATAAAGTCGGTCAATTTTTGACAAGCTCGTTGATCCGTAACATTGTCGGACAAACTCATTCGGCCATTGATATCCGAAAAGCGATGGACGAAGGGAAGATTGTGATTATGAATCTTTCCAAAGGCAGGATCGGCGAAGATAATTCGGCGCTTTTCGGCGCGATGCTTATCACAAAGATTCAGTTGGCCGCCATGTCGCGGGTTGATACGCCTGAAGAGGAGCGCAAAGATTTTTTTCTTTACGTTGACGAGTTTCAGAATTTTTCAACCGAATCGTTCGCCAACATATTGTCCGAAGCCAGAAAATACCGTCTTAATTTGACGCTGGCTCATCAATACATCACTCAAGTTCAGGAAGAAGTCAGGGACGCGGTTTTCGGGAATGTCGGAACGATGATAACCTGCCGGGTCGGCGGGGCCGACGCCGAATTTTTGGAAAAAGAATTCAGCCCGGAATTTATGTTGAACGATATAGTGAATCTGGGTTTCGCGAGCATTTATTTGAAGTTAATGATTGACGGCATCGCTTCAAGACCGTTTTCGGCCGCGACCTTGCCGCCGATTCCAAAACCCGAAGTGAGTTATCGCGACGAGATTATCAAGCGTTCAAGAGAAAGATACGGAACCGCCCGCGAAGAAGTTGAACAAAAAATTATTGAGTGGTCACGGCCGATTGAAGCGTCCGTTTCGGGGGCCGGCTTCGCCGCCGAGGCGGGGGAAGGCATGTCCGCCCGGGCGGGCGCTTCATTCGCGCCGCAAAGACCGCTTTACGACGCTCATTGTTTTGTTTGCGGCCAGAAAACGCAGGTTGTTTTCGTGCCTGACCCGAATCGGCCTGTGTATTGCAAGGAACATCTGAATCTCATAAAGGAAAAAGGAGCCGCGCCTATGCCCGCGCGTGCGGCCGGGTCAGTCAGCCAGCGGCCTGAGCCGCAGGCGATGGCAGGCTTGCCTGCGCACGCAGGCGGGCCTCCTCCAGCCGCTCCGAGGCAATTTTTTCCACAACGAGTTTCGCCTCCGCCGCGCGTTCCGGAACGGGCGCCTGCCCGAGCAAACGGCGGGCCTGCAATTTCCAAGCGGTCACCCGAGGAACGAATAAGTTTGAATGAGGCCTTCAAAAAACCGCCGGTTCTTTTCCGGCCTGAAAAAAAAGAACACCGCAAAGTGAACGTTGACGAACTCAAAAAAATTATTGATGAGACGGTGAACAAAAAAGAAGAAGAATAAAAAAATACCCCCTTCGGGGTATTTTTTTAGCGCGTCCGTCAGGAAGGCATAATTACATCTTTGCTTTTTCAACCCTTTCCACGTATTCTCCTGTTTCGGTATTGATCTTGACGACGTCGCCGGCGTTGATAAACAGGGGAACGCTGATTTGAGCTCCGGTTTCCAAAATGACGGTTTTAGAGCCGCCTTGCGCCGTGTCGCCCTTAATTCCGGGCGGCGCTTCGGCGATTTTCAAATCAATTTTGATTGGCAGGGAAATGTTTATGATTTTATCCTGGAAACTGACGGCATCCACAAGGGTGTTCGGTTTGAAAAATTTCACGCTTTCATCCAGTTGATCCTGCGTCAGAGTAAATCTGTTTTGAGGATTTTCCGGCTCGCAGAAAAAATATTGGCCCCGGCTGTTGTAGAGGTATTTTACCTGGGAGCGGGTTATCTCCGCTTCCTCCAGTTTGTCGTTCTGATGGAAAGTCCGTTCAACGATCTTTCCGTTAATCAGATTTTTTATTTTCGTCTGGGCGACCGGTTTTCTTTGCTGCATTCTCAAAAATTGAAATTCAAGAACAACGTACGGCTGGCCGTCCATGACGATGTAAGTTCCGGGTTTTAGTTCGTTATAAGAAAGCATATCAATAAGATTTCATGTTAAATTTACCCAGTTATCTTATCTGATTTTTTAAAAAATTTCAAGAGTTTTGACTTAAGCTTGTAAAAATCAGATTTTATTGTATAATATCAATCATGACTATTTCAAAAACGAAGAAAGTATTCGTTGCGATGTCGGGCGGCGTTGATTCAAGCGTCGCGGCTTTGCTGTTAAAGCAAAAAGGTTACGATGTTGTCGGGGTTTTTATGAAAAATTGGTCCCAAAATCTGGCGGGCGGGGAGTGTGCTTGGGCAAGAGACCAGGAAGACGCGAGAAAAGTCGCGGCGAAAATCGGCATTCCGATTTATACTTTTGATTTTGAAGAGGAGTATAAGAAGCTGGTGGTTGATTATATGCTTAAGGAGTACGCGGCCGGAAGAACGCCGAATCCCGACGTGATGTGCAACAAAGAAATCAAGTTCGGTTTGTTTTTGGAAAAAGCCCTTTCATTGGGGGCGGATTTCGTCGCGACGGGACACTACGCGCGCTTACGGCGAAAATCCGAAATCCGAAATCCGAAATCCGAAACAAATCCTAAATTAAAAATCTCAAACTATAAATTATTGCAAGCCAAAGATAAGAATAAAGATCAGAGTTATTTTTTGTGGACTTTGGGACAAGAGCAGTTGAAGTATTGTTTGTTTCCAATAGGCGATTATTTTAAGTCCGAGGCCGGAGGTGCTGAGGAGCAGAAGCGACGAAGTATTCGCGAAACGGCAAGGAAATTCGGTTTGCCGACAGCCGACAAAAAGGACAGTCAAGGGGTTTGTTTTATCGGGAAATTTGATTTTGCCGAGTTTTTGAAATCGCGAATTCCGGGAAGTCCGGGTTTGATTAAGACCCTTGACGGAAAAGTCGTCGGCGAGCACGATGGCCTCGCGTTTTATACCGTTGGCCAGCGGCATCTTAAAATATCAAATCTCAAAAATCAAAAATCAAACAGTTTGCCGGTTTATGTTTCCGAAAAGAATATAAAAACCAATACAATAGTTGTGGCTGAAGGAAACGATAACCCCGCGCTGTTTCAAAGCGAACTCATTGTCAATGACATTCATTGGATTTCGGGGATTGAGCCGTCCTTGCCTTTGAAATGCGAGGCGCGAATTCGCTATCGTCAGCCCCTGCAATTCTGTACCGTTAACCTACAACCTACAACCCACAACCTACAAGCTATCTTTGACGAGCCGCAGAGAGCGGTAACTTCCGGCCAGTCAATCGTATTTTATCAGGGTGAAGAAATGCTCGGCGGGGGAGTGATTGC
>MEYT01000028.1:9194-9936 GCA_001774105.1 Candidatus Azambacteria bacterium RIFCSPLOWO2_01_FULL_46_26 | reverse complement strand
AGCATGCCTCATAAAAAATATTTTCTATTTATTCTGATTTTTGGATTCATGTTTTTCGGTTTTATCGGTTTAAGCGCGGCCCAAGAACCGACGGACGTTGTTTTTCCGGTTTCGGAGCTGGGAAACTGCGCCAATAAAGACGAATGCCGGACATATTGCGAAGATCCGGCCAACAAAGAAGTTTGTCTTGATTTTGCCGAAAAGCATAATCTTATTCCGAAAGAACAAATTAAAGCCGCGAAAAAAGTCCTGAAAGAGGGAGGGCCGGGCGGCTGTCGGAACGAAAAGGATTGTCGGACCTACTGCGATAACCCGGGTAATGCCGATGCATGTTTGGCTTTTGCCGAGAAAGAAGGATTTATGCCGAAAGAAGAGCTTGAAAGAGCAAAGAAATTTATTAAAATCAGCCGCGAAGGCGGACCCGGAGGGTGTCGGGGAGAAAAGGAATGTCGGACATATTGCGATAACCCGGGTAATGCCGATGCATGTTTGGCTTTTGCCGAGAAAGAAGGGCTGGTGTCGCCAAAAGAGCTTAAAATTGCCCGCGAGGTTTTGAAACAAGGCGGTCCCGGCGGATGTCGGGGCGAGGAGTGTCGGAAATATTGTCAAGATCCCGCGCACATCAAAGAATGCGTTGATTTCGGGAAAAAGCACGGCTTAATCAGCGAAGAAGACGCCAAACGGGCGGAGCTAATGGCTCAGGGCGGTCCCGGCGGCTGTCGCGGGCCGGAATGCCGCGATT
>MEYT01000028.1:0-9182 GCA_001774105.1 Candidatus Azambacteria bacterium RIFCSPLOWO2_01_FULL_46_26 | reverse complement strand
AGGAGGCCTGCTTTACTTTTGCCGAAGAACATAATCTTATTCCAAAAGAGGAACTGGAACGCGCGAAAAAAATGATGGGAAAAGTCGGTCCCGGCGGCTGTCGCGGGCCGGAATGCCGCGATTATTGCGAAAAGCCGGAAAATCAGGAGGCCTGCCTTACTTTTGCCGAACAGGAGGATATGATGCCGAAGGAAGAAATTGAGCGGGCAAAAAATTTCATTAAACTCGCTCAAGAGCCGGGTCCCGGCGGATGCAAAGGGGCCGAATGTCGGACATATTGCGAAGATCCGGTTCATCAGGAAGAATGTTTCGCGTTCGCGAAAGAACATAATTTAATTTCCGAAAAGGAACAGGAGCGTTTTAAACGCGGCATGGAGTTGGGTCAAAAGGTAAAAGAGAGTGGCGGGCCCGGAGGGTGCAAATCCGAGGAAGAATGCCGGTCGTACTGCGGCGACACGGGAAACGTTGAAGAATGCATCGCTTTTGGTTCGGCTCACGCCAATATCTCTCAGGAAGAAGCTATGCGGATGATGAGGGAATTTAATCGGGAGTTGAGCGGTCGCGAATTCAGGCCGGAGAAAGAGTTTGAACAAATGGAGGGTGAGCAATTCAGAAAATTTGAAGAATTTAGGCAATTGGAGCGGGAATTTCGCGGCAAATCGGAGGTTTTCGGAGCCCCGCCTTCCGTTGGCATAAAAGAAGAAGGCGTAAAAAAGGCCCAATTTATCGGCCCGGGCGGTTGTGCTTCTCCCGATGAATGTATTAAATATTGCAAAGAACACAGAGAAGAATGCTTTAGTTTTGGCGCTCCGGGACAACCCCAAGCGCGGCCAGGAGAAGGCGGCATTCCTCCCGGACACGAAACGCCGCGTTTGAGAACGGATTTTGTAAAGCCGGTGCAGATTCCTCCCGGCGCGTCCGCGGACGAATTCGGCCACTGTGTTTCAGGAATTGTGAGTACGTTTGACAAAACGCTTTTGCAGGCCAATCCGGAAGAATACGCGCATAAAAAAGCTGAGGCCGCGAAAGAATGCGCCGAGAAACTGCGCGGCGGATTTCCCGGAGAGCCGGGCGAGCGAAAAGAACCGATTGAGCCAAAAGAAGCGCCATCTTTGGAAGTACCGGGAACAGGTCCTCGACCGGGTGAAAGAACCGTTTGTCCGGCAATGCCGACAGTCGCGGAATGTCCGAAGGGGCAGAAAAAGATTGTTGCTTTCAGTTCCCGTGAATGCGGTACTTATTATCGCTGTGCTTCGGAAGGCGAAGGAACCATAACCGCGCCGCCGCACGAAATTCCCACTCAAATTCCGGGCGTTAAACCGCCTGCCGCCCCCCCAACGTCAATCCAGCCGCCAGCCGAAGGTTTTTGCGTCACTTCATATAATCCGGTTTGCGGCACGGATAACCACACCTATTCAAACGAATGTTTTGCGAAATTGGCGAAAGCCGGAGTTCAGTATAAAGGCGAGTGCAAGATGGCTTCCGGGACGATTTTGCCGCCGACACAAACACCGGCACCTCCGCCCGGCGAACCCTTATTACAACAGCCAACTACCGAGCCCCTGCCGTTGCCGCCGCCGACCGAACCAGCGCTGCCCCCTCCCCCGCCATCTTCGTTTAATAACGACATTCCGTCAGGCCAGAATCTCAGTTTTCTTGAAAAGGCTGCTTTGCGAACGGCCAATTTAGCCGAGGCCTTCCTGACGCTGTTTCGATAATTATTGGTGCAGAACATAATTCATCAAAAAGCCGTTTTACAAAGCGGCTTTTTGAGCGGTAAAATGGGATAAAACAATCAAATTATGCTTGAGATAAATCAAAACGAAGTTAAAAAACCGACCAAATTTTTCGGGCTTTCCAGGAACGTTATTTCCATGGGTGCGGTCAGTTTTTTGAACGATTTGTCTTCGGACATGATTTTTCCTTTTATTCCGATTTTTTTAACCTCGGTTTTGGGGGCAAGCACCGCTTTTGTCGGCTTGGTTGAAGGAATCGCCGACGCGACCGCGAGCATTTTGAAGGTCGTTGCCGGCAGATTGTCCGACAAATGGGGGGTGCGCAAGCCGTTCACGGTTTTTGGTTACAGTTTATCGGCAATTATGAAGCCGCTTCTGGCTTTTACAACCGCGCCGTGGCAAGTGCTTTTTGCCCGCTTTATGGACAGGGTCGGTAAAGGTTTTAGGGACGCGCCGCGCGACGCTCTTATCAGTTTATCCTGCGAGAAGAAATATCTCGGCCGTGCGTTCGGCTTTCACCGCGGAGCCGACACTTTTGGCGCGGCTCTCGGCCCTTTGCTGGCCTTTTTCCTTCTGCCATTCATTGATAACAATTTAAGGACGCTTTTTCTTCTTTCTTTTATCGCCAGTTTTTTCGCGGTTTTGATTCTGCAGTTGTTTGTCCGTGAAGTTAAAAACGGAGGCGTCAGCCAAGGCGCACTGCCTGATTCCACCCAATCAACGCCGCTTCAGACCTCGTCGCCACCGCTAAAATTTTCATTTAAACCGTTGGGGGCGCCTTTCATAATTTTTCTCGTTTCCTCCACTATTTTTACGCTCGGCCGGTCATCGGAAGCGTTTTTACTCCTGCGGGCCAAAGACGCCGGCGTTGCTTTGGCTCTGTTACCCATTATTTATTTCGTCTATAACATAACTTTCGCTTTGTTTTCGACTCCGGCTGGGATTTTGTCGGACAAAATCGGCCGACGCAATACTTTTATGGTCGGAATGCTTATTTTTTCAATGACTTATTTCCTTTTCGCCCGGCTTCATTCCGTGTCCGCGATCTGGATTCTTTTCGCGGTTTACGGTTTTTACAGCGCTTTTACCGAGGGAATCGGCCGGGCGATTGTCGCGGATTTGGTTGAAGAAAAGTTGAGAGCAACGGCGTTTGGAATATACAACGCCTTTAACGGCATAGCGCTTTTGCCCGCGAGTTTGATTTTCGGCTTTTTGTGGGACAAATTCGGCGTGGCAACGGCTTTTAATTGGGGCGCCGGACTGGCTTTGGCCGCGTTTTTTGTTTTCTTGTTTTTGAGATTCAGGTATAGACCTCATTATAAGGTCGTCTGATAGCGAGCTTACCGGCGGCTATGCCGCCGAATCGTCGGTTTTGTTGATAACCTGTGGATAAACCGTTTTAGAATATTAAAAAACCATCAATATGCCTATGTCAACATTTCGCGACCACTATTTCAAAATGGCTAAAACCGAGGGCTACCGCGCCCGTTCGGCGTATAAGCTGATTGAGGCGAATCAAAAATTCCACCTGATTAAAGGCGGGGATTTTATCCTGGATTTGGGCACGGCGCCCGGAAGCTGGCTTCAGGTTGCCGCTCCGATTGTCGGCAAAAAAGGGCTTGTCGTGGGCGTTGATATTGAGCCGGTTGGGCAGTTCAAAGAATTGGATAATGTCAAAACCTCGGTCTTGGATGTTTTTGACTCTCAATTTGAAGAAAAGGTTTTATCATTCAGTCGCGGAAAGCTGTTTGACGTCATTTTAAGCGACGCGGCGCCGAAAACTTCGGGACAGAAAGAGCTTGATCAGGAACGGTCGCTCGAAATCGCCCGGCGGGCTTTTGAAATTTCCGAAAAACTCTTAAAAACAAGAGGCCATGTTTATGTTAAGGTCTTTGAGGGGCCGGAAGTGCCGCTGCTCATCAAAGAATACAAAGATAAATTCAAACTTTTAAAAATCTTCAAACCCGCCGCTTCAAAAAAAGGAAGCAAAGAGATTTATTTGGTCGGTTTGGAGAAAATTTAAAAAGAGCGCGTGAAAAAGACCTGTTCGGAAAACCGAGCAGGTCTTTTTTATTTTTTCTATTCTAATACGATTTCCTCGCCGTTTTTAGGCGTGAAAATGGAACCAAGAGCGTTTTCCGCGATCATTTTTTCCATGTCCTCCGGTTCGCCGTGAACCAGAATAGTAAATTGCGGATTCAACATCTCTCTCATCATAAGCAGTTCGGACTGGTCGGCGTGGGCCGAGAGGTGGTACTGGTCTGTTCTGCATCGTTTTATGTAAGCCCGAATGGTCCTGTTCTTTTCCGTCAAAGCGACGGAATCCCCGTGGTCGGTTGTCAGAACGGCGTACCCGGGAGAAAACGGATCAATATATCCCGGAAAAAGAATCGCGTTTTCTTCCTGTCCCAGCCAATTTCTGGCGTAGCCAACCGAAGCGCCTCCGGACAGCATACCCGAGGAAGCGATCACGACGCATGGCTTTTGCTCAAAAATTTTTAAGCGATGCGCCACGTTCTCCACATAGTGCTTGTTTACGTGCCTGTTAATTTTGTGAGGCAGGAAGACCTGATGAATGTCGGTCATGCTTCTCGCCGCGCCGTCAATGTAAATCGGCGCCAGTCCGGCAATATCCGACTTCCGCAGCATCTCAAAGATTTCTTGAGCCCTGCCGATTGAAAACGAAGGAATTAAAACCCGGCCGCGGTTGTTAATGATTTGTCTTACGTCGCCGAGAAACCGGTCGCGTTCTTCTCTTCTGTCGCGTCGGCTTTTTCCGGCGTAGGTTGCTTCGGATATCAGATAATCAACCTGAAAATCATGTTTCGCGCCTTTGATCAGTTCCTGATCCTGAAACGAGATGTCCCCGGAAAAGAAAATTCTTTTTCCTTTGTAATTGAAAAGTAGAGAAACCGCCCCAAGAATGTGGCCGGCCGGAATCGCGGTTACCGAAAATTCGCCGAAATTCTTTTCCGAATTGACCTCCAGTACGCGGATTTTTGAAGCGATGGAATGAACGCTGTCGCCGCTGAAAGGCGGTGGCGTTTTATCGCGTTCGGCGATTTTGAGCGTTTCGTGCCATTGGGCGAGCGCTATGAACTTCGTCGGTTCGGTCGTGAAGATTCGCAAATTTTTGAACCGTTCAAGAAGGCAAGGCGCCGCTCCGACGTGGTCAAGGTGGCCGTGGGTTAAAAATAGATAGTCAAGCTTTGGACAGACATCAAAATTCGGCATGATTTTTTCGACGTTCCACGGATCGTGGTTCGCGGCAGTCGGCCTGAAGCCGCAGTCAACGCCGATAAAAGTATCTCCCAGCCGTAAAACGTAAAAACTCGCGCCAATCTCAGCGGCTCCGCCGCCGGCAATAAAAGAAATCATCACATACTCCTTTCGGCGCGTTTAAGCGCGCCTTGATTAAGCTAAGCTTAACAGAGCTAAGCTTGGCTTGGTTGAAGGTTAAATTTTAAAAGATCAGCCATTCGGCGGCCAAAACCGCCTTTCCCGTTGTTTTATTTTAAATATTCACAATTATACTATAAAAATAAGGAAATGTCAATCCTTCGATAAACTCAGGATTAAGCGGCTTAACCGTAATATTTTTCGGCGTAGAACCTTATTAGTTGTTCAACTTCGGCGATGACTTCGGGCGAGCCGATTCCGACCTTCAGTTTTTTCTGAACCGCGTTTAAATTAGTCGCGCCTTCAAGAACCGCTTCTTCAATGTCCCGTTCGGTGATATTCAGCTTGGAGTCAATAACCTTTGAACCGTCAGTCAATACGCGCCGATACTGGCCGGTTTTGCGGAAATAATCGCTGACCGCTTTCCGGAAGGCCTTGTCAGCCAGCACCGAGCAGTGAATTTTTCTGTTAGGCAGGCCGCCGAGCCGCTCCATTATCCGCTGCGGCTTGATTTTTAACGCTTCTTCAATCGTCATACCGTTGTTTTCGGTCACCATTTCGCTGAAAGCCGAGGTGGAGGCGATCGCCGAAGCGCATCCGAAAGTCCGCCATTTTAGTTTTTTCACCCGTTCGGTTTTTTTGTCGATTTTCAGCCACATTTTCATTTGATCTCCGCAGGCGGGCGAACCGACTATTCCAACCGCGTCGTATTGGGTTTTTTTCGGTTCTTTGAGCATCAAATTTCGTGGTTTGAAAAAATGATCTTTGACAATATCCGAATAATACCATTTTTCTCCGGTATTTTTGTTCACGACGTCAGCGTTTTTAGCGGGTTTTTTATTTTTGTTTAACATAATGCTCTAATAATATGAAACAGATGCCGCTCGCAGAGCACGCATAATTTTCTGCTGAAAATTTGCTCTGCTCGGCCCGTCGGCCTGCGCAAGGCTCTGCTCGGGCATCTGTTTCATATTACTTCTACTTTTACTTTCTATTTTCTAATCTGACCGCCGAAATCCGGCGGAGTTTTTCAACGACTTTCGGCAAATGTTTCAAAACATAATCCAAGTCCTCTTTGGTTGTTTTTCTGCCGAGAGTGAAGCGAAGAGAGCCGTGAGCGTACTCGTACGGCCTGCCTAAAGCCGTAATCACATGCGACGGCTCAAGCGAATTTGAGGTGCAAGCCGAGCCTGTTGAAATGTAAATTCCTTTTTCGTCAAGATAAAGAAGCGCCGACTCTCCTTCAATGTCAAGAAAAGTTATATTGACGTTGTTGGGCAGTCGTTTTGCGGGATGTCCGTTCAAAACGGTTTTGGGTATTTTTTTCAAAATCCGGCCGATGAAATAGTCGCGCAATTCGGCAAGCCGGGTGCTTTCGGCTTCGCGTTCCCTTTCGGCGATTTCAAGCGCCTTGGCAAGGCCGACGATTCCGGGCACGTTTTCCGTGCCTGAGCGAAGGTTGTTTTCCTGTCCGCCGCCGTAAACGAGCGGCATCGGTCTTATCCCCTTGCGAACATACAAACAGCCGACTCCTTTTGGTCCGTAAATTTTTGAGCCGTTGACGGCCAGCAGGTCAACGCCGAGTTTTTGAACGTTAAGCTCAAGCGCTCCGGCGGCCTGACAAGCATCAATAAAGAAAAAAGGAGTTTTTTCCGAATCGCGATATTTTTTTATAATGGCTCCGGTTTCCGCGACCGGCTCAATCGTCCCAATCTCATTATTGGCGTACATTATTGAAATTAAAATTGTGTCCTGGCTGATTGCCTTTTCCACGTCCTCCGGATTTATTAACCCATTTTTATCAACATCAAGATATGTAACTTCAAACCCCTCTTTTTTCAGAGCTTTTAAGGCGTTGAGAACGGCATGGTGTTCAATTTTTGAAGCGATAATATGTTTGCCATGTTCTTTGTAAGCCCGCGCCGTTCCCAAAAGCGCGAGATTGATCGCTTCGCTTCCGCTTCCGGTAAAAATTATTTCTTCCGGCAGGCAATTCAAAATTTTCGCGATTGTTTGGCGCGCGTTTTCCACCGCCTCTTTCGCCCGGCGGCCTTTGCGATGCAAACTTGAAGGATTGCCGTACTCGTTTTCAAAGTAAGGCCTCATCGCCCCGGCAACGCGAGGGTCAAGATATGTCGTTGAAGCGTGGTCAAGATAAATTTCTCGCATATTTATATAATTTATAACTGCCCAAGATTCTTTTTACCGAAAAATTTTTTGATTTCGCGGTTCAGTTCAAAAAAATTGTCTTTTTGGCCGCAAAAAGAAAAATTGGGGCAGGATTTGTTTTTCGCGCAGGAAACAACGGCAAATGATCCTTCCGTCGCTTCAATTATATCGGCCAGAGTGATTTTCTCCGGTTTGCGCGCCAGCCAGTAGCCGCCGTCTGCTCCGAGCCGCGATTTTATCAGCCCCGCCTCTTTCAGTTTTTTCGCGATTCTTTGCAAAAACAAAAAAGAAATGCCCGAGGCTTTCGCGAACTCTTTTAAAGAGAGCGGCCAATCTTTGTCGCTTTCTTTCAGGGCGAGAGTGAATTGAATCGCGTAATCGGTTTCTTTGGTGAGGTAAGACATAATTTATACTATTTTAGTATGATATGCGATAATCGGACTTTCGTCAACCCCGATAGTGATAAGCCGCCCCAAGGTGGCTGCCGCCACTCGCCTCTGGCGAGGGCGGATCACTATCGGGGCCAAGGACTGGAAAAATTTTGAAAAATATGATTAAATTTGGATATGAATTTATTTGAAAAATTTTTTGGCGAGGTGGCTGAAAAACCGAAAGAAGAGTTGAAAAGGCCGCCGGCTCAGGAATTGCCGCCCTTCGCGCCCTACTCGCCGACGAAAGAAAATAAAAAAGAAGAAAAACCGGAAAAAAAGACGCATCCGTTGAGTACGCCGGAAGAAAAAAAATTGGAAGTGGGTGAAAAGACGGGCAGTTTTGAATTGCAAGGAACCGTGAACAAAGTTTTTTTTGTTAAATTTGAAGACGGCGCCGAGGGAATTTTTAAACCAAAAAACGGCGAAGCGTTCACTGGCACAAGCGTGGAAAAAGGGACATATTTTAAAAGAGAAAGAGCGGCTTATTTGGTTGACCGGTTCATCGGTTTTGGCCTTATACCGCCAACCGTCATTCGTGAGATAGAGGGACAAATAGGGAGCGTTCAGGAATTTGTTCCCGACGCCAAAACCGCGGCCGAAACCTTAGAGCATGAAAAACAAGCCGTTGCTTCGGAAATGTTTAAGGTATGGATTCTTGATTATCTGATTTTTAATACCGACCGCCACGGTTACAACTGGCTGATTAGAAATCAAAAGATTCACGCCATAGATAATGGCATGTCTTTCGGGGTGAGGCCGGGCAGCGAAGATGAACCTTTTGATCACTATTTTGCGCATTTTAACGCGCCGTTTCCTCAAGAGATGAAAGACATGTTTGAAAAATTTTTATCGTGGGAGCAGGGGAAAGAAATTTTGCGGGACCTGCTTCTTGAACTTTTGAACAAAAAAGAAACGGATGCTTTTTTCCGGAGAGTGGAAATTGTTAACGAGTTTCTTGCTCAGGGAAAAATTCCTTACGCGGCAAGAAATGGATTAACATTCGGCTCCTGACGATATTATAAAAAATATGCAATACGTGGAATTTTATAAACTCAAAAACGACGGCAGTCAGGAAGTGATCGCAACCTGCGGAATGAAGGATGGAGTTATTGTTTGCGAGGGAGACGAGGCGCTGATTGAAAATCTTGCCAAGGACGGAATCTTGGATTATTCTCAATCGCCGCCTCAAAAAATCTTTCCAAAAGAAGGCCCGCGTTTTCTGGAACAGCTGAAGTATAATTTCAAGTCCGGCTATCTGAACGCTTCGGAAATAAAGGAGAAGTAGGACTGGAAAAATTTTTGTAAAAACTGCTATAAATGAAAGGTAATCGTAAAAAATAAATGAAATTTGTTGAAAGAGCTTTTGGTTCGCCAAAAAGGGAATTGCCCAAAGAAGAAACGGAAAAACGGAAAAATCCGTTAAGTAGCGCGGAAGAAGAAATTTTGG
>MEYT01000027.1:4473-17575 GCA_001774105.1 Candidatus Azambacteria bacterium RIFCSPLOWO2_01_FULL_46_26 | reverse complement strand
GACTCTTGGGGGAAAATCGCGGCCTCAATCGCGGCCAATCCCGGATTGGAAATCGGCCCGGGCGGCAGGCCTTTGTATTTATAAGTATTGTAAAGAGAATCAATGTCCAAATCATCCCTGTAAATCGGATAACAACCCTTAAAATCGGCCAATTTCGCGTAACATATCGTCGCGTCCGCCTGCAAAGGCATTCCGGCCGCGAGGCGTTTCCACAAAATTCCGCTCACGATCGCCCTGTCCGGATCTTTTGCGACTTCTTTCTCAATCACGGAAGCCATCGTCACCGTCTCATGAATTTTTTTGTTTTGTCTTTTAATTTCTTCTCTTAAATTTGAGGAGAGCTTTTTGTTAAAATTGTCGAGAAATTTCTTGAAAATGTCGTCAGCCGAAGATTTTTTGAAAAAATTATAAGTGTCCGGAAATAAAAATCCTTCCAAACTTGCGTCATCGGGCGAATCGGCTAAAAATGAAAATTCATCCTTATAATCGCCAGCTTTCGGCAAATCGTCCCCGATTTTAAAACCGCTATTCTCAAAACGGGAAACGATTTCTTTAAAAGTGACGCCTTCGGGAACGGTGACTCTCACTTCTTGCGAAATTGCCTTGCCGGAAATTAAAATTCCGACAATTTGAGGAATATTCATTGCCGGGGTTAATTCATACTCCCCCGCCTGGAATCGCTTCTCCGTATCGGAGAGCCATGCGTAAATCTCAAAATAAAAATCATCGCCGATGATTTTTTCGTCTTCCAATTTTTTTGCGATCTCCTTCACGCCCTGTCCGGGCAAAACGGCAAACGCCTTTTTTGGGGCGGAAGCCGGCCCGAGCGGAGTTTTTACGTTTTGAAGAAAATAAAAATAACCGGCCGCGGCGGAAACCGCGATCGCGACGACAATAATCAAAATCAAAATCAAAATTTTATTCCTCATCTTTCTCAAATTCTATCTGCCTGACTCTTATGCTTTGAATCAAACCGATGGCCAAAAAATTCATCAAAAGATTAGAGCCGCCGTAACTGACAAAAGGCAGCGAAATGCCGGTGATCGGCAAAATACCCAAATTCATGCCGATGTTAACGAAACCGTGCGCTAAAATTAAAATCATGAAACCGGAAATAAAAAACTTGGAAAAGTTATTGCTGGCCGAAAGGGCGGATTTCGCCAATCGCCAAAAAATAAAAGCAAGCAACGAAATAAGAAAAAGAACTCCAAAGAAACCCCATTCTTCCGCGATCGCGGCAAAGATAAAATCCGTGTGCTGTTCCGGAAGAAAATTCAACTGCGACTGCGTGCCGCGGCCGAGGCCTTTTCCAAGCCAGCCGCCGGAACCGACGGCAATGGTTGATTGCAGAATATTATAACCGGCTCCCAAAGGATCGCTCTGGGGGGAAAGAAAACTTGAAAGACGCTCGCGCTGATAATTGTGCAAAACATACGACCAGCCGAAGAAAGAAACAACAAGCAAAAGCGAAACCAAAACAAGGAAATGCTTTGCTTTTAGTCCCGCGATCGCCAGCAAGCCGAGCCAGATGAAAAATAAAATCGCGGCCGAACCGAAATCCGGCTGAACAAGCACGAGAAGCAAAGGAAGGGAGACGTAAATTCCGGAAACGATAAAATGATGCCAGCGATAAATCTCGGTATGCCGCGCGGAAAAATATTTCGCCAAAGTTATTATCAAAACAAGTTTGACCAGTTCGACCGGCTCGAAAGCGATGCCGCCGAAACGAAACCACGCGAGCGATCCCCTGATGTTCGATCCGAATATAAACAAAAAAAGCAACAGGACAACCGCGAACAAATAAATTCCGAGTACGGAAGAAGAGTAATTTTTGAAAATCCGGTAATCGAAAAAACTCACGGCCAGCATTACAAAAAAGCCGATGGAAAGCCAGATCAATTGCTTTTCAAAAAAAGCCGACCCGGAATTTCCCGCGCTGTAAACGGTCAAAAGTCCAAGGCCGCTTAAAAGAAAAACCGCGGCAATCAAAAGCCAATCAAGATGTTTTATCGTTTGGGTGATATTCATGCTCGCAATTACTCGCCGAACCGTTTTAAAAATGTTTCCTGCAGAAAAACGTTCGTTTCCGCCTCCGCCTCAACGTTCTTAACGTCGCCTTCAAACGGATAAAACCAAATCACCTTAAAATATCTTTCTTCTCCCGCGATCAAAGTCCTCATCTCGGTTTTATTAATCGCGATCGGCGCGTTATTTTCGCCAAGCAGCACGACATTGACCCCGATCTTGTCAAAATCATAAGGGGTGTCGTTAAATACCGTTCCCTCCGCTTTGCTGAAACCGGTTTCGCCGGCCGCGGCCGAAGTTCGGCTGTAAAATTTATTTTTTACGCTCAAACGGAGTTCTCCGAAATCTTCCAATCGCTCCCATTGGGCGTCGGAGTAAGAAAAGCTCACCCTCGCCGGCTTTCCTTTCGCCTCAACCAGCGGCTCAATTACGTACTTTGACTGACCCGGGAGAATGAAGGATTTGCCGCTTTTTTGGCCAATCTCGTTTCCGGCGCCGTCAATCAATTTAAAAGTATAAGAGAAACTCTTTGCCCCGTATCTTAAATTCAAATTTCTTATCCTCACCGCCGCGTCGTAAAAATTTTCTCTGGAAGAAAAAAAATAAGTTTTTGCCGTTTCCAGCGGCTTTAATTCTTTTTCCTCGCACGCCGTCGCGCACGGCCCTCCGCAATCAATGTCTTCCTCGCCCTGATTTTGAATTTTGTCAAAACAACTTGCCGGCGAACGGAAGGCGAAATAAAATCCGCCGCCGATAAAAAATAATATGCCTAAAAAAAATATGGCGATAATGACCTGTTTTTGAGTCCGAGTATCCATTTGTTTTAAGTATAAATGGCTTTTAAAAAAAATTCAATCAATATTTGTCAATAAAAAATCCCCCCGATACCTACTTTCCCGCTCGAAATGCTCAAGCAGTATCATCGGCGCCGGGCGCTTTCACTTCTCTGTTCGGAATGGGAAGAGGTGGTTCACGCCCGGCTATGGTCGGGAGGAAATCAAAAATTAAAAACTTCTTTTGTTTTGTATCTAATGTGTCGGGACAGATTTCGATCTATTAGTACTGCTTGGCTTAATCCGTTGCCGGACTTACACCTGCAGCCTATCAACGTGGTCATCTCCCACGGATCTAAACGATGCCTAATCTTGGGAGGGGCTTCGCGCTTATATGCTTTCAGCGCTTATCCCTTCCGAACATAGCTACCGAGCATTGCCCCGGGCGGGACAGCTCGTACACCAGAGGTTCGTTCACTCCGGTCCTCTCGTACTAGGAGCGACTTCCCTCAAGCATCAACGCCTGCGGCAGATAGAGACCAACCTGTCTCACGCTTTTGTTCGCTTCGCTTACAACACGATGCAAATATATAAATGCATGTCCCTAGGCTAAGAAGCCGGGATCCCGGCCCAAAGGGCTTAGGGACGAATGATACGAATAACGAATTTCCTTTATTACTAAAGGGATCGGACTATACCACCATCCCGGTTTTACCGGGATGACCGACGTGTGAGCCGCATTGCGACTCTCACCCTTTCGGGATCAGTCTCTACGGGGTTAATGTACGAACCTTTCTTTTTTTAGAGTAGTTGAGTTCTCGAAATTGATCTATAAGATCAATCAGAATCGCAAAATCTTTTTTGCTTTGTACTTTATGCTTAGCTTTAAGAATCTTAGACATAAGTTCTACTTGTTCCCTCTTCAAAATAGAATACGGTTTTACAATTTGTAGAAACTCATCAATAGAATCTTTTTTACTAACAATATACTCTAAAATGCCATCTTTCCTTTCACGCAAATGGCCTAAGCCAATAAGCGCGCAAACCTTCGAAAAATTATCTTTATCTTTTTGGGACTGAAATAAAACAATATATGGAGCAATCTGAAATCCATAACGATACGTTGGATTTGGTTTTGCTCTTACATAGATACTGCCGTCACCATCAAGAAAACCGGCAAGATAAGCTTTTTGTGTTTGCGAAAGATTTTTAGTCATACACAACTTCCCTCGGTATTATCCTAACATATGACAGGTTACCATACAATATTAGGACTTCACCGATATGAGTCGGTTTATTCGATCACGATTACTCGTGAAAGCCGCCGTGTGATTATCGATGTTAAAGGTTCTTCTGACGGTTTGAACCCAGCTCACGTATCTTTTTAATTGGCGAACAGCCAAACCCTTGGGACCTTCTCCAGCCCCAGGATAAGATGAGCCGACATCGAGGTGCCGAACCGCATCGTCGATATGGACTCTTGGATGCGACTAGCCTGTTATCCCCGGAGTAGCTTTTGTCTGATAATCTCTGGCCTTTCTACAAAGAACCATCGGTTCACTAAGTTATACTTTCGTAGCTGCGCGGCATATACGCCTTGCAGTCAAGCCGGCTTATGGCTTTACCCTATCACTCCGATTTCCATCCGGAGTTAGCCGACCTTAATAAACTCCTCCGTTACATTTTAGGAGGATAGCGCCCCACCAAAACTGCCCGCCAGACACTGTCCCCCGGCGTTTTCATCATCGGGGTTAGATTTAAAGTCCTGAAAGAGTGGTATTTCACTGACGGCTCCATCCGCCCCGAAAGGCGAACTTCAAAGCCTCCCACCTATTCTACGCATCCAGAACCTTAAGCCAATATCAAGTTGCAGTAAAGCTTCCGGGGTCTTTTCGTCTTGCCGCAGGTAGGGGGCATCTTCACCACCACTGCATTTTCACCGGGCTCCTCGTTGAGACAGTCCCCCAGTCGTTGCGCCATTCCTGCGGGACATAACTTACATGCCAAGGGATTTCGGTACCTTAGAACGATTATAGTTATCGCTGTCGTTCACTGGGGCTTCGGGCATCAGCCTCTCCGCGTCATTGATATAATCTCAAATACAAAGAGACATCTACCGTTAACCTTCCAGCACTGGACAGGCGTCACCCCCTATACATCCTCTTGCGAGTTAGCAGGGAGCTGTGTTTTTGATAAACAGTCGCTAGGGGTACTTTAGCTGCGCCCCGCCTAAGCGGGGAAGACATATTGCGAACTTACGTCTAGCTTTTTTGCCGAGTTCCTTAACGAGGAATCACCCGTTCACCTCGGGCTTCTCGCCCAACCTACCTGTGTCGGATTGTGGTACGGTCGCCTCCAATCACCGGCATTCGCCAATACGGATTGCTCCGAAAAAGCAAAAACACCGGAATAACGAGGGTTTTCTAGGTAACTGGTTGGCTGAAATTTTCTTGATTGCTCAAAAATTTTCTCAATCTCCGATGTTAACGACTTTCCGGATTTGCCTGGAAAATCCATCAAAAATCAAGAACGCGAATCCAATAACGCGCCTCAACCTTCAAATTACGTCACCCCATTTTATCCCGCATTGCTGCGGGATAGATTGAAGGCGGGGCCGGAATATTAACCGGCTGTCCGTCAGCTTCGCCTTTCGGCATCGCCTTAGGCCCGCCTAACCCTTGGCTGATTTACATTGCCAAGGAAACCTTAGGTTATCGGTGGTCCGGTTTTTCACCGGACTTGCGGTTACTCATGCCAACATTCTCACTTCTTTACGCTCCACAGAACCTTCCGGTTCTGCTTCACTGCATAAAGAACGCTCTCCTACCACGTACTTCGCTTGCGCGAAATACATCCATATCTTCGGTACCGAGCTTAGCCCCTATACATCTTTGGCGCAGTCCGCCATATGGTAGTGAGTTGTTACACACTCTTTAAAGGATGGCTACCTCTAAGCCAACCTCCTACCTGTCTCTGGCGGGCCACTTCCTTTACACTTAGCTCGAATTTAGGGACCTTAGATGATGGTCTGGGCTTTTTCCCTTTTGTCTAAGGAGCTTCGCCCCCTTAGACTTACTCCCTGAGCATTTGTTTTCGGAATTCGGAGTTTGATTGGACTAAGTAGCTTTCGCATCTCAATCCATCCAGTGCTCTACCTCCAAAAACGGGAACTCAGAGGCTAGCCCTAAAGCTATTTCGGAGAGAACCAGCTATTACCAAGCTCGATTAGCTTTTCACTACAACCCCCAGCTCATCCGAGAGCGTTGCACGACTCACCGGTTCGGACCTCCTCACAGTATTACCCGTGATTCATCCTGGCCAGGGGTAGCTCGCTTGGCTTCGGGTCGTATATGCGCTACAAATCGCCCATTTAAGACTCGGTTTCCCTTTGCTTTCGTCGTTTTTTAAGCGACTTAAGCACGCAACGCACATACACTCGTTGGCTCGTTCTGCAAAAAGCACGCCGTCATCCCAAACGCCCTTGCGGGCGGAGGGACTCCGACTCTTTGTAAGCCTTATGGTTTCAGGTTCTATTTCACTCCCCTCACCGGGGTTCTTTTAACCTTTCCCTCACGGTACTAGTTCACTATCGATCACAAAGAGTATTTAGCCTTGGGATTATAGTCATCCCGGCTTCCCACGGGGCTGTCGTTCCCCGCGGTACTTAAGAACAATGACTGAGAGACAAAACAATTTTCATTTACGGGACTATTACCCTCTTTGGTCGCCCTTTCCAGGGACGTTCAATTAACCGTTTTATTTTTTAACTCTCTTGAAAATTAAATCTTGCGACTTAAACCTCAAACGTCATTGCCTTGCAACCCCCGCCGCGCTTCGCTTGCGCGTCACGCAACGGGTTTAGGCTCTTCCCTTTTCGCTCGCCGCTACTAAGGGAATAATTCAGCTTATAGCTTATAGCCATTAGCCGACGGGGAAAACCCCGAAAGCTATGAGCTAAAAGCTAAAAGCTGATGTTTTTTCTTTTCCTCCGGGTACTGAGATGTTTCACTTCCCCGGGTTCGCTTCTTCCGACGTTACTCGAAAGATGTCCCGCATTGAATTGCGAGACGGGTTGCCCCATTCGGAAATCCCCGGATCAAAGGTTGCTAAGCACCTCCCCGAGGCTTATCGCAGCCACGCCGCGTCCTTCATCGCCTCTTTGTGTCAAGGCATCCACCATAGGCTCTTAATAACCTGTCCCGACACATTAAATACAAAATTTAAACGAAAAAACTTCCGTTAATAAATTGTCAAAGTTCTCAATGAATTCAAGAAAATAAAAAACCGCTTTAAGAAGCGGCAACTAAAAAACTTCGGAATTTGCCCGCTTCTTTTATATCAAGTTTTAATCTTCTGTTTACTCATTGTTCTTCCATTATAGCTACGCAAAAAATGTTGTCAAGTCCCCCAAAGGATCCAAACAAAAACACTCCTTGGAAGGAGTGTTTTTGTGAAAAAACATTTCAATGTCGTTTATGAACGACTGCCCATGTCCCGCCGAACTTTCTCAATCAGCTGAGACGCGTAGTCCTTTCCTCCCAAACCGAAGGCCAAACCGCCGGCTATCGCGAGCATGGCGACCAATCCGGTGATAAGCGTGTTAATCAAAGCCGGAGCGATGCCCAGCTGTATCAAAGCGGCCAGGAAAGCAAAAACAAAAATCGCCCAGCGCGTCAAAGTCGCCAAAAAATCCGCGGAAGCCAAACCCGCGGCCGACACGGTCGCCTTGACGATCCGATGCAGAACGTTGGCCAGCAAAACCGCCGCGAGCATAATCACGACCGCGATGATGATGTTCGGAACGTACAAAAGAACATCCCGCAAAAATTCCGAGACCTGGAACAACTGCAAGATTTCGGTTACGGCCAAAAGAAAAACTATTATGAAAAACCACTTAATCAAAGCACCCACAAACGCGCCGGAATCCAAGCGAAGTCCGGCTTTTTCAAGAATTTCTTTGGCACCCATCTTTTCAAGCAATTGATCAACTTTAAACATGTCGACGAGCTGTTTTACTAACTTAGCCAAACCGATGGCTATAATCCAACCGATGGCGAAGACAATGATCGCGCCAATAATATTGGGCACAAAGCTGATAACCGCCGCTCCTGATGCCTGAAAAGAAGAGGTTAATATTTCTAACCAATTTAACATTTTAATGAAAGCAAAAAACCAAAATTTGATTCCTTGCTTGATTATAATTTAATTGACCTTTTTTGCCTTTGATAAAAGGCGAAATATGAAATTTATGCTAATTATCGACCATTTAAATTATACCACAATCTCGGCGGCAATGGAACATCTCTTGTGGATAACTGACCCCACAAGTCCTTTAGGACTTGTGGGGTCATCCTAAGGGCGAAGCCCGAAGGATCTCGGAGAACTTAAAAAAACTCCGTTCTTTACGAACGGAGACAAATTTTCTTACTTTCATTTTATTATCAACGGCTGAAATTCTTTACCGAGCGAATCGGCTAGGGCCTTGTTGGTTACGGCACCGTTATAAATCTGAATTCCTTTTTTAATATCGCCGCAACTTTTAAGCGCTTTCATGTTTAATCTTTGATCGATAAAACATTTCGCTAATTTCGGCAAATAAGAAATCACCGCTTCCGATAGCGCGTTTGTGGAGCTTCTCGGGACCGAGCCGGGGAGATTGGGAACGCAGTAATGAATCACTCCTTCTTCAACGTAAACGGGCGCGGCAAGCTTCGTGGTTTTTGAAGTTTCCGAACAGCCCCCCTGGTCTATCGCCACGTCCACCAGCACCGATCCCTTTTCCATGGACGCGACCATCTGCCGGGTGATGATTTTCGGAGCGGACGCGCCGTGAGCCACGGCCGCCAGTACCAAAAGATCCGATTCGGCAACCGCTCTCCGCAAACTTTCCGGATCCGGCTCGACTATCTCAAAACAATAATGTTTTCTCATTTTATCGAGCGCCTGTCGGTTCTTGTCAAACGCGCGGATACGAGCGCCCAAAGACCCAAGCCAGTGCATCGCCGCCCTGCCGACCGTTCCGGCGGCGCCGACAATCGTCGCGGTCGCGTCCGAGATTAAAATTCCCTTTCCGCCGTTTTCCGATTTCAAATAATGCATTCCCGCCTGAGCCGCCAAGCGTCCGGCGATTGAACTCATCGGAGCGAGAATCGGCCTTGAACCCTCGTCATCCTCAATCATTTCAAACGCGACTGCCGTAATGTTTTTCTCACACATCACCTCAACGAGCTTGGGATTCGCCGCCAGATGCAGAAAACAGAAAACAATCTGATCGTCAACCAATAACCCGCACTCATCCGGCATCGGCTCTTTCACTTTTACGATTAAATCAGACCATCCGTAAAGAGCGAACGGATGCGGCAAAATCTGCGCGCCGACGGAGCGGTATTCCTCGTCGCCGAAGCCGCTTAAACTTCCGGCCCCGGTTTCAACAAAAACGATATGGCCTTCGGCCGTCAATTTTTTGACACCGGCGGGCGTCAACGCGACCCTGCCTTCGCCGTTCTTTATTTCTTTGGGAATTCCGATTTTCATTTCTGCTCCTCATTTTCCAGCCATTTTTAAAATTTTTAAAAAGCTTATTCACTATAATACGCCGAAAAAGCTAAAATGTCAAATGGACAAAGAAAGGCGCGAATGGTAACATCAAAGCGTCAAAATTATGGAACACAAAATCATTTCACTCGTTCTCGCGGAATCGCAAAAAGCCAAAAAGGGCGAAACGGTGGAACTTAAGTCCGTCCAAAGCGCGCCGCAATATTATGTTTCCTCAATCCCCCACCAGTCGGTCATCGGACAGGAAAAAATGAAAATCAACGGCCGCGAAATGACTTTCGCGGTCAAATCGTACCCGCCGGACGTTCTTTTGGTTGAAGCAATCGCCACGGTTAACGACGTTTTTTCAGACGCCGCTTTTAAATTGCGTGAGGACTTGATTGCCGGCTGTTATAAAATAATCAAAAAACACGGGGGCAAGGCGGATATTGCCGAAGAATATTCAATCGCCGCCGTCTCCGGCTACAGCGGCGAACCGGAGCAATTTTTCGCGAAAGCGCCGTTAATCGCCTCATTTCTAAAGTCGGAAAAATTGACTCTTGATAAAAAGGAAATTGAATACACTTTGTCCGCTCAAATCAAGTACGCCCAGAACGACATGGTCATCATTGACTGGGACGGCGCGTTTGTTTTTGAACCCGAAGGCCAAATCAATTCAATCATTGAATTGCTGGAGGCCGCGAATTTACAGCTCTTGCGATACCGCGTTTTGGACTTTGATCTGGACAAACGCCTTCAGAGGGCGCTTCGTCTGACTCAAAAACCGACCGCCAAAACGCTCATTCCCTTAAACAGGGAACTGGCGCAATCGTTCCGCGAAATCATAAAAATCCGCGCGGAATCCATCGCCGAGTTTGACGCGCTTGAAAGGGAAATTAAACTGATCGGCGATTGGTATTCGGCCCGGCTTTACGATTTGATTTCAAAAAAATTCCACCTTGACGGCTGGCGGAACTCAATAAAAAACAAACAGGAATCGTTGGAAGACGTCTATTCCATAATCGCCGAAAATTTCAGCGTCTCGCGCGGCAAGTTTTTGGAGTTTATTCAAATGATCCTCTGGTTCGTTTTGCTCGCCGGCTGGTTCGTGCTTCTCGCTTTTGATATTGCCGCGTCTCTCAAATAAACCCCGTTAGAAGTTTGTTAAAATTCTTACATTGCGGTTTTTATCGTAGAACATCTTTTCTTTAAGTTTTAAAAGATAAAATTCATGGTACTTCTAACTGGGTAAAAATAAAAACCTCCTCCGGAATATTCCGGAGGAGGTTTTTGGTGGTCAATTTTGGAAAAAGTGCGAACCCACTACGAGCAGAACCCTGACGAAATCTAACCGCTCGGGCGGCGCGGAATTCCCCCCTTGAACCCCCCTTCCGCGCCGCCCTCGCGGGAGCCCAAGCTTTTCGTCCGCGAAGCGGGCTAAATTCCAAACACTTTCAATAATCTCTTAAACCAACCTTCCTGAACTTTTTCTGTTTGCGTGGAATTTTTGCTGGGCTGAACTGTCGCTGGAATTTTATACTCCGGTGCTGGTTCTGTATATCCCGCACCACTCTTGTTCAAATGACTTTTAATCGGTTCTTTGGGCTGTGGTAGTCCTTTTGACCTATGGCAATGATATTCTCCATACGATAAACCCCAGCTTGGACAATTAGTGCGACAAGTATGACAACCGGATGAATCGGTTCTTCCGGGGTGAGCAAAAACTACTGTTGGCCCGAAAGAAACAGAAAAGGAAAGAATTATTACTAATATATAACTGCGAGCTCTCACTTAATAAAACAATCGCTATTTGTTTCACATTCGTACCTTAGTTCCACTAAATTGAGTTTGCCTCCTTGTCTTAACGTAGAGATGAAGGCGTCAAACTCCAGTCTTGCTCCATCACGGAATAAAGCAAACCAATTTTTAATGATCGGTGTTTTAGTTTCTGAATAAGGAATGGACTCCAAAAATGGCATTTGATTTAAACCATAAAGAAGCTTTGTGACGGTATCGCTCGATACCTTTAAACTGTTGAACCTGAATATGTGACCACCAACGTACTGAATACTCATGTATATACTATCCCACTGAGTTAATGGTTTGCCGTTATCAACGGATGCCTCAATGTATATGTAGATTCTAGAAAATTCGCCTCCCACTTCGATTGTTTTCTTAACCCTACCAATAATTGGCTTATTTTTAGGAGAGAACGTTTCGCGGTTTTCAACCAGAACTAATTTTTTCTCCATAGATTTAAAAGCTTCATAATCTGGAAATTCTGATGGTTGGATCGGTGGAGGTGGCGGCGGCGGAATCATCACGGGCGGCTCTTTTTTAAAGATGTCTGTAAAGACAAACAGAAAAACCACCGCAGCGATTACTAAAAGCGGGGGAACTGCTTTGTTGATTATGTTCTTAACTATTTCTTGCATAATTTTTGTATAGCTTCTTTAAAATTAGGGTAAAGTTGGTACCTTTCGTTCCAGAATATTCCTGCAATGGAAGCTAGAATTATAAGGGATGGTCCCCATCCCAAAGATAGAATTTTTCTTGATATAAACAAAACGAAATCTGCATCCATGCCTCTCAGTAAAGACCAAAATATCCCCAGAATAATTATTACTTTTTCAAGCGCTATACCAGTAAACGCCTCGCCAAAATAAAAGATTATCGCAATAAAAAATATGAGATTAACAACTCGTATAGCATTGAGGACGGCCCAATCAACGCGTTCGTTTAACCTCCCCCATGTACTCATTTTAGTTTTTAATTAATAACATAAATTAATTTTGCGGATATTGTTTATAACAAATATCCTTAGCGTCTTTTAAACTCTCATTTTTTCTGTCGGCAATAGCGAGGGGCAAACTACAAGAACAGTCCTCTTTTCTTTCAAAGTAATCCAAAATCGCAGAGAAAGCTTTGTCATCGGTTATTCCCCGTTGTTTTTTGTATTCTTCTTCGGGAATACCCAGCTTTGTTAAATACTCTTGAAAATCCAAATTCTCCGTTTCTATACACCACTGGGAGAGTAATCCTCGGGCCTTACATTCCCCAAACCAAATACTTGAATAATTACTTTCTGCCGTCGTGACACAACTGGCTAAATCTTCTTTCGCTTTTGTTTTTCTCTGCTCTTCGACTAATTGGGCCTCAATTTTTGCTGCTTCCTCTCTTTTTGCTTCCCTCTCTGGTTTTACCACTAACACATGGTAAAAAGAATAAGCAATAATTAAAATTGAGATTAAAATTCCTGCCTTAAACCAGTTTTCTTTCAACCAGTCTTTAGTGTGTTCTTGATCCATAAAATTACCACCTAAAAGGATTTACCGTTCCTTTCTTTCCGGTGTAGGGATTATAGTTTCCCTTCGTGGAAAAGTTATCAAATTTGGAACGATTCGGTGTAGTTTTGTAATGCGGCGCTACATAGCTACCAGTTGAAGGTTTGTAATACCCTCTCACACGAGTTGTCCTTGCATCAGCTGAAGCAGAAAATGACAGAACGCCAATTAGTAACGCTAGCACTAGAAGTAGTTTTTTCATATTTTTATAGGAAATAATTCATATCTTTCCCATACATTTTCGCGAACCTTTTTAATTCAACAACGTCAATCCTTTGCTGTCCGGATTCGACATTGGAGACGTGTGATTGCGGCCGACCTAATTTTCTCGCAACCTGCACCTGTGTCAATTTTACCTCCAATCGAGCTTTCCGCAGTCGCCCGACAAAATAGGCGTATTCCTTTGTGTGGATTGACTTAACCATA
>MEYT01000027.1:2094-4423 GCA_001774105.1 Candidatus Azambacteria bacterium RIFCSPLOWO2_01_FULL_46_26 | reverse complement strand
GAAGGGGGGTTCAAGGGGGGAATTCCGCGCCGCCCGAGCGGTTAGATTTCGTCAGGGTTCTGCTGGAAATGAGTCCGAACTTTTTGGTGGACCTGAGGGGAATCGAACCCCTATTTCCCGGATGCAAACCGGGTGCTCTACCACTAAGCTACAGGCCCTGATAAAAATTTTGAGAATCTTTGCTGTGGGCGTGCCTGGACTCGAACCAGGGACCTCGTCATTATCAGTGACGCGCTCTAACCAACTGAGCTACACGCCCGCAATAACAGAATTATTCTACAAAAAAACCGCGGCTTTTGCAAGCAATGCGGTTTTTTCGTTTTGTGTCCAATGCAGTTGTCCCGATGGTCTCAACTTGTGAAGCTCCGAGACCAACACTTATGTATCTCGATAAAAAATCGAAATAATCGACCTTCCTAGAGAGAATTATTTTTTCTCACCGCGAGAAAAAACTTTCTCATGATAGCTCCCTAGAAAGGAGGTGATCCACCGACAGCTTCCGCTACCGGTGCCTTGTTACGACTTCGTCCCTGTCACCGAGCTTACCTTGATCCCACCTAGATGGAACTTTGGGTACTCCCGGCTCCCTTGACGTGACGGGCGGTGAGTACAAGACTCGAGAACGTATTCACCGCGGCATAGCTGATCCGCGATTACTAGCGATTCCGCCTTCATGAGGTCGAATTTCAGACCTCAATCTGAACTGGGAGGAGTTTTGATGGGATTAGCTCCGCCTTACGGCTTGGCAACCCATTGTACTCCCCATTGTAGCACGTGTGTAGCCCAGGGCATCAAAGGACCATGCTGACTTGACGTCATCCCCACCTTCCTCCCCTTTGAAAGAGGCAGTTTCGTCTGACACTTGTAACAGACAATAGGGGTTGCGCTCGTTTCCCGACTTAACGGAACACCTCAAGGCACGAGCTGACGACAGCCATGCAGTACCTGCTCCGATGTCTTGCGAGGGCCCGACTTTCATCGGGATTTCATCGGAGTTTCAAGCCCTGGTAAGGTTCTTCGGTTATCGTCGAATTAAACCACATGCTCCACCGCTTGTGCGAGTCCCCGTCTATTCCTTTGAGTTTTAAGCTTGCGCTCGTACTTCCCAGGCGGCCGACTTAACGCGTTAGCTTCGCCACTTGAAGGGTCGATACTTCAAACGGCTAGTCGGCATCGTTTACGGCGTGGACTACTGGGGTATCTAATCCCATTCGCTACCCACGCTTTCGTCCCTGAGTGTCAGAGACAGGCCAGCTGAATGCCTTCGCCTTTGGTGTTCCATACGATATCAACGGATTTCACCCCTACACCGTATGTTCCATCAGCCTCTCCTGCCCTCTAGTTTTAACGTTTCGGGTGCAGGCCTCAAGTTAAGCTTGAGGATTTAACACCTGACTATTAAAACCACCTGCGGACGCTTTACGCCCAATAAATCCGGATAACGCTTGGGGCCTTCGTATTACCGCGGCTGCTGGCACGAAGTTTGCAGCCCCTTATTCGCGGGGTACGGTCAATCGCGCATTGCTGCACGGTTTCATCCCCCGCAAAAGAAGTTTACACCCCGAAGGGCTTCTTCCTTCACGCGGCGTCGCTCGATCAGGCTTTCGCCCATTGTCGAATATTCTCGACTGCTGCCTCCCGTAGGAGTACGGCCCGTGTCTCAGTGCCGTCGTTGGGGAACGGGCTCTCACCCCCCCTACCCGTCGTTGCCTTGGTAGGCCATTACCCTACCAACTAGCTGATAGGCCGCGGGCTCCTCTTCAACCGCCTTTCGGCCTTTACTAAACACCAACAATCCGGACAGACAACGAAAATAAATTCTCGCCATCAAATCCATCACGTCAACATTTAGACCATCGGGAATTAGTCCGCCTTTCGGCGGGTTATACCCGTGTTGAAGGTAGATACCCACGTGTTACTAACTCGTTTGCCACTAGGCCGGCAATTGATATAATCTCTCGCCAACCTCGTTCGACTTGCATGCCTTATCCACGCCGCCAGCGTTCATCCTGAGCCAGGATCAAACTCTCATAAAAGAAATAGGATCCCTAAATTAGGATCCAATCCCTGCCATCAAAGATGGCAATAATCGGGACAACTGCGATAAACACAAAAAATTTGGCTCGAAAAATAACTTGGCTAAAATTAAATTTTCAAAGTTCAAGCATCTCTCATTATATTCGCCAAAAAATCTTTGTCAAGCCCCTAAATTTTAAGGCGCTTAACAACCACTTCCCAATCAATCGCCTTTAAAAACGCCTCAACGTAATCGGCTCGTTTTAAACCATAATCAGACATATAAGAGTGTTCAAAAACGTCCATCACGAGA
>MEYT01000027.1:0-2084 GCA_001774105.1 Candidatus Azambacteria bacterium RIFCSPLOWO2_01_FULL_46_26 | reverse complement strand
CACGAGAAGCGGCGCGGCGCCGGCGAAATGCCCGGCGTCATGCTCGTTGATCCAGACGTTAAACAGCGAATCCGCTTCGGCGTCGTAATATAAAATCACCCAGCCGATTCCCCTCATCGTTCCCATTGATTTAAAATCTTTCTCCCAAAGTTCGTAAGAACCAAACTCGGCAATTATTTTTTTGAATAATTCCGAATTGGGGTCAAGCGCTTTCGGCTGTTTTGTCAGATTCTCAAAATAATATTCGTGCAAACGCATTCCGTTCCATTCCCAACCGAATCTCCTGTTCAATTCCGCGTATTCCGGAGTTCCGTATTTTCCTTCTTTTTCAAGCCCGATCAAAATTTGATTAAGTTTATTGAAATTCGCGACATAACCCTGATACAAAGTAAAATGATTTTTAAGCAGCTGATCGCTCAAGCCGTTTATCCCTAACAGATGGTCGAAATTTTTTGATTCGTAAGCCATACTATAAAATACAAGCGGAGGGAACAAATTTTGAAAATCCTGGGTGGGGGCGGCCAACCGCGTCTGCGCGGTTGGGGTTAAAGGATTTTCAAAATTTTGTTCCCTGAAGCTATAAAAATTTAATTAATAATTTTAACTTTTTTGACTTCCGCCGCTTCGCGCTTCAATATCTTTTCAATCTCTTTGCCCGTCATCGGCGAAAAAGGACAGGCCATGCACCCGCCTTTCAACCGCAAAGTGACCACGCCGCTTTTCTTTTCAAAATCAACCAATTCAACGTCTCCGGCGTGCAAAGCCAGCGCCGGCCTGATCGCGTTCAAAACTTTTCGAATTTTCGCTTTTGAATCTTTCGTCATTCCTCTGTAAGCCCTGCTATCGCATCTTCTTTCAACTCGCGGATCGCGTACTCGACGCTTTTTCCCGTGCCGAAAATCGCCGAGGCGCTGACCAAAATATCGGCTCCGGCGCGGACGGCCTGCCGGGCGACGCCGACTTGAATTCCGCCGTCAACTTCAATGATTGAAAGCGGGCAGAGCCGCCTTAAATGATGAATTTTTCTTAAGGCCTTATCGTCAAATTTTTGTCCGGCCAGCCCGGGTTTAACCGCTAAAATTTGGATTAAATCAACCTTTTCGCAAAAGGGTTTTAGCACGCCTTCCGGAGTTTCCGGATTAATCGCCACGCCGATTTCCACTTTTGCCTTCCGGCACTTTTTGATTATTTCATTCAAATCCCTGACGGTTTCGAAATGAACAATAATGCGACGAACCCATGGAACAAGCCAGCGATCAATCTTTTTTTCCGGCCTGGCAACCATTAAATGCGCTTCAATGAATAAATCGGTTTTAAAATCAAGCAAATCAAACGGTTCGTGCCAAATTTCGTTGGAAGTAAACGTGCCGTCGGCAACGTCAAAATGGACCCAGCCGGCGTACGGTTCGACGGCTCTGACCTGCTTGATCAGGTCATCAAATTTTTCAACGTTAATCGCGGGAATAATTTGAATCATAAACGCTTCGCTTACGCGATGCCAATATACGAATTCATACTAATAATACGAATGAAGACCGGTATTTCTTATTCGCATTTATTGGTATAATTCGTATGCATTAGTATATTAGTATCGCGATTCAATCTTCCTTATCTTCTCTATCCTTCTCTTGTGTCTCTCTTCGCCGCTGAAGGTAGTTTCCAAAAACACTTTGACGATCCGCTTTGCCGTGGCCGCGTCGGTGACGTCGGCGGACAACGACAAGACGTTCACGTCATCGTCCTTCCGCGCGGCTTGAGCCATCCATGCCGAAAGCGCGAGTGCCGAACGAATGCCTTTAAATTTATTGGCGGCAACATCAACGCCCACGCCCGAACCGCACAAAAGTATGCCGCGATTTTTTTCAGGCGCTTTGGCAACCTCTCCGGCGACTTTAACGGCGAAATCCGGATAGTCGTCGTCCGGCTCAAATTTCAAATTGCCGAGGTCCTTGAACTTCTCTCCCCGCTCGGCAAGATATTTTTTAATTTCTTCTTTCAATTGAAAACCGCGGTGATCCGCGCCGATGTAAATCATGTTTTTATCGGAAAGCTGATTATAAAATGTGCTCCCATGCCTTTTATTG
>MEYT01000026.1 GCA_001774105.1 Candidatus Azambacteria bacterium RIFCSPLOWO2_01_FULL_46_26 | reverse complement strand
TAACGGTTTCAGGCAGTGCGGTTATTCGGGGGCCTGTTGTTATCCGTGAAGGAGCCGTTATCGGCGACCATACTTTGGTTCGCGATTGTTCCTATATTGGAAAAAAAGTGGTAATTGGCGCCGGCTCGGAAGTGAAAAACAGCATCATCTGCGACGGAACGAAACTTCACGACGCTCACGCTCTGGATTCCATCATTGACGAAGATTGCCGTTTAGGCGCCGGAACAAGGGTTTCAAATTCCCGTTTTGACCGAAAGGACGTAACAAGCGTTATCAAAGGCAAAAAGGTTTCAACCGGAATGAGGCACTTCGGCGTGGTAATTGGAAAAGGAACTCACACCGCCACTTTGGCGAATCTGATGCCAGGCGTGAAAATCGGGCAGAACTGCCGGATCGGCGGAAGTTTTGCGGTTACGAAAGACATTCCGGACAATCATTGCGCTTATATGGACGAAAGTGGAAAGGTAGTTATCAAGCCAAAACAAAAATAATAAGTTTAATTTTAAAAAAAAACTCCGCAAAACTTGCGGAGTTTTTTATTTTATTCCGCCTTGCGGTTTAAAGAGTTGGGTGAAGGATATCACATGAATCACTCAGTCCTTGACACTTTTTTTTATAGCTTGTTACAATGGATACTTGAAACCTCAAAAAAAGGAGGTGAAAAATGCAAAGTCCCGTACCGAGCTCGCTCTGGTGCGGGATAAAAGTTCTTTGAAAATCAATCTGTCATTCTGAGGAAGTCGCCGAAGGCGACCGACGAAGAATCCCCCCTGGATTCTTTGAGATTCTTCACTGCGTTCAGAATGACAATATCTCAACCCTTAACAAGGAGGAGCATGAATGAAAAAGAGTGCGGGAGTACTGATTGGGATTTTGATGATGTTGATGTTTGCGAGTTCGGCGAACGCGGTTATTTCTTTGAAGTTACCGTATAAAAGCGGGGAACGTTGGTTGGTAACGCAAGGCATCGGACAAGGAACTACTCATCAGGGCAATAATTACTATGCATGGGATTTCAGTAAACCTATTGGTACTGGCGAAACTTGCAACAACGATTTGGGCGCGCCGGCATTTGCTCCGGCATCGGGCACAGTAACGTTTGCCGGCACTGCAGGTGGCTGGGGCAAGACAGTGGTTATTGATTACGGCAGTGGATTGTTCGGCAGATTAGCCCATTTAAATTCAGTTATTGTTTCGGTTGACCAGCGTGTGTATCAGGGTGAACAAATCGGAACTGTTGGTAATACAGGTAATACTGGCGACCCTCCATGCACTCATATCCATTATCAAACGCAAGATGTGAACGGCATTTCCATAAATCCTATAGGAAACGCGATATTTACCGACCCGAATGTGTTGGCGCAAAATCCCGACGGTGTCCCAACGGAAAATAACTTGTATATAGCCCAAACTCTCGCCTCCACCATGACATTTATGCCCTCGAATTTTGGTTTAATACCAGGTCTGTCCCCGAACATCCAGTATTTTACCGACGACAATAGCACCGCCGAAACGGATAATGAAGTAGCGGCGATAATCACAAAGCCGGGAACAATCAAAAATCTTTACGTAAGATGCGTTTCAAATTCCTTGAGCGGTAACACTGTGTTTACCATTATGAAAAACGGAGTGGCGACAAATCCAACTCTAAGCGTCACAATTCCTCCCGGAAGCTGTTCGCCCGCAAACAATACAAACAACTTTGTGGCAGTTGTTGCTGGAGATAAAATTTCCATCCAAGTGGATATCAGCGCTTCATCTACGGCCTTGCCAATAGTAAGCTCCACCAACACCTCTCCCATCCGGGTTCAGGTAATTGGACATGGCTATCAAACAGGCGATCAGGTGGTAATCAGAGACCATCAAGTAAATACTAACGCCAATGGCCAGTGGACGATTACGCGGATTGACAACGATCATTTTGACCTTGACTTTTGGTCAGAAGGCAACGGCGTTGGAGGAGCAACAGGAACTGCCCAAAAAGTAGATTGGTCAAAAACAATGCTAAAATCTATTGCTTCGTTTGAGATAGAATAACGAAAACTTAAAAAAAAAATAACCGCTTTGGAAAATCCAAAGCGGTTATTTCATTTGCGGGTAGCTAATTTATGAGTTTAAAGGTGGAGAGAATTTGTTCAAATAAGGGCTCATATTTTTTGGCGCTGGTCGTTGGGAAAGTGATTGTTATTTGTCCCGAGTTTTGGTAGTCCTCAAAGTTCCAATTGAATAAAATAAAGTTATTTTTCACGCTCGAATCGTCAGGCGTCATGTAAGTTTTACGGACTACCACACTATCCAGTGTTATTTGTTCTTTTTTAATGGGCGACCATAATTCATACCCAGTTTCCGGTATTGGTTTGTTAATAATAATTTTTGTAATCTTTTCCTTATCTTGTGAATCTATGAAAGATATACTTTTATAAACCATGTCTTGACCAGGGCCACCGCTCTGAGAAAAAGAATTAAAGACAAAATTTTTGGGAAGTTGCATCTCAAGCCCAAAATATTTGCTGTGATAAATCTGCCAGCCAGTCTTAGGGTCAATAGGCAAATCCTTCTTTATTTCCACCGCCGATTGTTCGGGCTTAGCCGGAGGAGATACCGTTTCTTTTGCTCTTTCTGTTTGGAGCCAATCAACGCCTCGTTGCAGGTCTCGGACAAGCGCGTCAATTCTTTTAAATTCAGAGGTATTAAACCAGCTCAACTCTGTTTCCAAGGCCTCAATGTCCCGCTGTTTGTTCTTAATTTCTGAAACGTTTTTAGTAAGGTTGATTATTTGCCAGAAAACACCAATAATTCCGGCAATTAGGACAATCTTAATGATTGTCTGCGCTGGCGGAGATTTTAAAACAGATAACAGAGATAATCCCTTTTTTAGTTTCATGTAAGTTGTTTAATTAAAAGATGCGTTAATTATACCAAGCCGCCAAAAGCCTGACAAATTTCTACAGGGCGGTCTGAGATTTTAAGACGCGCCCTTTTACCCCAACCCTTTACATTCGTTCAGGCGCTTTGATTCCCATTAATTCCAGGGTATTTGCAAGAACAATCTTGGTCGCGCGGACGAGCGCAAGGCGCGAGGCGGTTATCTCTTTGTCTTCGGAAATCACGCGGCAGTCGCGATAAAAAGCGTGGAATTTTGCCGCCAGTTCAAGGGCGTAAGTGGGGAGGTGGTTGACCGTATAATTCTCAGCCACATCCTGAACAATTTCCGAAAACCGCAAAAGTTCTTTCATCAGCTCTAATTCTGAATGATGAGTAAGCAAACTCAAATCAGCTTTTAGCCCCTCGGTCTGAGCTCGGGACGAAGGCTTATAGCTTATAGCTTTTAGTCGGATATTCGCTTTTTTTAAAATTGAGCAAATCCTTGCGTGGGCGTATTGAACGTAAAAAACGGGGTTTTTTTCCGATTTTTCTTTCGCCAAAGTCAAATCAAAATCCATGTGGCTTTGAACCGAAGACATCAAAAAGAAAAATCTGGCGACATCCGGTCCGACCTCGTCAAGCAAATCGTCAATCGTTACGTATGTTCCTTTTCTCTTTGACATCCTGACTTCCTGCCCCTTTTCCATCAGCCGAACCAGTTGGACGATTACGACATCCAGTTTTTTCGCGAAATCAAAAGCGGACAAAGCGGCTTTGAGCCGCGGAACATAGCCGTGATGGTCGGCTCCCCAGATATTGATGACTTTGTTAAATTTGCGAACCGCGAATTTATTATAATGATAGGCGATGTCGGGCATCGCGTAAGTCCACTCGCCTTCGGATGTTTTCAATACCCGATCCTTATCGTCGCCAAAGCTCGTGCTCTTGAACCACTCCGCGCCTTCTTTTTCATAAATCAATTTTTTCTTTTTTAAATGCGCGAAGACCTTTTCAATTAATTTGCCTTTTCCGTGGAGCGAACTTTCGGAGAACCAGACGTCAAATTTGATTCCCATTTTTTTAATCGGTGGTTTGATCATTGTTTTCAAAATGTCTCCGGCCAAACGTTTGCCGGTTTTTAAGGAATCGTTTTTGTTCGCCAAAATGAATTTTTTGTGTTTTTTCGCCAATTCATTCACGTAATCGCCCTGATAATGGTCTTCGCTCTTGGAAATAAGTCCGAGCGAGGCCATGGCCGATTCGCCCAAAAGTCGCACTTGTCTGCCGGCGTCGTTGATATAATATTCCCGAATCACTTTGAAACCCGATTTTTCCAAAACATTCGCCAGCGTGTCGCCGAAAAATCCTCCCCGGCCGTTTGCAACGGTCAATGGGCCGGTCGGATTTGCCGAGATAAATTCAATCTGGATTTTTTTGTTTCTGCCGATGTTTGAAGAGCCGTATTTTGAGCCGGTTTTTAAAATTTCTTGAACGTTTTTTTGAAGATAATGTTGATCAAGGAAAAAATTGATAAAGCCCGGATGCACGACCTCTATTTTTTCAAAAAGATGCTTTCCGCGAGTCATTGCCAAGATTTGATTACTGATGAGGTAGGAAATGTCGTGCGGGCCTTTCTTGGCGATTTTCGTCAATTTCAAAGCAACCGAGGTCGCGTAATCGCCGTAAATTTTCTCGGCCGATTTTTCAACCTCAATCTTCGGAATCTCAAATTTCGACAACTCTCCGGTTTTTTGGCTCCTTTGGATCGCTTTTTTGACGAGGGAGGTGATTTGCTGTTGAGTGTTCATATCAATTCCATTTTACTTTAAAATTTGATATTAGGGAATGGGATAAAGTATGATAAAATGAAACTATGCCCTTGATAACCGTCAATAAAAAGGTCTTTTTTGATTATGAAATCCTGGAGACGTTCGAGGCAGGTTTGGCGCTTTTTGGACATGAAGTCAAAGCGATTAAGACAGGCCACATAAGTTTGGACGGGGCTTATGTTGTCGTGAAAGAAGGCGAGGCCTATTTGCTCAACGCCAAGATTCCTGCTTATCAGCCGGCCAATGTTCCCAAAGAGTATGATCCTGCGAGAAGCCGCAAGCTCCTGCTTCATAAAAAGGAATTGAATTATCTCATCGGCAAAAGCCATGCCCAGGGCTTGACTTTAGTGCCTTTGAGAGTGTATACTAAACGGAGTAAAATTAAGCTGGAATTCGGTTTAGCCAAAGGAAAACGAAAATACGAGAAAAGAGAGTTGATTAAAAAAAGAGAGACAGGAAGGGAAATCGAAAGAGGACTTAAAACATGGGGATGATTTTTTGGATTCGATAGGGGTTATTTTCAAGATTTGCGGATCAAGGCGCTCGGAACCTTGTAAAAAACCGGCAAAAACAATAAGTGCAAACTTATATTCAAAAGCAAAGAACGCTTTGGCAAACGCCTTTAGCGTTCCGCAACTTTTACCAGTTTACGCCTAAGCGCGTAAGCCATCCGAGCTGTTGATTCTCGATGGGCGGAATTCGGGTGTCATATTATCGAGATGGGCATTTGAAAACCGGAGCCAATTGCCGAGATTAAATCCGGAAACGGTTGAAAAGATTTTGTTCAATTTAAACTTTTCAATTGAAACACCAATTGAACTACGTCCGTAGATAAATTTTGAAACAAATTCCTAGACGCGGGTTCAATTCCCGCCATCTCCACTGCTTCAGTAAACAGTAAACAGTAAACAGTAAACAGATAACAGTAAACATTTTGCTGTTATTAGTTTTTAAGACGATAGACAAGAAACCGAAAATCAATGAACAAATCAGGGCGGCTGAAATCCGGGTGATTGACGAAAACGGTCAAAACCTCGGAGTAATGCCGCCGGCCAACGCGCTCCAATTGGCGAAGGAGCGCAATTTAGATTTAATTGAGATTGCCCCGCAGGCCCAGCCGCCGGTTTGCCGGATAATGGATTTCGGCAAATATCTTTACAAGAAAGAAAAAGAGGAGAGGGTCGCCCGAGCCAGGCAAAAAACGATTGAAATCAAAGGAGTGAGATTCGGTTTAAAAACGTCCGCGCACGACATGGAAATGAAAGCCGGTCAGGCGGAAAAATTTTTAAACAAAGGAAACAAAGTGAAGATCGAATTGGTGCTCAGGGGTCGGGAAAAAGCGAATTTGGATTTTGCCAAAGAACGCCTTCGGGGGTTTCTGCGGCTTATTCAAGTGAATTTCAGAGTTGAAGAAGAAGTCAAAAAAAATCCACGAGGTTTGATTACGGTCATTATTAAAACGTAAAGTAGGATTTGCAACATGGCGAAGAAACTTAAAACAAATAAATCATTGATGAAACGGCTTAAAATTACAGGCAAAAAAAAGTTGCTTCGTCGGCCGACTCATCAGAATCATTTTAAGGCGAAATATCCCGGCAGAATCAGCCGGACAAAGCATCGCGTCCAGTTGATCGCCGAAGTTGACGCGAAGAAAATAAAAAAGATGCTGCCGTATCTATAAACTCTAACTTCTATGCCGAGAGTAAAACGAGGAACAACAACTCATAAAAAACGCGAAAAGCTTTTAGCCCAGGCAAAAGGTTTCCGCTGGGGCAGAAAGTCAAAATTTCGAGCCGCCAAACAAGCCCTGATGAAGGCCTGGTCTTACAGCTATCGCGACCGCAAAAGGAGAAAAGGGGATTTTCGGCGGCTTTGGCAAGTCAAAATCAACGCCGCGGTCAGGGAACACGGCTTAAGTTACAGCAAATTCATTCAGGGTTTGAAAAAAGCCGAGATAGAACTTGACCGAAAGATTTTAGCCGATTTGGCGGCCAATAACCCCGAGGTTTTTCAGGCGATAGTAGAAAAAGTAAAATAAAACGCCGAAACCGTCAATCGTTACGTCCGAGATTTTTCCTTCTCTTCCAAAAACAAAACTTTGATGCCACTCGTCGGAGGCGGCATACAAAAAAGCGATGACTGCCGAAAAAGCCATCGCTTTT
>MEYT01000025.1 GCA_001774105.1 Candidatus Azambacteria bacterium RIFCSPLOWO2_01_FULL_46_26 | reverse complement strand
TACCGAAAACGCGTTGAAATTGGCGATTCGAAAAATCCGGCCGGGCAAGCGTTGGGGCGATGTCGCCTCGACGATTCAAAAATACGTTGAACAAAATGGCTTCGGCGTTGTCAGGGATTTGGTCGGCCACGGCGTCGGTTATCAAATTCACGAAGATCCCTGGCTTCCCAATTTCGGACGGCCGAAGGAAGGGGTGCTTCTTAAGGCAGGCATGGTTTTAGCTATTGAACCGATGGTTACCGAAGGCGATTGGCATGTTGAAATTGATAAAGACGGCTGGGGCTTCAAAACAAAGGACGGTAAGTTGGCCGCTCATTTTGAAGACACGGTGGCCGTAACCGAAACCGGCTGCGAGGTGCTTACAAGATAAACCGCGATACCAATATACGAATACATACTAATGATACTAATAGATACTGATACTAAATTTCTTCATTCGTATAATTAGTATCCATTCGTATATTAGTATCGATTAGCGAAGCTTATGAGAATCTTAGGTATTGATTACGGTTCAAAAAGGATTGGGTTGGCGATTTCCGACGAAGAAGGCCTTCTTGCTTTCCCTTATCTGACTTTGGAAACGGAACAATTAAAAAAAGAACGATATAATCTGCTCAAAGAAATCTGCAAAAAAGAGAGCGTGGAAAAAATCGTCATCGGCTTGCCGATCAGCTTTTCGGGGAAAGAAGAACAGCAGGCGCGAGATACGCGCGGATTCGCCCAAGACCTGAAAGAGGCGCTCAATTTGCCGGTTGAATTTGAAAATGAAGTTTTAACGACCGAATTGGCAAAAAGGCATTTTAAAGGAATGGGGTATAAACACGTGAAAGTCAAACTCGATGCCTCGGCTGCGGCAATTATTTTGCAAAGTTATTTGGACAAAAAGAGATAAAATTATGCAAAAAGTTTTTTTGTCGGTAATTATTCCGGCTTACAACGAAGAAAAAAGAATCCCTCAAACGCTTCTGGTGATAGATAAATACTTGAGCGTTCAAAAATATTCTTGCGAAATTTTGGTCGTTGACTCCGGTTCAACCGACAAAACCGCGTCCGTTGTAAATAATTTGACCAAATTAATCAAGAATTTACGTTTGATTAACCTGCCGGAGAATCGCGGCAAGGGCTGGGCCGTTACTCAGGGAATGCTGGCTTCAAGCGGAAAATATCGCCTCTTCACGGACGCGGACAACTCAACGTCAATCGAACATTTTTCCAAAATGCAGCCGTTTTTGGAGCAGGGTTACGACATTGTCATCGGTTCAAGGGCTTTAAGGGAAAGCGTGATCGCCGTTCCGCAAAGTTTATTCAAGCGGCTGCTCGGCAAAGCGGGCAATCTTTTTATTCAATTAGTCGCGGTTTGGGGAATTTGGGATACGCAATGCGGATTCAAGGTTTTTGAGGAAAAAGCGGCAAATGATATTTTCAGTCGGTTGACCATTCCCGGTTGGGGATTTGACGTTGAGACATTGGCAATCGCCCGGCTTCGCGGATACAAAATCAAAGAAATGCCGGTCAGATGGGTTAACGATCCGCTTTCTCACGTTACCGCCCGGTCTTATTTTCAAGTATTATTTGAAACAATGAAGGTCCGGTTAAATCTTTTGAGAAAAAAGTATGATTAAAAACGTTTCAGAACTCCGGCAAGATCTCGTTTCCGGTGATTGGGTGGTTATTGCCACAGCCAGGGCAAAACGGCCGCACGATTTTCTCAAACGCAAACATCGCCGCCCCGTTCAGCCGAAAAAGGACTGCCCTTTTGAGACGCTGAAAGGGAAAAAGGTGCTTCTGCAGTATCAGCACGCCGATAATTTCGGAAGAAATAACAAAAAAAACGAAAATAATTGGTTTGTCGCGGTTATACCCAACAAATATCCCGCTTTCGGCGAGGGTTTGTGCATGGTTGAAAGACATGAAACCCTTTTTAACTGGATGGACGGCGTCGGTTTTCATGAGGTTTTGGTTTACCGCGATCACTCCCTGCCTTTGGCGCTCTTTAACCAAAAAGAAACCGAACTTGTTTTAAAGGCCTATCAATCAAGATTTTTGAATCTTTCGGAAAAGGATTGCGTGGAGTACATTTTGATTTTTCACAATGACGGCCCGGAAGCCGGAGCGACAATTTCGCACCCCCATTCGCAGCTTATCGCCGTGCCGATTATTCCGCCGGACGTCGCCAGAAGCATCGCCGGTTCCAAGAGATATTTTGAAAACCGGCAAGAATGCGTCCATTGCGTTATGGTGAACGCGGAAAAGAGTTCGGGAAAAAGAATTATTTACGAAAACGAGCGATTCTTGTCGGTCGCCCCGTTTGTTTCAAGAACGGCTTTTGAAATAAGAATCTTCCCGAAAAATCACCAGCCCTCTTTTGAAAAAATCAGCCATGAAGATATTTCTTTCGCCGCCGATGCCTTAAGAATTTCCTTAAAAAAACTTTATATCGGGCTGAAAGACCCTTGTTACAATTTTTTCATTCACACCGCGCCTTGCCGGGGCGAGCAATATCAGCATTATCACTGGCATATTGAAATTTTGCCGAAAACCGCCATTTGGGCCGGTTTTGAACTGGGCACGGGCATTGAGATCGCCACAATCGCCCCTGAAACCGCGGCTGAATATTTGAGAGGAATAAAAATATAATAAAATATGATCAAATTTATTGTCGCCAACTGGAAATTACATCCCGTTACCGCCCAGGAAGCGGAAACGCTTTTCAAAAGTGTTCTTGGCGGAGTCAAGGGGGTTAAAAACGTTGATGTCGCGGTTTGCCCGCCGGCGATTTTTTTGCCTCTTTTAAATCAAATAAAAGTGAAGAAGATCGTTTTAGGCGCCCAAAATTTATTTTGGGAAGAAAAAGGCGCTTATACGGGCGAGATTTCCGGCCCGATGCTTAGGCAGTTTGGCTGCCGTTACGCCATTGTCGGACACTCCGAACGAAAGCAGTATTTTTACGAAACGGACGAAACGATAAATTTAAAACTCAAAGCCGCGTTCAAGGCCGGTTTAAAAGCGGTTTTGTGCGCCGGAGAGTCGGATCGCGGCGCTTCCGAAAAAGAAGTCGCCCAAATTTTGGAGACGCAAATTCAAAACGCCTTGGCCGGAATTCCCAAAGGCCGATTGGCCGACCTGACCATCGCGTACGAGCCGGTTTGGGCGATCGGCACCGGCCTGACCGTAACGCCGGACGACGCGTTGAAAGCCAAACTTTTCATCAAAAAAGTTTTGATGAATTTATACGACCGCCCTTCGGCGGAAAGAGTGAGAATACTTTACGGCGGTTCGGTTAATTCTAAAAATATTTCGGACTTCGTTCAAATTCTTGACGGCGCTTTGGTCGGCGGCGCGAGCGTTGACGCGACAGAGTTTGTTAAGATCGTGAAAATCGCGTCGCTGGCATAAAAAACATTTCAAAAAACCGTCCCTCGACCATACTCGGGACGGTTTTTTGATTGTTAGTCGGGCCGCTGGGAATCGAACCCAGTCTACACGCACCCGAAGCGTGTGTATTACCGGTATACTACGGCCCGCCTTCGCTGAAGCTTCGGCGGGTAAACCCGCTTATTTATGTTACCCAATATTTCTTTTTGCTCACCGTCTCAATTTTCATCTGCACTTCTTCGCGTTTTTGTTTTGCTTCCTCGGCCATTTTTTTCAGTTCCTCCTGCGATTTTTGATTCAATTCTCGCGCCCGCTCAATCAAAAATTCTTTTTTGTTTTTTTTCGGATCGTTCAGCACGTCTTCAAGCAGAACGTTCAAAATATACCCTATTTTGTGTCCGGGCGCAAGACTTAGCCCGGCCATTAAAATGTCGCCGTTTATGGCCAGCATTTTGACCGAAATCGGATCGCGGGAAACCTTTTCAATCAAATAACGAAGATGCCGCAATTTATACGGCTCGGCTTTGGGCACGCCAGAACCGATTCTGTCGCATATTCTGACTTTCAGCAAATCCTCGACGTTTTCCGGTCCGACTTTTCGGACGAGCCGCCTGACCGAGGCCTCGCTCACTTCGCCGACATTGTAATAAAACAGGTGATAGCGGACGAGATCGGCGATTTTTTCCGTCTGATGTTTTGGGAATCTCAACCGATTTAAAATTCCAATGGCCATTCTCGCTCCGACCGCGTCGTGGCCGTAAAAAGTCGAATCAGGCCCTTCGCCGTGTTTTGTTCTCGGCTTGGCTACGTCATGAAGCAGGGCGGCGATTCTGACTTCCGTATCATACTTTTTCTTGGCCGCGTAATCCAAAGAGCGGAGATTATGCTCCCAAACGCTGAAAATATGGTGCTTGTTTTGACCTACGCTCATTCCTTCCAAAAGTTCCGGAATAATATAGCGCAGCAAACCAAGCTCTCGCAGGAGTTCAACGCCTTCGGTTGGCCGCTCGCTGTTGATTATTTTGACGAATTCGTCACGGATTCGCTCTTTGGCGATTGCCTGAAGCCAGCCGGCGTTTGTTTTGATTGCTTCGGCGGTTTTTTCTTCAATATCGAATCCGAGCTGAACCGCGAAACGCGGCGCTCTGAGCATTCTCAAGGCGTCTTCATTGAATCGATCTTCGGGACTGCCGACGGTTTTGATGAGTTTATTTTTTAAGTCGTTTTGTCCGCCGAACGGATCAATGATTTTTTCGCCGTCCGAGGCCATCGCATTAATGGTAAAATCGCGGCGCCCCAGGTCGTCTTCCAGTTTATCGGCAAACGCGACCTCGTCCGGGTGGCGCTTGTCGGAATATTTTTTTTCAATCCGAAAAGTCGTAACCTCAATTATTTTCAGTTCCGGCCGCTCGCTGAGAGTTTTAACGATGACCGTGCCGAAAGCGTTGGTATAGACGCTGTCAGGAAATATTTTCTGGATTTCTTCCGGTTTGGCGCCGGTTGTGACGTCCCAATCCTCCGGCTCAACGCCTCTCAAAAGATCGCGAACGCAGCCGCCGACGGCATAAGCCTCGTAGCCGGCTTTATTGAATTTTTTCAGGATTTCCGAAATTTCGGAAGGCAATTTGACAATCATTTTAATAATGTGGTGTTTACTATTTCATTTTACAGCAATACGCTTAAAAACAAAAATTTTTATTGACATCCCTTTTATGATAAGATAAAGTATGCCAGATGCAAAAGAGCGCCTATAGCTTAATTGGATAGAGCACCTGCCTTCGAAGCAGGGGGTTCCAGGTTCGAGTCCTGGTAGGCGCACAGAAACAAAACAAACAATCTTTAAAGATTGTTTGTTTTGTTTCTTGAGATGTTTTTATTTCCTTATATCCTTGGCAGAGTGATGCCGTTTTGTTTTTGGTATTTGCCGCCTTTAAGGTTATAGGTAAGGTCGGGTTTTTCTCCTTTGAGAAAGACGAGCTGGACAAGCCCTTCGTTCGCGTAGATTTTTGCCGGCAAAGAAGTGGTGTTTGAGATTTCAAGCGTTATGTAGCCCTCCCAGCCCGGCTCAATCGGCGTGACGTTCGTGACGATTCCGCAACGAGCGTAGGTGGACTTGCCGACGGCAATGGCGAAAACGTCTTCCGGCATTCTCATGTATTCAACCGAGCGCGCCAAAGCGAAAGAATTGGGAGGAATCAGGCAATGATCCCCCGTTACTTTTACGTCAATGTACGATTCCGGAGAAAAATTTTTCGGATCAACGTGCTTGCTGTGGACATTGGTGAAAATTTTAAATTCTTCGGCGACCCGGATATCGTAGCCGAAGGAACTCAAGCCGTAGGAAATAACTCCCTGATGTTTCTGTTTTTCCACGAACGGATCAATCATTCGGTGTTTTTCGGCCAGTTGTCTGATTTGTTTGTCGTTTAAAAGCATATATTAAGTTTAATAAATTATTTAGTTTTTTTCAACGCAGACGGCCGCGGAAGGGATGTTTTTGCAAATCAGAAATATTGACGTTGTCAGCAAAAAGACGCCGAGAATGCCGAACTCCGCGCCGCCCAAAGGAAAAAATGCCAGCGCGCCGGAGGCGCCGAAAGACGCCAAAAGGGAAGTTAAAATAAAAGAGCCGCAGGAGGCGCAGCCGATTCCCAAAATTCCGCCGGCCAAACCGCCGGCCGCCGCGATCCCTTCTTTTTTCGGCAAATTTCTTTTCCGGGCAAAATAATAAACAATCAGGGACGCGTTTACACCGAACAAGACCGACGTTAAAATAATCAGAAGGAACGAAAACAAACCGACGCTTGAGCCGGCGCCGGCGAGAATCTTCGTGAACAGCGACAGTTTGTCGGAAAGAGGAATCGCCGCGGAACCGAACACTTCAACAAGCAGGCGGAAGTTGCGCAACCAGACGGAGATGACGAACGTCGCCAAAGAAATAATCGCCGCGATCGAGGCGTAATGAAAATTGCCGAACACCGTTTTAAGCGTTAAAATGACGTCTCTCATTTAAGTTTCAAAGAGGAATCAATGAGTTGCTTGACCGTGGCGTAAGATAGTGCTCCATTGATGACGAACTTTTGATTGTTTGGTGCGATAAGGATGCTGTAAGGGGTTCCTTCAACTCCCGCGGCAACTCCGTCTTGATAATCGTCTTCAATGTGCTTGGCGTATTTGCCGCTCGCGAGACAGGATTCAAATTTTGATTTGTCCAGCCCGACATCTTCCGCGATTTGCGGTAATTGAGCAAGATCAATGTTGTTGTTTGAAGGCGTGATTTCAAAATAACGCTCAATATAGGCCCAGAATTTTTCATTTCCTCCAAGTTCGTTCGCGCATTCGGTCGCCTCGGCCGCTTTTCTGGCCTTAACCGGATGCCGCGAGTCAATGGGAAAATGCCGGTAAATCCAGGCCGCTTGTCCGGTTTTTCCGTATTCCTCCACGATAGTTTGCATCGTCCAATGGAATTTTTTGCAAAAAGGGCATTCCAAATCGGAAAACTCAATTATTTTGATCGGCGCGGCCGGATTGCCGAGAACGTGATCGGAGGAAGTTACCGGCTTTATGTTTTCAACGTTTGACGGCTGAATATCCGCGGCCGGTTCGCCTTGTTTGGGCAAATAGGCCTCTTTTTTGGGATTTACGTTTGAATAAACAAGCGCGCCGGCGACGATTAAACCGGAAAAGACGATCGCGGCCGGCATGATGTATTGATTGTTGTTTTGCATGTTATTCATCATACTGGAAATTTTTTGCAAAATCAAATAAAAAACCCGAAGATCGGGTTTTAATTTTTTTGAGCCAAAATTGCTTTTAAGTCCTCTTCCGAATATCGGTTTGACGCGTTCCAGAGCATCCAGCCGTAATGTTTGTTGTCGTAAACGGCCTTGATTTGAGCGGCGAGTTCATCTTTGCCGTAGACGATTTTTCCGCCGCATTTATAAATGTTCGCGATGCTG
>MEYT01000024.1 GCA_001774105.1 Candidatus Azambacteria bacterium RIFCSPLOWO2_01_FULL_46_26 | reverse complement strand
TTTAGTCTGCAGAATGGCGACTTTCGTCTCTTTACCCGAAACGTTTTTATTTTTCAAAATCAGCCAACCCGCAGGATATAAAACCGCGATTAACAACGCCGCCGCGATGAGCGGAGAAAAATTTTTTAGCGCACGGCGGTTCCAAAATTCGGGTTTTATAAGGCGCTGAAAAGATCCGCCGTTCGTTTGAACCGTCCGAAATATCGCCGCGTTTACGAAAACGATTAAAAAACTTAAACCGTAAATTCCGCCGATGCTTGCCAATTGCAAAAGGGGCGCGCTTTCGGCCAAAGAATATGCCAAGTTGCCGAACGTCCAGTGCGGACCCAAAAGCGACTCGGAGCCGAGCCAGAAAACGCCGAAACCCCAGGCTCTGAAGTACTCAAAAAGAATCCAGAGAGAGGGGATAAAGAAAAGAAGCCAAAATTGTGAAATCTTTGCCGAAGCTTTTTTGAAAAAATAATTCAGCGTTAAAGAGAACAGTCCGATAAATAAAGCGAGTTCCGCGGCGCTTAAAAGCCAAATGAACAAGGTAAGGGGAAATCCCAGGAATTTATTTTCGATTCCGGCCCACTCAAGCGGATAAGCTCCCCAAAACCAACCGACGGATGTCCCCAAAAAGATCAAACCCGCGAGAAAACCGCCGAAAAAAACCCGTCTTTTTGACAGATCTTCGCGCTGAACAAAAAACAACAAAGGAACAAGGGCAAACCAAATTAAAAATCGCCCCCATTGTCCCGCCGGAAAAGACGGTTGGCTTAGGGCGAGCAAAACACCGGACGCGACCGGCAAAAGAAAATATTTGTATCTTTGGATCATGAAATTTTTTTTACCAAAGCAACCCATTCCTCCAAACTTAAACTTTCGGCGCGGCGTTCCGGTTGAATCATCGCTTGCTCAAGAACCTCTTTAACTTGCCCTTTTGTTTTCTCAAGCCCGCGGCTCAGCGTGTTTATCAACTGTTTTCTTTTTCCGGCAAATCCGGCTTTGACGATTTTGAAAAAGAGTTCCGAATCGATTTTGGGCAGATCTTTCGGTTTTTTAACCGCGATTTTTATAATCGCCGAGTCAACTTTCGGGCTTGGCCTGAAAGATTTTTTTGAGACATAAGCAATGATTTCCGGCTCGGCGTAAAACCGGACTGAAATTGCCAGCAAACTCATCTGATTTTGAACAGACTTGGCGCAAATTCTTTGAGCGACTTCCTTTTGGACCATCAAAACCATGATTGACGGCTTTCGCCCGCTTTCCAAAAATTTTCTGATTAAAGGAGCGGTGATGTAATAAGGGATATTGCCGATTAATTTGTAGTGGGCAATTTGTAGTGTATCGTTGCCGATTAATTCTAAGATATTTATTTTCAACATATCGCCCTCCACCACCTGAACATTGCTGATCTCGTTTTCTAAAAGTTGTTCTTTCAGGATTTTTGCCAGAGTTTTGTCCTTTTCAACGGCAATAACTTTTTTTACTTTTTTCGCGAGTTCGAAAGTCAAGACGCCGAAACCTGGTCCGACTTCAACAATAACATCGTCCTTGGTCAATTCACCGCTTTCAACGATTTTTTTAAGAGCGCCCCGGTCAATCAAAAAATTCTGTCCCATCCATTTCGCGGGTTTGAATTCTTGTTTATGCGTGGGATTCATTCTTTTCATTATTTCAAGTTTGAACAAAAAAAGCAACGAAAAATATTTTCGCCAAATAAAAAAGCCGGATCTTTTGTTGATTCGGCTTTATTTAAGTCCGCCTTTTAAGGCAAGTCCTGTTTCGGGGGCGTTGATTCCAAATTCACTATGTCCTCTCTCAAAGCGATAATTTCGTCGTTTTCCATCAAAAAATACGCTTTGATAAGCATGTCGCTTTCGGCGCTCACCTGTTCATCGGTGAAATATTTTACGTGGTAAAAGACATTGACCAGATAAACTTTCTGCGCCGGGTTTTCGTTGTAATCATCCACCCTGACAAGATTGATCTCCTGAAGAGTGTAAACGTCCGTAGTCGCCTTGATTTCGTCTTCCCACGTCTGCGTTATCCAGGGAACTATGTTTTTTGAAAAAATTTCTTTCTGCTCGTCCGTTGGCTCCGGTATCCAGGCCGCCGCGGAATTAATAAACATTCCGGCTACCAAAAATACAGCCAAAATTAAAGAAAAACCCGTTTTCTTAATCATTTTTCCCCTCCTTTTTAAAGGTCTTTGAATTTTAACCGCTCTTTGCGGTCATTCTAAATAAAGCATATTGCCCGTCTTTTGTCAATTCAATCAGCTTGTATTTGATTTCGTTGGTTAAAACAATCCGTAATGTTTCTTCGTCAACGTGTTTGTTTCTTTGATTTTTATCGGCGAGATACCGATAATCAAGCGGTCGGCCGAAAGTTATTGTCACGCCTCGCGCCCTTTCGCCGCAAAAATTCCAAAGATTTTTAAGGTTTAACCGCAGTTTTTGGGAGTCGGGATTTGTTTGAAAAACGAGGTTCCGAGTTCCTTGGACGGCTATCGGTATGACGGTCAATTCGGGTATCGCCAGAATCATCTCGGCCGCGCCCTTGCGGCAGTCGCCGAATTTTTCTTCGGGCATTATCCGTCCCTGAGGAAACATTAAAATCGTCTGGCCTTGCTTGCCGCAGGCAATCAGATTTGCCAGTTTTGCCCTTCTTTCTTTAATTGAATCGGAAAATCGCGGATCGGTTGGGCAAATTTGAACCGCGCCCAACGATTTAAGAAAAAATTTCAAGCCCTTGTTTTTAAACAGCCAGTCGGCGCCAAGGGTTCTTACGAGTTTGAATTTGGCTGGAACGGCCATGTTGATTAAAAAAGCGTCAAGCGTTCCCTCGTGGTTAGAAACAAGCAATACCGGTTTTTGGGTGGTTTCAAAAACAGAGAGGCCTTGGACCTTTAATTTCAAAAGTCGTTTTGCCCACCAAAACCAAATGATGGTGAACGTTTTTTGGGCAAAAGCCGGGCCGCCTTTGACGCGGGAGATTCCCAAAATCGCGAGCGTCAGACAAAAACAAACCGTGCCGGAAAGCAAAGCGGCGGCGAATCTGATTGTTTTCAGTGGAGTACCTCCATCTTTCTGTTAAAGAGCTTGAGCCGAGTATAACGCCCCGGTTGATATTATTCAAGTTTCGGGCATTCTTCGCTAATCCAAAACAATTAGATCATCGCCGTCATTGAAAAATTCGCTTGCCGAATCGCCGGATTCAACCAAGTGCTCCGGCAAGTCGGCGAGAAACCTTGATGGCCGGTTGCGTTGAACGTTCCCGAAAAGCCAGCGTTTTTGGGTAAAAAGCAGGTAAAGCCGTTCTTTCGCCCGGGTTACTCCAACATAACAAAGCCGCCTTTCCTCCTCCATCTCCAAGGGATTATAAAGAGCGCGGGAGTGGGGAAACAGGCCTTCCTCCATTCCGGCAATGAAGACAACGGGAAATTCCAGGCCTTTGGCCGAATGTAGCGTCATTAAATTCGCCGCTTTTTCTTTTTCGTCAATCGCGTCCGAGTCCTGGACTAACGCTACTCCGCCCAGAAACTCGGCCAAACCGTCCGGCGGCGGAAGTTTATCATATCTTTTCGCCACGCCGATGAGTTCCAAAACGTTTTCCCATCGGCCTTTCAGCTGGTCTTTTTTGTCTTCAGCCGTTTCTTTTTGAAATTGCTCCTCGTAGCCGCTATGCTTCAGCACGAACTTGATTAATTTGCCGACCGGCAGTTCGCGGCTTTTGTCGCGGCTCATTTCGACAAATTCCAAAAAATTCTTCATTCGCTCTTGTTTTTTCGCCGTGATAGTTCCGTCCAGCCGGCTTAGTTTGAGTATTCTCTCAAAACTTATTGTGTCTTGAGGATTTTGAATGAACCGAAGATAAGCCAAAATGTCTTTTATTTCTTTGCGGCTGTAAAATTTTATTCCTCCGATGATTTTATAAGGCAAGCCGGCTTTTAAAAACGCCTCCTCAATCGCTCTTGATTGGGCGTTGGTGCGGTACAAAACCGTAAAATCGGAAAGCCGGCGGTTTTGCCTGCCGGCCAAAGTTTGAATTTCTTTGGTTATAAACTCGGCTTCGGTCCGCTCGTCTTCAACGAAATTCACGACAATCGGCTCGCCTGCCGGGTTTTTTGTCCAAAGCTTTTTTTCCTTTCGATTTTTATTTTTTGAAATTACGCTGTCCGCGGCTTCAAGAATGGTTTTGGTTGAGCGGTAATTCTCGCCCAAAACAACGGTTTTTGCTTGGGGGTAATCCCGTTCAAAATTCTGAATATTGCGAAAATCCGCCCCCCGCCAGCCGTAAATGCTTTGGTCAGGGTCGCCGATTATGCAGAGATTTCCGTATTTTTGAGCCAGAAGCTTAATCAAAAGGTATTGGACGCGATTGGTGTCCTGGTATTCGTCAACCAAAATGTAACGGAATTTTTCCTGATATTTTTCAAGAATTGAAGGAAATTTTTGGAAAATTTCCAATGTTTTGTTCAAAAGGTCGTCAAAATCAAGGGCATTGCGCTCTTCAAGGGCTTTTTGATAAGCCGCGTAAATTTTGGCAACGGTTTTTTGGAAAAAGGTCTTTGCTCCGGATTCGTACGCTTCCGGCTCTATAAATTCGTTTTTGGCGGCGGAAATTGCCGACAAAACTGACCTCGGGCTGAATTGTTTGGTGTCAAGGCTCAGGTTTTGAAGTATTTTCTTGACCAGCGATTCCTGGTCGTCCTCGCCGTAAATCACGAAATTTTTGCCGTATTTTTGTCCAAAATGGCCGAGTTTGTCTATTTCCTGGCGCAGGATTCTGACGCACAAAGAATGGAAAGTGCCGACGGAAACATTTTTTGGCCGATAACTTTCGGTTTTTAGCAGATTTGTAATCCGCTCTTTCATTTCCCCGGCGGCTTTATTGGTGAAAGTTACGGCAAGAATGTTTTCCGGACTGACGCCGTGTTCAATTAAATGAGCGACGCGGTGGCAAAGAACTCTTGTTTTGCCGCTACCGGCTCCGGCGATAATTAAAAGCTGGCCGTCGATCGTCGTAACGGCTTCAATTTGCTTTTCGTTGAGTCCGGATAAGATATTCATATGTGCTCAAGATAGCGCAAGGGGATTAAAAAATCAATTTTCTGGTTTACGGAGTTATCCACAGCCAATCTTTCCCGGTATTGACACGGACTTTGAAGGTTTGTTAAACTTATATAAGAAATAGATGGATACAACTTCATCCGGTTTTTGGACCGCTTTTTCGGCTTTAAAAGGCCGAAAAAGAGAGGAAGACAACCAAATACGGCTTATTTATCGGCTCTTCTCAAAAGAGCCGAATACTTTTAATTACGGCAAAAAGCGGTTTTTTGCCTTGTTTTTCGCCGTTTTTCTGTTTTTGTTCGTCATTATCGTTCCGAACGCCAAAGCGGCGCCTTCTTTTTGGGATTATTTTTATCCGGCCGGCCCTGTATCCTCAATTATTAATAGCATATTCGGAGAGGATAACAATCAAACCCAGTCCGGTTCCGGGGCGACGGGAAACTTGGCCATTGTTCAAGACAGTGCCGTGATTTCTTATTCCGGCCCGGCTTTTGAAAGTTCCGGCCAGGCCGATTTATTCACCATTTACACGGTCAAGCATGGTGATACTTTGGCTAAAATAGCGGGCGATTACGGTATTTCTTTGAATACTCTTTTGTGGGCCAATAATTTGACCGGTTCAAGCGTTATTCAGCCAGGCCAGGAATTAAAGATTTTGCCGGTTGATGGCGTTTTATACACCGTTAAAAAAGGAGACAATTTGTCGGCGATTGCCAAAAAATACAAATCCGAGGTTGAAGCAATCATAGAATTCAATGATTTGCCGGCCACCGGCGAGATCAGAGCAGGCGATGTCTTGCTTTTGCCCGGCGCGGAAATGCCGCAAGTTATCGTGAAAACGGCGCCGAAACCCGGCAATAAAGCGGCCGGTTCCGCGGTCAAACAATCTTTGAAAGAGTTGTGGGAAAAGGTGAACAGATTTTTCATCGTACCGGTTTCCGGCATTATCACCCAGCTTAAACACGGTCAGAACGGGGTTGACGTCGGAAATTCCTGCGAAACCCCGGTTTTCGCCGCCGCTGACGGCATCGTAACGGTTGTGCAGGAAGTGAGTCCTCAAGCCAAAAATGCCAGGAGCCGTTCGCTTTTCGGCGGTTATGGCAATAACGTAAGAATCAGTCATTCTAATGGAACACTCACGTTGTATGCTCATTTGTTTTCCGGCTCCATCTCGGTTCAACCGGGTCAGGAGGTGCGGCAAGGCCAGCAAATAGCCCAAGTCGGAGGCGGGTGGGACAGGAGAAATGTAAGAATGATAGGGGCCGGCCGTTCAACCGGCTGTCATCTTCACTTTGAAACACGCGGGCCGTGGGGCGTTAAAAATGTTTTGTCCCAGTATCGACGCGGCGCTCTCGTAACAACCCCGGCCGCGGTTGTGGCGATTGATTCTTCGGCAACAGGCGCGGGAGATAATTTGCCGGATGACAATTCTTCGGAAAACTAAGGTTTTAAGCATCAAAACTACAGAACGACGCGACTAAAAACCGCCTTTCAGGCGGTTTTGTTGTTATGCCATTCCATTGTTATATATTACGGTTCTTCCTTCGGCCTGTATTGCAATGCCTCGGTCAGATGGTAAGGGTAAATCTCGTCGGCTCCTTCCAGATCGGCTATGGTTCGGCTTAATTTCAAAAGCCGGTGGTAAGCCCTTGCCGAGAGTTTTAAATTGTTCACCGCCTGTCTTATGATTTCCTGGCACTCTTGATTCAATTGGCAATATTTTTTAATTTGTTTAAGATTCATTTCGGAATTGGTCAGAATTTTGTATTTTCCGAGCCGGTCACCCTGAATTTTTCTGGCTTTTTCGATTCTTTGCCTGATTGTTTCGCTGGTTTCGTTCGCTTCTTCGCTTATTAATTTTTGATATTTGACTCTCGGCACTTCAATGTGGAGGTCGATTCTGTCCAAAATCGGGCCGGAGAGCCGTCTTTTGTATTTCATCAGTTGGGTCGGAGAGCATTTGCATTCTTTTTCCGGATCGCTAAAATATCCGCAAGGGCAGGGATTCAGCGCGCCGATGAGGATGAATTTCGCCGGGTAGGTGGCGGTATGCTGGATTCTTGAAACGGTTATTTTTCCTTCCTCAAGCGGCTGACGTAGCGCCTCAAGGACCTGCCTGGGAAATTCGGGAAATTCATCCAGAAACAAAACGCCGCGATGGGCCAAGGTGATTTCGCCGGGTTTTGCCGATGTTCCGCCGCCTATTAAAGACGCGGCCGAGGCCGTGTGGTGAGGCGCCCGAAAAGGCCTTAATCTAATCAAAGGCTGATCGGCGGCCAGCAAACCTGCCACGCTGTAAATCTGGCTTACTTCAAGCGCCTCTTCATGATTCATCAGCGGCAATATTGAAGTAAATGCGCGTCCCAAAAGAGTTTTACCGGAACCCGGCGGGCCGCTCATTAGGACGTTGTGTCCGCCGGCCGCGGCGATTTCCAAAGCCCTTTTGGCGTGCTCCTGTCCCTGGATGTGCGTCATATCTATCGGATAAATCGCTTCAATTTCTTGGTTTTTTGAATCCGCGGCCGGATCTTCGCTTTTTATTAAGGTTTTGCCTTCAAGGTGCAGTAAAAGTTGGCTTAAATTATCCGCGCCGATGACTTCCAGATCCGGAATCAGCGCGGCTTCGGCCGTATTTATTTTCGGCACGATCACCGTTTTAAAGCCGTTTTCTTTGGCCATCAAACCGATGGCAATAACTCCCTTCACCGGCCTTAAAGAGCCGTCCAAAGCCAGTTCGCCGACGAAAATTTTTCCGTTGGCATCAAAATTTGTCTGG
>MEYT01000023.1:19022-19405 GCA_001774105.1 Candidatus Azambacteria bacterium RIFCSPLOWO2_01_FULL_46_26 | reverse complement strand
GCGATCGACACGGCAAGCTACGAGTTGATTAAAGCAAACTTCTTTTCTCGTCTCCATCCTTTTATTTCCCTCTCTCTTTGTCTAGCTTCTTTTAATGTTTTGAGTATTTCTTTATATTTCAATTCTACAGGCCTACGAATCTTAGTGTAATGTGCGCCCCATTTTGAATCATTATGCTGTTTTATTCTTCTCTCGAGATCATTCGTACAACCTACATACAGAGATTTATCCGCACATTCGAGTATGTAGACAAAGTACGACATATTTAAATACTATCACCTCGTCACACTTCGCTTTGCTCAGTACTCGCTCGGCGTCTTCGCCGCACGCCAAATATTCTCAGGCCGAAGGCTCTGAGGAGCGGAGCGACGAAGAGCTGCCCG